>JAOBAU010000323.1 GCA_025463165.1 Acidobacteriota bacterium | reverse complement strand
CGACGACATCATGGGAGGTGATGCCTGTGATTTTGTCGACGAGCAGCACGCCGTCGAGGCCCTTCTTTTCCGGTGGGTTCATCGTCGCGACAGCATAGTGCAAAGCGGGCACGGCCCGCGGCGTTGATCCGCACAGCGTCCGCGAGCGGCTTCGCGGCGGATGCTGGCGCACGCCGGCGATGTATCCTTCCTGCACTTGCCATTCACTGCCGGCTCGCGTTTCGGACCGTACGAGATCGTCTCCCCGCTCGCGGAGGGTGGGATGGGCGAGGTGTACAAGGCGCGCGACACGCGGCTCGATCGCACCGTCGCACTCAAGTTCCTGCCGGAAGCTCTCTACGCCGACGTCGAACTGCGGCGCCGCTTCGAACGCGAAGCGCGCGCGATCTCCGCGCTCTCGCATCCGAACATCTGCACGCTCTACGACATCGGTCAGCAGGACGATCGCGAGTATCTCGTCATGGAGTATCTCGAGGGCGATACGCTCGCGGAACGACTCACGCACGGCGCGATGCCGCTCGACGACGTCATCCGTTACGCGACCGAGATCGCCGACGCGCTCGACAAAGCGCACCGCCTCGGCATCATTCATCGCGATCTAAAGCCGGGCAACGTCGTCCTCACCCGCTCCGGCGCGAAGCTCCTCGATTTCGGACTCGCGAAGTGGACGAAAGGAACGCCGCCGCTGATCGGCGACACCGATCAAACCACGCAACGCCACGCCGCAATCACGACCGCCGGCATGCTCCTCGGCACCATTCCGTACATGTCGCCCGAGCAGCTCGAAACGAAAGAGGTCGACGCGCGAACGGATATTTTCTCGTTCGGCGCGATCGTGTACGAGATGGCGACCGGCGTTCGCGCCTTCAACGCCAGCTCGAACGCCAGTCTCATCGCCGCGATCATGCGCGAGACGCCGACGCCGCCGACGCGTCTTCGTCCGATCACGCCGCGCGGCCTCGAACAGGTGATCCAGACATGTCTGGCGAAAGATCCGAACGAGCGATTCCAGTCGGCGCACGACGTAAAGCTCGCGCTGATGATGCTCAATGATCGGACCGACCGCATCTTTCCCGCGCCGGTCACGCAGCACACGCGAACGGAGCGGAAGCTGCCGATGTGGCCGATTGCGATCGTCGCGGCGATCGCGCTGATTGCGCTGGCCGGCTGGTACTTCCGTCCACGCGCGGAGTCACGTTCGTTTCGCTTCACCGTCCCGCCGCCGGCCGGCGCCGCGTTCGTGTCGCTCGGTGAAGGCGGCGGGTTCGCGCTCTCGCCCGATGGACGACAGCTGGTCTTCGCAGCGACGACGCCGGACGGCCGCTCGTTTCTCTGGCTGCGCGCGCTCGACAATGAAGAACCGCGGCGGCTCGATTCGACGGAAGGGGCGGAGTATCCGTTCTGGTCGCCCGACAGCCGCTCGATCGCGTTCTTCGCCGAAGGAAAAATGAAACGCGTCGCGCTGCCGGGCGGACCGGCGGAGACGATCTGCGAAGCGCCGACCGCCCGCGGCGGCACGTGGAGCGGCGACGCGATCATCTTCGCGCCGTCGCCGGCCGGACCGCTGATGCGCGTCTCGCCCGGCGGTGGCTTGCTAACGCCGGTGACGCGATTCACTCCGCGTACACGTTCGCATCGCTGGCCCGTCGCGCTTCCCGACGGCGAGCACTTCCTCTTCGTCGCGCAAAGCAGCGATGCGGCGGAAGAAGGTGTGTGGGTCGGCTCGACAAAGACGAATGACCTGAAGCGCGTGCTGACGTCGACGACGAGTGTCGCCTTCGGTGCACCCGATCGTCTCTACCACGTGCGCGAGCATGTGCTCGTGCGGCAGGCGTTCGACGCGCGCACGTTCGAAGTGAGCGGCGAGCCGCTCGTCATCTCCGACAAGATCGTTTTCTTCCGCGATCGCGGATGGGTGCCCCTCTCCGCCGCGAACGATGGGACGGTCGCGTTCCGACGCGATGCAACGCTCAAGATGCGCGTCGCGTGGTACGACAGAACCGGACGGCACCTGGCGACGATCGGCGATCCCGGCGAGTACGAAGGCGTTTCACTTTCGCCCGATGGTGCGCGCGTCGCGTTCGGCGCGTTCTATCCCGACGAAGGGCTGAACCACATTTCGCTTTGCGGTGCGGGCGAAGGCGTGCCGCGCCGTTTCACGTTCTCACGCAGCAATCAGTATTCGCCGATCTGGTCGCCCGACAGCGCGCAGGTGGCGTTCAGCGACGACGAGATCGGCGTCGATACGCTGAAGCGAAAACCGGCCAGCGGCGCGGGCGAAGAAGAGCCGATCACGCGCGAGCCGCAGTTCTCGCAGTACGCGCAGAGTTGGTCGCCGGACGGACAGTTCATCCTCTTTCAGCGCGACGATTCTCACAACGGACACGACATTGGCGGGCTGCCGCTCGCCGACGTGACGAAGGCGTTCACGTTCATCGGCGGACCGACCGACGAGTCGCAGGCGCAGTTCTCGCCGGACGGGAGATGGGTCGCGTACGCGTCGGATGAATCGGGACGGCCGGAGGTGTATGTGCAGCGCTTTCCGGCGGCCGGCGCGAAATGGCAGGTGTCGTCGGGCGGCGGCGAACAGCCGCGCTGGCGCCGCGACGGGCAGGAACTTTTCTACGTCGGCGAAGATCGCCGGCTGCGCGCGGTGACGATTCGTCCCGGTGGCGCGTTCGACGCTGCCGCACCGGCGCCGCTGTTCGACAGCGGGATTGGGGTCGGATATCTGGCGGTGTCGCAGTCGTATGACGTGACGAGCGACGGGCAGCGCTTCATCATCGCCGCGATCGATCCGCTGTTGCCGGCGGCGCCGATCTCGGTGGTGACGCCGTAGGAGGCGCTCGGATTTGCCCGGCCCCTCACCCGACCTTTCGGGCACCCTCTCCCGGAGGGAGAGGGATGTGGCGCGACCGATCCCTCTCCCTCCGGGAGAGGGTGGCGCGAAGCGCCGGGTGAGGGGCGCGGCGAGCGCTAAACGATCGCGTCCAACAGCGGAAGCAGCTTCGCTTTGGCCTGCTCGAGCGGCAGCGGAATCGAGCAACCGCTCGCCGCTTTGTGGCCGCCGCCGCCGAACATCGCGGCGATCGCCTGGACGTCGTAGCCGGGCTTCGCGCGCAGCGACACGCGCGTATCAGCGCCCGCTTCTTTCAGCAGTGCGGAGATCACAACGCCGTCGATCATTCGTCCGTAGTTGACGATTCCTTCGGTGTCTTCCGACGACGCACCCGCTTCCTCGAAGAAGCGGCGCGGGAGCGTGATGCTGGCGATCTTTCCGCCGGCGCGGAGCTCGAGCGTGTTGAGGCAGAGGCCGAGCAACTTGATCGAGCCGGCGGTGACGCTCTCGTTGATCCAGAGCGAGACATCGCCGGGAACGACGCCGGCGCGCACCAGCTCGTTGGCAGCTTCGAACGCGCGCAGCGTGGTGTTGTGATAGCGAAAGAATCCGGTGTCGGTGGCGAGCGAAACATACATCGCGGTGGCGATGTCGCGATCGAGCGGCAGTCCGAGATAGTTGCGATTGAGCTGCATGACCATCTCGCCGACGGACGGCGCTTCGACGTCGAGGTAGTTGACCTCGCCGTACATCGTGTTGCCGAGGTGATGATCGATGTTGATGGCCGGTCCGGGGAGGACGTCGTAGCCGGTGCGCTCAACTTCGGGGCATTCCATCGTGAAGATCGCGTCGTACGCGCGCGGGTAATCGTGCGGCAGCAGATCCGAGACCGTCACTTCTTTCGCGCCGGGGATGTTGTGCAGCGGCTTCGCGAATCCGTCGCGCACGATGACGCGCGCTTCCTTCCCCAT
>JAOBAU010000281.1 GCA_025463165.1 Acidobacteriota bacterium | reverse complement strand
TTGCTTCGGAGAGTGGCTCCACCTGTTCCGGGTCGATGCGCGGACTGTAATAACGCCGAAGCCAGCGGCTCAGGCCATCGAGGCCGGGGAAGAGCACGCGCTCGGTGATGTTGGCCTGATCGAGCTTGTCGCGAATCTCCCACTTGAGCTCCGCCGGCACGATGACGCGGCGATACATCTCCTCGCGCTGATGCAGGAGATCTTCGAGCCGCAGCCGCGCGTCGGACGGCAGCGAGAAGAGCGCGAACTGATTGACGATCCGCTCGTCGAGCGACGGCGGCTCGAAGAAGACGACGAACGGATGCCGCGACAGCGAATCGAATTCTTCGAGCGACGTCGCGGTCTCATTGAGCATGTCGGTGGTGAAGATGTTCGCGTCGTCGCGCTCCAGCATTTTCCCGAGACGCGACGGCAGCAGCTCGTTGGTCTTGCTGTAATCGACGCACCAGATCGCGCCGTCGATGTCGAAGTCTTTCGGGTCATGCGTCGCGAAGTGCAACGCGACGAACGGCGAGTAGCTCCAGTCGAGCAACCGCGTTGGCAGTCCGTGATGCTTCGCCAGCGACAGCCAGTTCCAGACCGCATCGCCATGTACGACATTGCGCAACGCGTACTTGCGGAACGAGGTGAGGAGATGCCGTTCATGCGCCTCGAACCCGCCGGTCTGCAAACTCGTCTCGAGCCCATGCGTCGATCGCGGCACCCCGCGAAAGGCGAAGTTCGACCGAAACCGCGACAACGGCTCACGCCAGGAATCGGCGAATAAAGCTTCCTGGAGATCGGTCCAGGTTTTTACGGCGACGTCCATTCGAACTTCGAATTTGCAAAACGGGTGCTGAGTGCTGAGTGCTGAGTGCTGAGTCAGAACCGCTGCCTTTCTCTCAGCACTCAGCACTCTGCACTCAGCACTGCTTTTGGTCTAGTAAACTAAGCGCCGTGGATCTTCGCCGAAAAACGACCGGGGTGTCGCGACGTGAGGTCGCGGATGCGCTGGCGCGCGGGAAGGCGCCGGAGCCGGCGCTGATCATGCTCGAGGGCGATCTGCCGGGTCAGGTGTACCGCCTCAAAGAAGGGCGTCACCTGATCGGACGGCGTCCCGAGTGCGAGATCCGGCTGCGCGAGCGCGCTGTGAGCGGACTCCACGCGGAAGTTGTTCGCGAGCGGGATTCCGTCACCATCAACGACCTCGGCAGCACCAACGGAACCGTCGTCGATGGCGCGCCGATCGTCAGTCCGCTGCTGCTCGCGGAAGGAACGCTTCTCCGCCTCGGCAACTGCGTCTTCAAATACGTCGACTCGCTGCTCGACGTCGAGTTCCTCGAGTCGCTCCACGCGCGCGGCACGAGCGACGCGCTGACCGAGACGATGAACCAGCCGTATCTCATCGCGCGGCTCGCGTTTCTTCTCGACACGACGTCGCCGGACCGGCCGGTGAGCGTCATCGCGTTTGATTACGATGAGTTCAAGCAGGTCAACGATCGCTACGGCCACGCCGCCGGCGATCACGTGTTGCGTGCGAGCGCGATGCTCGTGAAACGAATCGGCGTGCGCGACGACGATCTGTTCGCGCGCATGGGCGGGGAGGAGTTCACGATCGTGATGCCATCGACCGATCGCACATCGGCAGCGGAAACCGCGGAGCGGCTGCGCGCGGCGTTCGCGGCAAATGTTTTCGACTTCGCCGGACAACCGATCCGCTTCACCGCGTCGTTCGGCGTCTGCGATACGGTGACGCCGGCCGAACGGCCGCAGGATCTGCTCGCGCGCGCCGACGAGCTGCTCTATCAATCAAAACGCGAAGGACGCAATCGGGTGAGTGTCGGTTGATGCGTAAACGATATCTGGTTGTTGCTTTGGCGCTTTTCGCCGCCTGCCGCGGCGAGCAACGCACGTCGACGTCTACGCAAACGCAGACGACGGCGACGACTGCTTCAACCGCGACGGCGCCTGTGCCGCAGCCGGTCGCCGCGCCGCCGGCGCCTCCGAAGAAGATCTCATCGTCGACGAAATGCGCGGGCGACGGCAGCTACGCGAAAGCGGTCGACTGTTTCCGCATCGCCGGGAAGTTTCACTTCGTGCTCGAAGAGCCGCTGGTGCGCGCGGAAGGTGACGTGACGCGTCCGCGTCCCGGGATGGAGCGCGTGCAGTTCCGCGCCGGCGGCAACGAATGGATCGGCGAGGCGAAAGCGACCGGCGTCTCATGGACGCGCGACGGAAAACATGAGGCCAGTCCGCCGGCGTTCGTCGAGCGCGTCTGGCAGCGCGTGACGACCTACGTCGATCCGCAAAAGAAGGAAGGGAAGGCGCTCCTCGCCGGCAGCGATCTCCTCGGCAGCGAGCCATACAACATCTATCAGTTCACGAGCGGCGCGACCGGCGCATCGAGCGTCGTGTGGGTGAGCGAGAACGACGGCCGGATGATGCGCATCAAAACGACGCCCCTTCCGCAACTCGCCGATTCGTCACCCGAGTACACGCTCGAGATTCAGTAAAGCAGAAACTTCTTCCGCCGCTCGGCGAAGGCTTTGAGCTCTTCGTTCCACATGGCCACGATTTCCGCGAACGGCTTTCCTGCGCGAATCGCCGCGATGGCCCGCTCGTCGCGTAACAGCGGCTGCACTTTGTCGAGCGCGAAGTCGTTCGGATAGAGCCGCTGCAGCGTGACTGCGATCGCGATTCCGGCCGCCACCGATTGCAGCGCCTTCCGATCGGTGACGGTGATCCGCACTCCGCCGCATTCGCGATTCGCGAAGATGCTGGCGTTCGGCGTGAAGCGAATCGGTGCGAACGTGACGCCAGGCAGCGTCATCGCGTTCAGCTCGCGCGCGAGCGTCTCACCATCAATGTACGGCGCGCCGATGATCTCGAACGGCGACGGCGTTCCGCGTCCGACCGAGATCGCACTTTCGAGGATGCCGACTCCCGGATAGAGCGCCGCTTCGGTGAGGCTGCGCATGTTCGGCGACGTGTTGATCCAGGGCATGCCCGCTTCGTCCTGCCACTGCTCGCGCGACCACTTCGCGATCGGGATGACGGTCAGCTCGACATCGATGTGACGCTCTTCGCGAAACATCCGCGCGAGCTCGCCGGCGGTCATGCCGTGACGGATCGGGAGGTCGTGAAATGCCGTGTCGCGTTCCGCTCCCTGGCGCATCGGACCTTCGATCGCATCACCGCCGATCGGATTGACGCGATCGAGCACGATGAAGCGAAGCTTCGCATCGGCCGCCGCTTCCATCGCCCAGCCGAGCGTGGCGATGTAGGTGTAGAAGCGCGTGCCGATGTCCTGCACGTCGAAGACGAGCGCGTCGAGATTCGCGAGTTGCTCCGGCCGCGGTTTGTGCGTCGCGCCGTAGAGGCTGTAAACGGGCAGACCGCTGATCGGATCGACGGAGTCCGGCACCTTCTCATCCGCGACGCCGCGAATGCCGTGCTCCGGACTGAAGAGCGCGATGACGTTCACGCCCGGCGCGCCGCGCAACAGATCGGCCGTCGGATTGCCGATCCGATCGATGCCGCTCTGGTTCGTGATGAGACCGAGACGGAGTCCGCGGAGAGGCGCGTAGTTTTGTGCGACGACGACGTCGATGCCGTTCTGCGCTTCACCGCCGACGACCCACTGCGCACGTCCGTGCGACGCCGCGTTCACGCCCGCCGCGCGCGCGGAAAGCGTTCCGAGCGTTCGCTGCAACGCGGTCACGGAGCCTTTGCCGTCGGGATGTACGCGATTGGAGAGGAACACGTAGAACGACTTCGATCGCGGATCGATCCAGAAGAAGCCGCCGGTCCAGCCGGTGTGACCGTACGACCCGAGCGGAAAGAGCTCGCCGCGCGGACGGCTGTAGTGCGAGTCGAGATCGAAGCCGCCGGTGCGTTTCACCGCGACCTCCGCCGGCGACTGATCGCTCGTCATCATGTTGACGATCTCCGGTTTCAGCACGCCGCCACCGCCGGACAGCAGCACGCGCGCGTAGATGGCGACGTCGTGTACGGTCGTGAAAAGACCGGCGTGTCCGGCCACTCCGCCCATCCGCCGCGCGGTCGGATCGTGAACCGCGCCGCGCAGGATCGTGCAATCCGCCAGTTTTTCGGTCGGCGCAATGCGCGGCAGCCATTCGACCGGCGGAAGGAACTGCGTGTCGTGCATGCCCCATGGCGTGAAGAGCTCGCGCTGGCAGAAGACGTTCAGCGGCTGGCCGGAGAGGCGCTCAACGATCTCGCCGAGGAGGATGAAGTTGATGTCGGAGTAGCGAAAGATCGTGCCGGGGCGATTGCGCGGCGTCTCCGCGATGGCGCGACGAACGCCTTCGGCGTGACCGCTCCACTCGACGTCGAGATCGACGTCGGGGCGCAATCCCGACGTGTGCGTCAGCAGGTGGCGGATCGTGATCGCACGTTCCGCGAATTCCGGGATGTACTTCGATACGGAATCGTCGAGCGCCAGCTGGCGGCGCTGAATCAGCAGCCAGATCGCGGGCGTCGTCGCCATCACTTTCGTCAGCGACGCGGCGTCGTAATTCGTATCGATCGTCGTCGGTTCGACGTTGGGTGCGATCGAGCGATAGCCATATGCGCGTTCGTAAGTGCGGCCGTCGCGCTCGAGGTGATAGACGCCGCCCGGCGTTTTTCGCTCATCGATTGCGCGCGTGATGGCGCCATCGATCTCTGCATGTTCGAACGGTGCAGGCGGCGGCGAGGTCACGCTTGCGCAGCCGGCGAGGAGCAGCAGCGACAGCGCGGCGGTGCGGCGGCTGAACGATGAGATCAACAGTCCCGCGCTCATCGTGACGAGACTGCCGATGACGGTGAACCAGGGCCACGCGACGTGCGTGCCGAGATAGATCGACAGCACCGTGGCGATGCCGATGGTCATCCCGCCGAGTGCGGCGGCCGGCCCGCCGCGGCGCAGGCTGCCGAGCAGGAAAACGCCGAGGATCGGGCCGTTGATGAGCGACGCAACGGAGAGCGCGGTGGCGAGCGCGGATTGCGTCGTCGACGAGAGCGCGAGCGCGACGACGATCTGCAGAATGCCGGCGACGATCGTCACGAGCCGCGACACGTTCAGGTAGTGACGATCGCCGCGGCCGCGCGCGAGCGGCGTGTAGAGATCGGAGACGAACGCGGCGGCGATCGAGTTGAGCGACGACGACATCGCTGCCGCGAAGATCGCCGCGACCACGAGACCTGAAAGACCGGTCGGCAGATGGCGGGTGATGAAATCGGGGAAGACCTGATCGGCGGCCGCGAACGGCGCGGCGGCGGCGCCGGTCGCGTACGACGGCAATTTGTCCGGACGATAGAACGCGAAGAGCAACACGCCGATGAAGAGGAAGCCGATGAACTGCGCGAGGATGACGATGCCCGACGTCAGCAGCGCCATCGCCGCGCGCCGCGGCCGGTCGGTGCACAGATATCGCTGCACCAGATATTGATCGGTGCCGTGCGTCGACATCGTCAGAAAACAGCCGCCGATCAGTCCCGCCCAGAACGTGAACGTCTTCGTCGCATCGAGCGCGAAATCGAACACGCGAAACTTTCCGTGCGCCTCGCCGAGCGCCATCGCCGCGCTCCAGCCGCCGTCGATCGAATGCACGAGCACGACGCCGGCGGCGAGTGCGCCGGCGATGTAGATGCCGAGCTGCACGACCTCGATCCAGACCACCGCTTCCAT
Source organism: Acidobacteriota bacterium (assembly GCA_025463165.1). GTDB lineage: Bacteria > Acidobacteriota > Thermoanaerobaculia > Gp7-AA8 > Gp7-AA8 > JAOBAU01. The sequence continues at coordinate 4,539 of JAOBAU010000281.1, read as the reverse complement.
TCCGCCGAAGAAGGTGAAGACGATCATCACGATGCCGATCACGATCACCGACGTCGTCACGACCGACGCCGCGGAGACGCCGCTGACGCTGCCGTAAACAGCGGCGAGGACGAACGCGGTGAGCAGGAGACGCACGCCATCGGCGATCGTGCGCGCGGTGACGAACAGCGACGCGGCGAGCGCGCGAACTTTCGCGCCGAAACGTCCCTGCAACAGTTCGTAAACGGTGACGAGCTCGCCGCGAAAGTACGACGGGATGAAGAGAATCGAGATGACGACGCGGCCGGCGAGATAGCCGAAGACGAGTTGCAGAAAGGTGAAGTTGCCGCCGCGGGCGTACGCGATGCCGGGGACGGAGATGAACGTGATCGTCGATGTTTCCGTCGCCACGATCGACGCGCCGATCGCCCACCACGGCATGCCGTGACCGGCGAGAAAGTAGCGGCTGGTCGTTTGCTGGCGGCGTCCGAACCACGCGCCGGCGCCGACGACGGCGACGAGATACGCGGCGATGATGATGAGATCGATCGTCGACAAACGCCGTTACTCCTTCAGCAGCGGCCTGACGCCGCCGGTGATCAGCCGCGCGCCGCGCTGATACGTCACGTACGCCCACGCCCACTGCGTCATCACGAGAAACCGATTGCGAAAGCCGATCAGAAAAAAGATGTGGATGGCCAGCCACGCGAACCACGCGATGAATCCGCTGAGATGAAGTTTGCCGAAGTCGGCGACGCCGGCGGCGCGGCCGATGGTCGCGAGCGAGCCTTTGTCGCGATAGCGGAACGGCCGCAGCGGCTGGCCGCCGACGGCGCGCTCGAGATTCAGCGCCGTGTGCATCCCTTCCTGAATCGCAGCCGGCGCGACGCCGGGCACGAAGCTGCCGTCGGATTGCGCGACGGCGGCGAGATCGCCGAGCACGAAGACTTCGGGATGACCGGGAATCGTCAGCGCCGGCTCGACGATGACGCGGCCGGCGCGATCGAGCGGAACGCCGAGAGACTTTGCGAGCGGCGACGCCTGCACGCCGGCGCCCCACAACACGGTGTGCGTTTCGATGATGTCGCTGCCGATCGTCACCGCGCGATCGCTGATGTTCGTCACCTGCGCGTTGACCAGCACCTCGACGCCGAGGCCGCGGAGCTGCTTCATGGCGCTCTCGGAAAGATCGGGTGGATAGACCGGCAGCACGCGCTCTTTTCCTTCGATGAGGATCACGCGCGCGCTCGACGGATTGATGCGACGGAAGTCGCGCAGCATCGTCTGCCGCGCGATCTCGGAGAGCGCGCCGGCGAGCTCGACGCCGGTCGGTCCGGCGCCGATGACGACGAACGTCAGCCACGCCTTTTGTCTGATCGGATCGGTCTCGCGCTCCGCCGCTTCGAACGCCACGAGCACGCGGCGCCGGATCTCGAGCGCGTCATCGATCGTCTTCAATCCCGGCGCATCGCGCTCCCACTCGGCGTGGCCGAAGTACGAATGCGTCGCGCCGGTGGCGAGCACGAGGTAGTCGTAGGCGAGCTGGCCGTCTTCCATGATGACGAGTTTTTTTTCGACGTCGACCGCGGTCGCGGCGCCGAGGAGGACGGAGACGTTGCGCTGTTTGCGCACGATCGCGCGGATCGGTACGGCGATGTCGCTCGGGTTCAGCGCGGCGGTCGCGACCTGGTAGAGCAGCGGCTGGAAGAGGTGATAGTTGTGCTGATCGAGCAGCGTGATCTCGACGTCGTCGACGCCGCGCAGATGCCGCGTCGCGTAAAGTCCGGCGAAGCCGCCGCCGACGATGACGACGTGTTTCATGCGCTCACCTTCGGCTTCACGAACGTCTCGCCGAACATGAGCAGCGACTTGATCGCGCCGTCGGTGCCGGTCGTGAACGGAATCAGTTCGTCGAGCTCTTCCTCATCCGACTTCGCTTCGAATGTGTCGTAGTGCCAGTGCGTCATCGGCAAGGTCGCGTGCCCCCACCTCAGGACGAGCGAGCCGGCCTCGAACGTGACAACGACTTTGCCGTAGCCGGGATTTTCGTACGTGCCGGCGTAGTCGGCGAGGTCGTGCGACGGCTTCGTGTTCGGCTTGCGCTCCGCTTCGCGCGCGGCGACGGCGGCCTTTCCTTTCGCGGCCGACTTGTCGTCGAGCTCGAGATAGTAGGCGTTCCAGTCGCGCGTGGCCGGCGCGTTCGCGAGGAGATCGAGGATGGCATTGCGCGCGGCGAGCGGCGCGTTGCCGCGGCCGATGTTGGCGAGAACGACGACGCCGGCGTTCAGCTTCGGCAGCAGCGCGACCTGCGTGCGAAATCCGTTCAGCGCTCCGCTGTGCGACACGAGCAGCGTGCCGCGATAGTCGGCCACGGTCCAGCCCATGCCGTAGGTGATGACGTTCGATTCCGGCTGACTGGCCGTCGTCAGACTGAGCGCAACCTGCGGCGATTTCGTGTCGAGGAGCGCGGCGGCGTCGACGATCTGTTTGCCGTCGATGGCGCCGTTGGCGAGGTGAAAGCGAAGCCATTGCGCCATGTCGCGCGCGGACGTCTTGATGGTGCCGGCCGGAGCGATGGTCGCGTAGTCATTGAACGGATGCGGTTTCGCGACGTCGCGATCGCGATCGTAGTCGTAGCCGAGCGCGTGATCCGATCTCGTCCACTCATCGAGCGTGATCCGGCTGTGCGTCATGCCGAGCGGCGTGAAGATGCGCGTCCGGATCACTTCTTCCCACGGCATGCCGGCCGCCGACGCGACGACTTCGCCGGCCGCCGTGAACATGATGTTTGAGTACTGATACGCCGAGCGGATCGGCTTGTTGACCGGAATCGAGGCAAGCGCGCGCAGCACTTCTTCGCGCGAGTAACGTGCGTTGTCCCACAGCTCGTCGCGCGTGGCGACGCCGGTGCGATGCGTGAGGAGATCGCGCAGCGTCACGAGCGAATCGGCGCAGGGATCGCTGAGATGAAACCAGGTGAGGTGCTTCCGCACCGGATCGTCCCACGCCAGTTTCTTCTCGCCGACGAGGAGCGCGGCGGCCGTCGACGTGAAGGCTTTCGTGGTTGAGCCGAGCTCGAAAAGCGTGTCGGCGGTGATCGCATCCGGCTTCCCGATTTCTTTGACGCCGAAGCCTTTGACGTAGACGACGCGATCGTTCTGTACGATGGCGATGGCGAGGCCGGGCACACGCCACCGCTGCATCGTGGTTGTCGCAATGCGATCGACGGCGGCGGTGTCGAGCGATTGGGCGAGGAGAATTGAGGGGAGGAGAAAGAGGGCGAGCGCGATGAGCTTCCGCATGCGCGCATATTAGCTACACTGCGGCGCGTGAAACGGATTGCTGTTTTCTGCGGTTCCAACCATGGCGCACGTCCCGCGTACACGGCGGCGGCGCGTGCGGTCGGCGAGCTCTTCGCTCGCGAAGGAATCACGACCGTCTATGGCGGCGGCAGCGTCGGCCTGATGGGCGAGCTCGCCGATGCGGCGCTCGCCTCCGGCGGCGAAGTGATCGGCGTCATTCCGCGTCCGTTGTGGGATCGCGAGGTCGGTCATCACGGACTCACCGATCTGCGAATCGTCGAATCGATGCACGAGCGCAAAACTCTCATCTCCGCCCTTTCCGATGCGTTCATCGCCCTTCCCGGCGGCCTCGGCACGTTCGAAGAAATCTTCGAGGTCTGGACCTGGGCGCAGCTCGGCATGCACCAGAAGCCGCTCGGCTTTCTCAACGTCGACGAGTACTTCTCGTCGCTGGCGACGTTCCTCGATCACGCCAACGGCGAGGGATTCATCCGCACCGAACAGCGCAACGTCGCCATCTTCGAGAGCGATCCGGCGACGATGCTGCAGCGCTTCGCGTCATACGCGCCGCCGGCCGTGCGAAAGTGGATCGATGATTCGCGAACGTAGTCTGGCTGTTGCATTCGTGATGTTGCTCGCCGCGTGCGCGACGACGCATCAGGCGTGCGACACGCTCTACTTCGGCACCGCCACTCCGACCGGCGTCGTCAACGCGGAACAGTGGAAGCAGTTCGCGGACGAAGTGCTGTCACGTGAATTTCCGAAAGGGCTGACGACGTGGGAAGCGGATGGGCGGTGGCGCGGCGGCGATGGCACGGCGGTCGTCGAGCATTCGCATGTCGTGCTGGTCATCGGCGCGGACGATGCCGCGATCGCGCGCGTCATCGATGAGTACAAAAAACGTTTCGTGCAGGAAGCGGTGATGCGCGTCAGCTCACCGTGCCGCGCGTCCTTCTGAGCACCGCTTCGCGCGCGGCGTAAAAGATCAGTCCCGCCGCGATGACGTAAAGCCCGCCGGCCTGCAATCCTTTGCGCGGCGACGTGATGATGAAGCCCCAGAGACCGAGCGCGATGATGGCCGGCAGCGGATAGAGCCACATCCTGAATGGTCGCGGGCGCTCCGGTTCGCGTACGCGCATGATCACCGAGCCGATGATCTGCGCGATGAAAGGGATGATGGCGCGGATCGAGAGGATCGCCTGGACGACCTTGTCGATCGAGAGAAAACAGAAGAGCGACGCGACGGCGCCGAGGAAGA
>JAOBAU010000261.1 GCA_025463165.1 Acidobacteriota bacterium | reverse complement strand
ATGCGCCGTTCCAGAGGAGATGTCCGGATGCGCCGAGCGCGCCGCCGTAACCGATCTCTGCTGAGGCTTCGAGAATCTCGCCGCGGCGATAGTCGTACAACAGCGACGCGACGGAGCCGTGCTGATCGGGGAAGATGAAGAAGCTGGGCATCAGCCGCGAGCGGTCGCTGAGACGGAACTCGTAGCCGCCGCCGGCGATGAGGTCGCGCTCCGATGCGAGGAGCAGCGAGCCGAACGATGCGTTCATCGTGTAGCCGGCGTGCAGGCGCCAGCCGCCCTGACGGAGGTGAATGCCGCGCACGATCGTGTCGTCGATCGTCAGCGGCGAATGATGCAGACCGGAATCGAAGAACGTCAGCTCGCGGCGCGGCGTGGTGATGCGATACGTCGCGCTGCGGATCACGGACGCCGGCTCGCCGGCGAAACGCTCGCCGAGCGAGGTCGAGGTCTGGAGCTGCACTTCATCGCGGCGATCGTTTTCATTGCGCACGAGTCCGACGGCGGTTTGGATCTGCTGTCCGGCGCTGGCGTAACGAACTTCGTACGTTCCCTGCTGGGGGGCGGCCGCGTCGTCGCTGCCCGGTTTCGGCGCCTGTGCGCGCGAGCGAACGGTGATGAGAATCGTGCGCGTGCCGGTGGCGGTGACGACGACGACCTGCGTGCTGCCGGAAGAGCGTCCGATGATTGAGACGCCGCCGCGGGCGAGTGAAGCGTCGGCGATGATCGGATCGATCGCGTAGGCGGCGGTGGCGCCCGGAACGTCGATCGCGGTCGATTCACCGACGGCGATGGTCAGGGTGTAGTCAGCGGCGGCCGCAACGCCCGCAATCGCGAGCAGAATCGCTGCGATTGCGAGCGTGCGGTTCACCGGACGACGACCTCTGCGGTTCGTGTGACGCTTTGCTTGCCGAGGTCGAAGGTGAGGAGGACGCGGTACTTGCCGGCCGGAAGCTCGCCCGCGTATTCGCCGGCGATGGTCGTTTTTTCCGTGGGGAAGAGGCGGCGCGGCTCGAGTGCGATCCGCCCGATGAGCGCACCGCTCGCGTCGACGATTGCGGCTGCGCCCTGCGCCACGAACGGTTCCGTTCCGTTGTTGGAGCACGCCTGCCTGATCGAAAGATTCTTTGTCGCCGTCTGGGGCATGACTTCGAGCGGCGCCGCGTCCAGGCTGACTTCATCGCCGGTAGAGAAGGTCAGCAGCGTGCCGATTGAAGCGTACATCGGGACTGTGCCGTTCATGATCTTCGTCGTTCCTTTGAAGATCGCGACGACGCCGCGATGCTGCGCTTCCTGAGGAAGTGTCACGGTGACGTCGACGGCGATCGTCTCGCCGGGATGAGCGACGACGCTCTTCTGCGAAAACACTGCCGTCGCGGCGATGCTGCCGGCGATCTCGCCCGCCGGAACGAAGGTCCGCTTGCCGTCGCGGACGACGACGTCCTGCGCGACGAGATCGAAGGCGAAGTCGCGCGTGGTGTTGTTGACGAGGATGACGCGCTGCTTCGTGCTCTGTCCTTTCGTGCCGCGGAGGGTCACGACGGCCGGAGTGACGGAAAGCGTGCCGTCGGAAGCCGCATGCAGTGAGGCGGCGGCGAGGAACATCAGAACGACGGGGTAGGCGTGACGGCGCATGAGGATCTCCTTCAGTTTGTTGACGCTTCCCAGCGAATCGCACTCGCGACTTCGCCGGCGGGAACGTTGGATGGAACTTCGATTTCGATGTGATGAACGATTGCGCTGCCGATCGGTGCGTGGGGATCGATGACGATCTGCGCAGCGCCGAGCGTGATTCCATTGATGCGAACGATGGCGCGCCCGTCGCTGAACTGCAGGTGCGCTCGCAGCGTGGCCGTTCCGCCGGTGACGCCGCTGATACGGTCGATCCCAACGGCCACGTTCCGGACCACTCGCGCGCCACGCGCGCGCTCGCGCCGAGCCAGCGTTCCGACGTCCAGCGCTGTCCAAGTCATAGTTCTCATACCGTCCGTCGGAGTGAAGCTGATCGTGATTGCGTCGGGATCGACCGGAGCGGGCGCCGCACGTCTGCGGGTTGCGGCGCTCGCTTCGGACGACACGGCCGCGAGGAGAAAGGCAAGGAGGACCACGATGCTGCGCATTGCTGCTTCTCCTCGAACGAAGAGGACGGGCACGCGGCCCGTCCTCTCGTCCGTTTTCGCGTGACGTCTCAGTTGGAGGTGGCGGTGAAGTTGATCGCGTTGTCGATCGCGGCGGCGGTTGCCGAGTCGGCGACGACGATGTCCCAGCTGTAGGAACCGGTCGACGCGTAGGTGCCGGTCGAGGTCAGCGTGGTCGCGGCGCTCTCGCTGAGCGTGCTGCCGTTGAGCTTCCACACGATGCCGGTGTCCGGAGCCGTGCCGAGCTGCGCGGTGAGCGAGTAGTCAGTGCTGGTGAGGTTGGCCTTTTCGACCTTCACACCGACCGTCGAGGAAAGCGTCCAGTCCGAAGCGCCTTTGGCGAGCGTGAAGCCGGTCGGAGCCGAGCCGTACTTCGAGATTGTGCCGAGAGCCGACGTCGCCGCCGCGGTGCCGGTGCCCGAAGTCGTGCCGCCCGCTGATTCAACCGTCAGAGAGATCGAGCTTGCAACCGTGCCGGTCACCGTGAGCGTGCCGCTGCTCGTCGCTGCCTGCGCTGCATTCGTACCCGCCAGAACCGCCAGAACCAAACCACCCATCATCATCTTTTTCATTTGCTGCTCCTTTTTGCGTTTTTTGTTTTCCGCTTGATGCGTTCGGAGGAGTAGTCGCCGTCGGCGCCAAAAAAATACAGAGCGGCGAAAAAAAGGTGCTCGTCCGTCAGCACGAGGGGAGGTTCCCCTCATGCGAACGGCAGTCGGACTGCTCGTGGTGATGGTTGTGATCGTCGCGCCGGCGCGAGCGTTTGATGGCTACGAGCACCGGAGCGTGTCGAATGCGGCGGTGATCGTGGCGGCGAAGTACGCGGAGGGAACGGCGGACTACGCCTTCATTGCGCAGGCACTCGCCCTCGCCACGAAGGAGAAGGAGACATTCGGCGATCTGACCGTCGCCGCCGACTGGTTTCAGAACGTGACGACACTGACGACGAGTGAGGCGTTCAAGGCCGTTCGCAAGCGCCAGCGCATCTACATGGCATGGCGAAAGGGAATCTCACTGCATCGCAACATGCTGCACTTCCAGCGTCAGGCGCTCTGCACGTATCTGATGTTGCATCGCAATGCGGTTGCGCTGGCCGCCTCGCCCGACACGTGGGAAGCGTCGCTGTACACCGAGGCGGTGGCGCTCCACTTTCTGCAGGATTTCTTTTCCGCGGGCCACTTTGTTACGCCGCGCAAGCATTCGAATGACGCGGTGGCCGGAAGTCTCCACGATCATTTCGGTCATACGGGATTGAAAGTCTTGCTCGCGATGTCGAGCGACCAGACATTGGCGGAGCCCTGGCGATCGCTTGTCGCCGCGGTGAAGAGCCAGCTCGGCGTGTTGCCGGATGCAGTCAGATATAACGATGCGGACCTCACCTCGCTTGACGGCCGGACAGAACTGCGTATCGGCGGCGACACCTATCTGAACGACATCCCCGGTCAGCGGCTGCTCGTACTGCTCATCAGTGCGCAATCAGTCGCCGAAGTACTGAACGCCTCACGCAACTCCTCGGCGCCGGCGGAGCACATCGCGGTCTGCTTCAACGAGCGCTGGGCGCAACGCGACGGTCCGCACGCACACTCGTTTCTCGAAAACCCAGCCAGCAACGGGAAGCGCGGCGGACCGGAAGCGGCGCTGAGGCTGGAAACATCCCCACCGGCGAAGCTGAAGCCGCATCTCACGATCAGGTTTCTCAAATCGGACGCGTGTGAGAAGGAGGTTCCTCGCTGCGAGGCATCCGAGAACTGGCTGGTTCGCTTTGCGGTCCCTCCCGATGCGTACAGCGAGCAAGGGAACCTGGAAGCGAAGGGCGTCCAGTTCACCGTCGCCGGTTTACCGGCTGTGCGTCGTTCGATCAGCGTTGGAAGGCTGATCTACGGAACCGATCCGCGGAACACCGTGATGGTGCACGACGAAGAGAACAAGCCGCTCGATCGCTATTTCACCTCCAGCCTGGTGCCGCTCTATGCGACCGGTAATCTCCTGTTCGTCGAGAGCGATCGCTATCGCGCGATCGGCGTTCGCGGCGAGCTCGCGTACGACCTGCCGCTCACAGCCGCTGGAGCGACGCTTATGTTCGGGCCGAACATCTACAAGTTCCACGGAGGTCGCGCGACGCGTCTCGACGTCGGGTTGAAACTGACGTACGGGTTCGACGTCATGAACATCGCGCTTCTTCTCGAGCGCGGCCATCAGGTCGACGACAACGGGCGCTTTCATCAGCGTTACTTCATCACGCCGGGCGTGGAGCTGACGCTCTCGAACTCCTGGTATCGCAAGTTTCTCCACTTCCCGCGCCGTCCCTGCTGCAATGAGCGTTAAGCTTTCCGCATCATGAAATCGCTATGGCAGGAACCGGCGCGGGCGGAGATTCTGCGTCGCATCGCCGAGGTTGATGGCGCGACGACGGCGCGTTGGGGAAAGTTCACCGCCGATCGGATGCTCTCGCATCTCACCGAGAGCCTGAAGATGGCGGTCGGCGAGCTCCACGTCGCGTCGAAGAAGCTGCCCATCCGCTACTTTCCGCTTAAGCAGCTCATTCTCTATGTGCTGCCGTTCCCGAAAGGAACTCCGACCGCGCCCGAGTTGCTCGCCGGCAAGCCGGGTCCGGTCGACGAGCACAAAGCGGAGCTGCGGCGTTTGATCGCCGCGTTCACTGCTCGCAAAGGACGCGGCGCCTGGCACGAACATCCGGCGTTCGGAAAGATGTCGGAGAACGCGTGGGGCGTCCTCGTCTACCGCCACATGGATCACCACCTGCGGCAGTTCGGCGTCTGATCACGCGTCAGCGGACGATCGTCTCTTCGCGGCGCGGGCCGGTCGAGATGATCGACGCCGGACATCCGGTCTCATCTTCGACGAAGCGGATGTAGTCCTTCGCGTTCTGCGGCAGCGCGTCGAATTCGGTGATGCCGACGATCGACGTCTGCCAGCCTTTGAACGTCCTGTACTCAGGCTTGTAGTCGTGATGCGCGACCGCGAAGGCCGGGAACGTCTTCCAGCGCTCGCCGCGAACGTTGTAGCCGGTGCAGACCTGGATCTCGTCGAACTCGTCGAGCACGTCAAGCTTCGTCAGCGCAATCGCATCGAGTCCGTTGAGCATCGCGGCGGTGCGAAGCACGGGCAGATCGAGCCAGCCGGTGCGCCGCGAACGTCCGGTGACTGTGCCGAACTCGTTGCCGCGTTTGCGAAGGTGCTCGCCGTGCGCGTCAATGAGCTCGGTCGGAAACGCGCCGCCGCCGACGCGCGTCGTGTATGCCTTGGCGACGCCGTAGACGCGGTGAATGTGTTTCGGCGCGACGCCGAGGCCGGTGCAGATGCCGCCGACCGTGCAGTTCGAGGAGGTGACGAACGGATAGGTGCCGTGATCGATGTCGAGCATCGTCGCCTGTGCACCTTCGAACATGATCGCTTTGCCGGCGCGGATCTGTTCGTTGATGAGAACCGTGCCGCTGGTGATGCGCGGCGCGAGCTGTTCGGCGTAGCCGAGATACGCCTCGTAGAGTTTCGCCGGGTCGAACGTCTCTTTGTGATAGACGCCGGCCAGCACCGGATTTTTCTCCGCGCAGGCGAACTCGATCTTCTCGCGCAGCACGTCGCGATCGAGGAGATCGGCGACGCGGATCCCGTAGCGGCTGACTTTCGTTTCGTACGCCGGACCGATTCCGCGTCCAGTCGTGCCGATCTTTCCTTCGCCGGCCGCCTCTTCGCGCGCGAGGTCGAGCGCCTTGTGATACGGGAGGATGACGTGCGCGGAGTCGCTGATCTTCAGGTTCTCTTCGATGACGACGCCGACGCTCTGCAGCGTGGCGATCTCCTCGAGCAGCGCTTGCGGATCGATGACCATCCCGTTGCCGAGGATGCAGAGCTTGTCGCGGTGGAAGATGCCGGACGGGATCAGTTTCAGCGTGTAGTGCTTGTCGCCGAACTTGACGGTGTGGCCGGCGTTGTGGCCGCCCTGATAGCGCGCCACGACGTCGAAGTCTTCACAGAGCAGATCGACGATTTTGCCTTTCCCCTCGTCTCCCCACTGCGCGCCGATGACCGCCAGATTCTTTTTGACGTCAGACATTTTGCGGCGCGGAGCCTAGCACAGCGCTAAGTTGGGGTCACATCTGGAAGTACCAACTTTACAAAAGCAAGTTGTGGTTCCCGGATGCGACCCCCCAACTTAAGCTACTTCGCGGGGAGGGGAAAGGACATGTCGGGACGCAGCACCGCGTCGCGCGTTTCGTACCGTCGCGTGATGGCCATGGCGCGCATCGCCAGCGGGCGGATGTCGTTTCCGAAGGCGGCGTTGATCTTCTCGTCGGTGGCGTAAAAGTCGGCGGCGCTCTTCGCCGGGACCGACACGATGAGCAGTGGCAGGTTGCTGCCGCTCACCGCCATGAAGACGGAGAAGCCGTCGCCGACATTCTTCGCCTTGAAGAGTGACGCGTAATCCTTCGCCACCTGTTCGGCCTCGTCTGCGCGCGCCGGGTCGAGGTAGTAGAACGCCCAGTGCGCGAAACGCGCGTCTTCCGGTTTGATGCGTGGCATGGCCGGCTCGTACGAAAGGTCGGGACGACGCATGACGACGATCTCGGTGAATGACTCCATCGCCTGATTGCCGCGCTTCATCAGGTTCGCCCACTTCTCTTTGCCGACCGCGTCACCGATCGCCGCCCAGCTCTGCTGAAAGCCTTCGATGGCCGCCCAGTTCGAGATCGGCAGGACGAAGACGTAGTGGAGATCGTTCGTGACGTAGAGGTTCATGCCGAACACTTTCGGATCGGCTTTTTTCTCCGTCAGCGTCGTGAGCAGCTCGTTCGTGGTCGACTCGTACTGCGCGAGCATCGACGGCCGGGCGATCTCTTCATGGATGAGATACAGCTGCGGCTTCGCGGAAGCGGCCGGATCGGCGGCCTGAACGGGAACGGTGAGTGCGAGAGAGGCGAGGACGACAAGGACCAGCTGCTTCATGAACTTTCTCCTTTTCGTTTGTGGACGTTATATTGCTGATGCAACCGGAGGCACGAATGGACACCCAGGACACGACCGCCGCACCCGCCGCCATCTACTCGCCGAAACCGGTGGCGGTGGAAGAGTTCGTGGACGGGATCCGCACGCTCTCCGAGGGACTGATTACCAAACAGAAGATCTACGATTTCCTAATTACGAACGAGATCAGGGAATCGGATTTACAGCACTACAAACACTGGCTGCCGGATCGCCACACGCGCAACAAAGTCTTCCGCAACGACATGATCGAAGTGATGGTGATCTGCTGGCCGATCGGCGCGATCACGCCGCTGCACACGCACAACGGGCAGCTCGGCTGGATGACGATGCTGGAAGGAAAGCTGGTCGTCGAGAACTACCACAAGGTGCGATGTAACGCGGCCGAGAACGAGCAGGTGGTCGGCTTCGACTGCCTCGCCGGCGCGACGCAGATCGAGATGGAGCTGATCGATACCGAGCTCGCCATCCCTGGCGGCCCGATCAACACCGTCGACAAAACGCAGACGATCCACCGCATCAAAAATCTCGCCGAGTGGAACGAGCCCGCCGTGTCGCTCCACATCTACTCCCGCCCCATCGACTCCTGCGTCGTCTTCGACATGGACACGCAGCGATGCTTCCGGCGCGACCTGAAATACGATTACTAACAAGGAATTCGAATGACACTGATCTCCACACTCTCCGCAGAGTTAGATGAGATGCGCGCTGCCGGCACGCTGAAGCGCGAGCTGTTGATGAAGTCGGCCCAGGGGCCGATCGTCGAGGTCGAAGGCAAGGGGGAAGTCATCATGTTGACTTCCAACAATTACCTCGGCCTGGCCGATCATCCGGTCATCGTCGAAGCGGCGGAAAAAGCGGAACGCGATTACGGTTACGGCCTCGCGTCGGTCCGCTTCATCTGCGGCACGCAGACGATTCATCGCACGCTCGAAGAGCGGATCGCGCAGTTCTTCGGCACCGAAGACACCATTCTTTACGGCTCGTGCTGGAACGCCAACGAAGGACTCTTTCAAACTGTGGCGCTCGAACAGGACGCCATCGTTTCCGACGAGCTGAATCACGCGTCGATCATCGACGGTATTCGCTTGGCGAAAGCGCGCAAAGAGCGCTTCAAAAATCGCGACGTGGCTGACTTCCGCCGCGCGCTCGAAGCGACGAAGGAATCGCGCAACACGATCGTGATGACCGACGGCGTCTTCTCGATGGAAGGCTCGCTCGCGCCGCTGCCGGAGATGATCGACATTGCAAAGGAGTACGACGCGTTCCTCGTCGTTGACGATTCACACGGCACCGGCGTCCTCGGCAAAACCGGACGCGGCACCGCCGAAGAGATGGGCGTCGCCGGGAAGATCGACGCACATACGTCGACGCTCGGCAAAGCGCTCGGCGGCTCGCATGGCGGCTTCACGACCGGACCGAAACCGCTCGTCGACTACCTCCGCCAGAAATCGCGTCCGTATCTCTTCTCGAACACGCTGCCGCCCGCGGTCGTGATGGGCTCACTCGCCGCCATCGATCTCATCGAAAACGATCCGAGCTTCGTCACACGTCTTCGCGACAACACGACGTACTTCCGCGCGCAGCTCACCGCGAAGGGAGTGACAGTGCGTCCGGGCATCCACCCGATCGTCCCGATCATCATCGGCGACACCGCGAAAGCCATCGCGATGTCAGCGGAGCTGCTCGACCGCGGCATCTATCTCTCCGGTTTCGGCTTTCCGGTCGTGCCGCAGGGCGCCGCGCGGCTGCGCTGCCAGATCAGCGCCGCGCACACGCGCGAGCATCTCGATCGCGCCATCGAAGCGATCGTCGCGGTCGCGGAAAAGCATGAGGTGTTGAGCAACGCGTGATCCCGTCCCGGTTCGTTCCCGCGTTCAGCGCCTCGACCATCCAGCAGTTTGACGCCGTCGCGAAACGGCTCGCGATCCGGTCGCCGCTTTTCTTCCGCTCCGCGTACACGGCGTACGTCGTCGAGAACGAACGGCGCACGTTTGCGCCGATCGTCGTCGTCGATCCGGCGAAGATCACGCGCTGGTGGTGCAGCTGCAATGAGCAACTCCGCTTCGGCGATCTCTGTCGCCATCTCGCCGCGGTGCTGGCGACGTCGTCGAACGCCGACGGTCAGCTGACGAACGAGCGCTACGAGGCGAGCTTCTGGCGCTCGGTCGGCTTCGAGTCGTTCACGGAAGGACGCCAGGTGGCGGAGCCGCCGCTCGACAAGCGCGAAGAGCTGCTGCGCAAGTATGTGATGACCGAGCAGGAGCTGGAGTTGCTGCGGCGCGGCGCCGGCTCGACGCGGACGAAGTGGGAATCGTCGGCGTGGTATCGCTGGAGCAAGGAGCAGTTCATCCGCTTCGGTGATGGCGACGGCGCGATGCTGTCGATTCGCGACGGCGGCGTGCAACTCGCGCTCGGCGACTCGGAGCTCGTCATTCCGAAGAGCGCCGTTGAATACGTCATCTCCGCCGGCGACGGCGCGATCGCGCGTGCCAGCGGTTTCACTCTCGCGCCGGAATCGCTCACGCCGTCGCTGCGGCTCGAACTGACGCCGTCGTTCGCGCTGAAGCTCGTGCCGGTGATCATCGACGCGATCGGAAACGTGCACGAGCGCGCGTCACTCCCGCGATTCGGCCGCTGGTTTCTGCTCGATGAAACGTTCGCCACGCTTCGCGACGTCCCGCTGCTCTTCGGCGATTCCGCCGCGCGCGGGCAGGCGGCGCTGTTCGATGTTCGTCCGACGACCGGACTGCCGTTCGATCGCGAGACGCTGATTCAGGAGAGCGAAATCTTCGCGTTCGTGTCGAAGCATCGGCACGCGTTGTCGCTCATGCCGCGCGAGCTCGTGCCGCAGCCGTTGCGCGATGCACGGTTCTTCGAAGAGAAGGATGAGGTGTCGTACGACTTCGCGCCGGCGACGAGCGAGTTGCTCGACGTCGACGTGGTGCTGCACTGCGGCGGCGAGTCGATTCCGGCCGCCGACATCGCCGCCGCGCGGAAAGAGAAGAAGCAGATCCTGCTTCGCGGCAACGTCTGGATCGACGTTGCCGACGCGCAGTTCGCATGGCTCGACGCGACCCGCTTTTACGGCGCCGGCCGGATGCTGCTGACGAAGCTCGAGTATCTCCGCGTCCGCAGTCTCGTGCGCGGCAAGGCTGTCTTCCGCGGCGACGAAGCGACCGAAGCAGTCTTCCGCGTCTTCGACGATCTCCACGACGCCAGCGCCGCGCCGACGCCGGCCGCACTCGGCATCGATCTCTACGGCTATCAGCAGACGGGCTATCACTGGCTCTGGCTGCTGCAGCAGAACGGATTCGGCGGACTGCTCTGCGACGACATGGGACTCGGCAAAACGCACCAGGCGATGGCGCTGGTGCGCGCGATGACGAAACAGAACAGCGACGCCGCGATTCTCATCGTCTGTCCGACGTCGGTCATCGATCACTGGCGCGAGAAACTCGCGCGCTATCTGCCCGACATTCCGTTCGCGATTCATTACGGTGCCGGACGCAGCGTGCGCCGCGATGCGCGGCTGATCGTGACTTCATACGGCGTGCTGCGCAGCGATCTGGAACGACTACGGGCGCGCACGTTCGATCTGCTGATCGTCGATGAGATCCAGACGATTAAGAATCCCGACACGGCAACGCATCAGGCGCTGCGCGCCATCGATCGCCGCATCGCCATCGGCCTGACCGGCACGCCGGTCGAGAATCACGAGCGCGAGTTGAAGACGCTCGTCGATTTCGTCGTGCCCGGCTATCTGCCGGCGACGGTCAACGATCGCCGGCTGCTGCAACGTCTCGTTCGTCCGTTCGTGCTGCGCCGCACGAAAGCGCAGGTCTTGCCGGAGCTGCCGCCAAAGATCCTCGACAAGCGTTACTGCGAGCTGACGCCGGAGCAGCGCGCCATCTATCGCAGCGTGATCGAATCGCGCGCCGAGCCGCTGCGCGCGCAACTCCGCGCCGGCGCGAAGATCCCGTACATCCACGTCTTCGCTGCGCTCAACTATCTGAAGCAGATCTGCAATCACCCCGCGTCGCTGCGCGGTCCGCTTGGCGCCGACGTGCCATCGGGAAAGTGGGAGCTGTTCACGGAACTGCTCGACGAGTGCATGACGAGCGGACTGAAGGTCGTCGTCTTCAGCCAATACCTTTCGATGCTGGAGCTGATCGAGCAGCATCTCGAGCGCAACAACATCGGCTTCGC
>JAOBAU010000247.1 GCA_025463165.1 Acidobacteriota bacterium | reverse complement strand
ATGAATCGGTGACCGCGATCGCCAGCGACCCGGCCGGGGATCCGCGTGAATCGTTCTTCGGGATTCTGCGAGGGCCGGCCGTGCAGGTGTCGAGCGGCGTGCAGTCGCAGCGGTACGTTCGCTACGTCAAAGGGAAAGACGATCAACTTGTTGACGATCGTCAGCTCCGCGATGAGAAGAAGGAAGGCGATGAGGAACGCGGAGTCGAGGGAGGAGTCGTCGGCGGCGTGGTCGGCGGAATGGTCGGTGGGATACTCGCGGCACCCGCTCCGCCGCCCGCCGCGTACGCTTACGACGCGCAGAAGTCGGCAGTTGCCGAAGCCATCACGGTCACCGCGCAAGCACCGATGCTGCGAAAAGAAGGTGCGGCAGCGAACGCGGTCGCTGGCATGAACGTCGTCGTCCGCTCCGATTTCCGTTCGACGGCGTTCTGGAAGCCGGACGTCATCACCGGCAGCGACGGCATCGCGCACGTCACGCTCGCCTATCCGGAAGCGCTGACGACGTGGCGCACGACCGCGCGCGCGGTCACGGCCGGTTCCGCCTTCGGTATGGGAACCGCGACCGCGCGGACGTCGATGCCGCTGCTCGTCCGGCTCGAAGCGCCGCGCTTCTTCGTCGAAGGCGATCGCGTCACCGTCTCGGCGGTCATCAACAACAACACCGACGCGCCGATGCGCGTCACGCCGTTGATCGTAGCGGAAGGACTGACGCTGCAGAGCAGCGCTACGCACGCGGTGGTCGACGTCCCGCCGCACGGCGACGCGCGCGCGGAATGGCAGGTCATCGCCGAGCACGCCGGCAACGCGAAGCTGCGCGTTCGCGCGGCCAACGGCGAGCGCGGCGACGCGATGGAGAAGCCGTTCACCGTCTGGCCGCACGGCGTCGACAAGCTGATCGCCCGCTCCGGCAAAGTGCGCGGCGACGAAGCGCTGATCGATCTCGACCTGCCGCACGACCGCCGCGACACGACGCTCAGCGTGCAGCTCGCACCGAGTCTCGCCGTCACGATGCTCGACGCGCTGCCGTATCTGCTCGAGTATCCGTACGGCTGCGTCGAGCAGACGATGAGCCGCTTCCTCCCGGCCGCCATCGTGGCGCGAACGCTCGCGAAGAACGGACTCGAGCCGCGCGACATCGAAGGGAAGTTGTTCGGCGGCATCGAACAGGATTCCGCGGCGAAGACGCACACAAATGCGAAGCGGCCGCTCGCGCGCATCGACGCGATCACGCTTGCATCGATGACGCGGCTCTACGACTTCCAGCACAACAACGGCGGCTGGGGCTGGTGGAAGGAAAGTCCCGACGATGCGTGGATGACCGCGTACGTGATCTGGGGCTTCTCGATCGCGCGCGACGGTGGTCTCGACGTTCGCCGTGATGCTGTCGATCGCGCGGCGGCGTGGCTCGATCGCGCGCTCGTCGAGCACGAAGGTCAGTGGGAAAGCGAAGCGTGGATGCTGCACGCGCTGGCGTCGTGGCGCCGCGCCGCGCCGAACGCGATGGAGCGGAAAGCGTTCGATGACGTCTGGTCGCATCGCGAGCGGCTCACCGCATATTCGCGCGCGCTGCTCGCCATCGCCGCGCATCACTTCGGCGAGGCCGAGCGCGCGAAGGTGCTCGTGCGCAATCTCGAAGACGGCGTGAAGGTCGACAAGTCGCCGGATGAGTCGCGCGTCGCCGCAACCGGCAATCGTTCCACCGCCGAGACGATCGCCACCGCGCACTGGGGCGCCGATCGCTTCTGGTGGCAGTGGTACGAAGGTCCGGTCGAGACGACGTCGTTCGCGTTGCAGGCGCTCGTGCTCATCGAGCCGAAGCATCGGCTGATCGAGCCAGCCATGAACTGGCTGGTGAAGAATCGCCGCGGCGCGCAGTGGAACAACACGCGCGACACCGCCATCGCACTCATCGCCCTCAACGATTACCTCGGCGCCAGCGGAGAGCTCGGCGGCGACGTGCAGTACGAGCTCACGGTGAACGGCCGCGCCATCGCGACAAAGAAGATCGCCGCGGCCGACGTGCTGCGCGCGCCGTCACGCTTCGTCATCGACTCAGCCCTCGTGCGCGACGCAAACGAGATTCGCATTCATCGCAGCGGCAGCGGTGCGCTCTACTTCTCCGCCGAAGCGCGCTTCTTCTCGCTCGAGGAACCGGTGAAAGCGGCCGGCAACGAACTGTTCGTTCGTCGCGAGTACGTGCGACTGGCGCCGAAGCCGACGCTGTTGAAAGGCGTCGTCTACGACAAGGTGCCGCTGCTCGATGGCGAGACGCTCGACAGCGGCGACCGCGTCGAAGTGATCGTCACGATCGAGACGAAGAACAATTACGAGTACCTGCTGTTCGAAGATTTGAAACCGGCCGGCTTCGAAGCGATCGCGCTGCAAAGCGGCGGGTCGCTCTACGCGTCCGAATTGCGCGGAAGTCGCACCGTCGGCGTTTATCAGGAACTGCGCGATCGCAACGTCGCGCTGTTCATCGATAAACTACCGCAGGGGACGTGGCAGATTCGCTATCCGCTCCGCGCCGAGACCCCCGGCACGTTCCACGCGCTGCCGCTGCTGGGACAGGCGATGTACGTGCCGGAGATCCGGGCGAACGGAGAGGAGGTCAGGGTAACGGTGCGCTGAGCGCCGCATCGAACGACGCCTGCTGTGCCGCTTTGAAGGCGATGCAGGCGCCGATCGTTTCCGACGCGCGCGAGAGCGTGCGCTGATTCATCTTCGCGCCGTGCTCCGTGAAGAACGTCTCCACATCTTTCTTCGACTCGGCGTCGCAGAACGTGCCGAGGCTGAAGCCGGCGCGGGCGGCGATGCCGCGCTCTTCGAGCTTGCTCCAGCGGCTCTTCATCGCCGCCCACGCGGCGGGACGCGTGGCGCGATCGGCGAACATCGCGCCGATCAGCGTGCCGACGTCCTGCGAGCGCACTTCATCGCTGAAGATGTAATCGAGCGAGCGCGCGAACTGCTGCGGGTCGCGGAAGAGCGGCGTGAGATTGCGATAGCGCGAGGCGAGCTCCGGCGTCGACGCGCGATGAAGCTGTTCCATCACACGATCGAAGAACGCGGCGTCGCCGTTGATGGCGGAGAGCCGCAGCGCGCGATCGGCGATGACGGCATCGACCGACGACGGATCGTGCATGTACTGCTCGGCGACCTTGCGCGCGCCATCGACGACTTCGCGATCGCCGGCGACGTAGCCGAGGATCCAGAGAACAGTTGCGCGTGCGATGCGCTGCTCGCCGGATTCATTCGCCGGCGCATCCCACGTTGCCGGCGCCATGCCGCGGACGGCGTTGCGAACCCACGCCTGCCACGCGGCGCGGTTGTGATCGTCGACGAGTCGCTGATCGAGATAGACGATGTTGTCGGCGACGGCGCCGACGAGCGGACGCTCGGCGGGACGCGGCAGCGCGCGGATGAGCCCGAGGTATTCGCCGGCCTCGCGATGGAGCGAGCGGACGAGCACCCATTCGTTGCCGTGGTACGCGATCTCCTCGACCGGCGGCAGCTCGCCGAGATGCGCGCGCAGCGCGTTGCGCATCTCCGGCGCGTAATCGACGACGTAGTAACCGGCGCCGTTGCGGCTGAGGAACAGCGGCCGTTTGCACGACGGCGACGCGAACGTCAGCGTCTCCGATTCCTTCGCGATCAGCCGGCACGGCTGGCTCGTGTTCACGCCGACTTCGTGTGCGCAGATCGGAATCGTCCACGTCTGCGGCGATGGCGCATCACCGCGCGGCAGGAGTCGCTGCTGCGCGATCGTCACCGCGCGTCCGTTCGCCGCGCATGTTTCACTCACGCGCAGCAGCGGCGGTCCGGTCAGATCGATGAACGAGCGCAGCACTTCATCGATCGGCTGTTTCGTCGCCGTCCGCATCGTCGACCAGAAATCCTCGGCCGCCGCATTCGAATATGAGTACTTCTTCAGATACGTGCGGATCGCGTCGCGGAATGCGTCACGTCCGACCCACTCTTCCGTCATCCGCAGCACCGACGCGGTCTTGTCGTACGTGATGCCGGAATCGAAAAGCGCTGATTCGTTGAGCGACGTTACCGGCATCCGGATCGCCCGCGTCGTCCGCTGCGAATCGGTGATCAGCGCGTTGTCGGTGCGCAGCGGCCGATCGAGTGAGCCGTGCCATTCCGGTTTCCACGCCGCGACCGGTTTCTCCGACATCAGCGTGGCGAAGCCTTCGTTGAGCCAGATGTCGTCCCACCATTTCATCGTGACGAGATCGCCGAACCATTGATGCGCGATCTCATGCGCGACGACTTCGGCGACGCGTTTGCGTACGACCGTCGATGCCGTCTTCTCATCGATGAGGAGATCGGTCTCGCGATAGGTGATCGCGGCCGCGTTCTCCATCGCACCGGCGCCGAAGTCGGGGATGCCGATCATGTCGAGCTTCCCGAACGGATATTTGATTCCGTAGTACTCCTCAAAGTATTTGATCGACGCCTCGGCGGCGCCGAGCGCGAACGTGCCGAGGTGTTGAAGACCGGGCGTCGAACAGACGCGGATCGGGACGTCGTTCGCGGAGCCTTTGATGCATTCGAAGTCGCCGACGAGCATCGCAACGAGATACGTCGGCAGCTTCTTCGTCTTCGCGAATTTGAGAGCGTGTTTGTCGCCATTCGGCGTGTCGGAAACGATCGCGCCGTTCGAGATCGCGGTGTCGCCTTTGTCGACGACGAGCGTGATGTCGAACGTCGCTTTCAGTGCCGGCTCATCGAAGCAGGGGAACGCGCGGCGCGCGCTGGTCGCTTCGAACTGCGTCACCGCGTACTTTCGTTTCGCGGTGCGGCTGAGGTAGAGACCGCGCAATCCTGGCGCGATCGTGCCGTCGAATTTGATGTTGATGTGCGCGGGTCCGGCGGCGAGCGTTTCTCCGAACTGGAGCGTCGCGGTTTCGTTCGGCGCGTCGTACGTGACGGCCGCCGCCTGACTGCCGACGAGCGCCTCGCGCAATGTGAGCTCGACGCTGTGCAGAACGATCGTGTCGGTCGGCGCTTTGACGTCGACGTCGATGGCGACGCTGCCACTGAACTTTTCCGTGGCGAGATCGGGCGTGATGACGATGTCGTAGTGACTCGGGATGACGTTCGTCGGCAGTCGTGTCGCGGCGGTGAGCGGCAGCGCGAGCAGCGGAAGGAGGAGGAAGAGAAGGCGGCGCATTGCGCCGGTACTTTAACGTTGGTCGAGCAGTGCTCGCGCGATCTGTTGCGGATACGTTTCAGGAATCGGCTGGCGTGTGACGAGCAGCCTCGACCATAGAGCACCGGCCGACAGGTCGATCAGCAGCTCGCGATCGTCGCGATCGCCGAGCGCTTCGCGGAAGCATTCGCGCGGCAGGACGAAGTCGACGTCGCCCTCGGCTGCAAGCTCCGCGATGATCGGCGAGAGCTCACCGGTCAGCAGCTCTCGCAATCGCGCCAGCAACGAGGTGAGCTCGCGAGCGCCGTCATCGCCGACGAGCGGCTCGATCGCGGCGGTGACGAGCGCGGCTTTCGTCGGCCAGCGGCGATAGATCGTCGTCTTCGCGACGCCGCTGCGTTCCGCGACGGCGTCGACGGTCAGCTCGCGATAACCCTTCTCGCGAAGGAGCGAGAGCGCGACGCCGAGAATCTCGGCGTCGGCTCCCGCGCGGCGTGGCCGGCCGCGGCCGCGTTTCGGCGCGTCGTCCATCAGTCGAGACGGATCGACTTCTTCGTCTTCGCTTTGCGCGACTGTTCTTTCTGCGCGTACTCGGTCATGCACTCGTCCTGATCGACCATTGCGCAGCCGAGGTAGTCGGAGATTTCCATGATCACGCCGCGGATCGCTTTACCGGTCGGCGTGTTTTCGTAGTTCGACAGATTGCCGCCGAACCCGCCGCGATAGACGCCGACCGAAACGCCGCCGCCACTGGAGCGGGCTTCGACGGTGCGGCTGTACGCGATCTCGCCGGTCGTTGTGTCGATCACGCGGAGGTCGACGGCGATGTACGCCTCGTCCGATTTGCCGCCGACGCTGATTCCGCGGAAGCTCAGGCCTCCGCCGGTCTCACGCGTTTTCGAATCGAACGCGCTGACGGTGGCGACGACGACGTACTGCGCGCCCGTCATCTTTCCGAGCTGCGCGCCGGTCGATTTGCTGACGCGGCCCGACGCGGCGAGATCCTGCTCGTCGAGCACGGCGCCGAGTTTGTGCCGTTCGACGAGACGGAACTTGCCGGTCGACGACAGTTCGTTGGAGAGCATCCCGGCGAGATCGCGGGAGACTTCGGATGACCACCAGTTGGCGGCAGTGTCGTTCCTGAATTCCGAGACCGCGATGACCGGCTTCGAGCCGGCGAACGCCGCGGACGCGGCAAAAAGAAGTGAAAAGAAAAGGAGAGCTCGAATTCGCATGCCGGGATTCTAGGTCGTCGAAAGCGGCGCCGCCGTGATGCGCCGCACACGGCGCCACCACAAATACGCGGGCAGCCCGGCGGCGAGGATTCCCCATCCGATCGCGGTATTCACCGGCGATTGCGCCGCGGTGCCGATGACGACGAGCCAGCAGGCGGCGACGAAAAGGAGCGTCGTCACCGGATGCGCGGGGGCGCGGAAACCTGCCGATGTTTTCTCGCGGCGGCGGAAGATGACGAGCGTCAGTCCGGTCAGTCCGGCGAAAAGAAAGTCGGTCGAGACGACATAGCCGAGGATCTGTTCGTAGGTGCCGGAGAGCGCGATGACGATCGCGACGCCGCCCTGCAGCGCGATGGCGACGGTCGGGACCTGCGTCTTCGGATGGACGTTGGCGACGCTGCGGAAAAAGAGTCCGTCTTTCGCCATCGCGTAGTAAACGCGCGGTGCGGTGAGCATGCTCTGGCTGAGGAAGCCGAGCGTGGAGATGGCGATGCCGAGGGCGATGAGCGTCGCGCCGCGCTCGCCGAGTGCGAGGCGCATGAGCGCGGATGCGGGAGTGGTCGTGGCCGCGAGTCCGTCCGTGCCGAGCGCGCGGAGGAAGATGACGTTGACGGTTACGTAAATGATGACGACGCCGATGACGCCGGCCAGCATGCCGATGCCGAGATCGCGCGCGGGACGCTTCAATTCGCCGGCGATGAAGCTCGCTGTTTGCCAGCCGCCATACGCGAACATTACCGGCGTCATCGCCGCCGCGAACGGTCCGAGGAGCGGGCGCGCGGCGATGTGTGTCGCCGTCGAATGCGAGCCGCCGGTGAGCGTGATCGCGGCGCCGACGAGCATCGCGATCGCGAGCAGCTTCAACAGCATCAGCACCGTTTGCGTGTTGCTCCCGGCGCGAACGCCGAGGCAGTTGATGACGGTGAGCGCGACGAGCGTGAGCGTGGCGAGCAGCGCGTCGCCGATTGGGATGTGCGTCACTTCGATGAAGTAGCGCGCGAACGTGACCGCCACCGCCGCCATCCCTCCGCTCTGCACGACGAGCAGCAATCCCCAGCCATACATAAATGCCGCCGCGGGATGGTAGGCGTCACGCAGATACGCGTACTGACCGCCCGCTTCCGGCCGCCGCGCGCCGAGCTCCGCATAGATGAACGCGCCGAGCAGCGCGATCACGCCGCCGGCCAGCCAGGCCGCAAGAATCAGAGGAACTGAATGGAGCTGCCGCGCGACGACGTAAGGATTGATGAAGATGCCGGAGCCGATGATCCCGCCCATCACGATCATGGTCGCGTCGAACGCGCCGAGGCGGCGCGCAAGTATCAGCATGGGTTGATTCTAGTCCCCCCGAGTCTCTGGTGCTGAGTGCTGAGTGCTGAGTGCTGAGTGACGCTTCGCGTCCGCGTGACTCCTCGCGCCTTTGGTCGAGCAGTCTGAATGACCGGGCTGATTCCTTACATGTGTGTCTGAGCTGATGGTTTACAGATCGTCGGTAGTAGTAGGGCTCGCAGCCGGTGGAAACGCGGGGGGAGGTCAGGGGCGTTTTCCACGGGGTGCGAGCGGGTCAGGTGAACTGGTTTCCAATGAGTCGGCCGATGAGAAAACGGGCGAAGTAGACCTCATGAATATCGTAGTCGATCGGTTTGATGGCGATGCATTCGCCGGCCAGGCCCTGCGAGATGAAGATCGCCTCGCTGGCCCATTTGATCGCGCCCTGCCCGCTGACGCGACGCACTTCGAGAGAAGCCTCGTACTCGATCGTCGGCGGGCGTTTCGGAAACGCTCGGATGCCGCCGCCAAAGACGCTGCCCGGCCGTTTCATGTCGAGCGCTTCGTGCGGCCGCTCATGGTTGAACATGCGCCGAAACGCATCGAGCTTCTTCTGCTGGCCGGCGAAGCTGTTCGCGGGCGGAATCGTCGCGAACTCCTTGAGGGTGCGATGCATTCGTTCGTGCGTACCGTTGTCCTGCGGCTTGCCGGGTCGGCTGAAGACCGGCTCGATCCCGAGCTTCATCAGCCGCACGCTCATGGTCGACAATCGCGAGTTGCCGTGTCCGAACGGACTGCCGTTGTCGGTGTGAAAGGCCTGTGGAAGGCCGTGTTTGCGCAGGGCGCGCTCGATTCGATACCAGGTGGGCTCGAGTGTCACGTCCGGCAGACCGTGAGCGACGATCAGAAAGCGGCTCACCTGATCGGCAACGGTGAGCGGGTAGCAGTAGCGCCCATTGCCGAGTCGGAATTGTCCTTTGAAATCGGCCGTCCACAACTCCCCGGGCTGCTGCGCCTCGTACCGCCGCCGAAACGGCGTGACCTTCTTCACAGTGCCTCGACGCCGCTTGTCCACCAGACCGGCGCGGTCGAACAGCGCGTCGACCGTCGAGCGATGCGGCCAGTCGATCCTCGGATGCTTCTCGCTCAACCGCTGCAGAATCTTCTTCGATCCGAAGCCCCATCGCTTTCGCTCCGCCAGGAGCATCTGCTCGATGCGCGCCGGCGTCCTATCCGGCTGTGTGTGCCGCGCGTGCGAGTGGTCCGCCAGCGACAGCTCGTCGTCTTCATCGAACCGCGACAGCCACTCGTACACGGTCGGCCGCGACACGCCGAAGTCGCGC
>JAOBAU010000401.1 GCA_025463165.1 Acidobacteriota bacterium | reverse complement strand
GTCGCAAACGGTGACGGTGAATCCGCTTCCTACCGCGACCATCACGCCGAGCGGCGCGACGACATTCTGTGCGGGTGGTAGCGTGACGCTGACCGCAAGCGGCGGCGTTTCATATCTGTGGTCGACCGGCGCAACGACCGCCGCAATCAGCGTCAGCGCGTCTGGCACCTACACAGTTACAACGACCGACGCGAACGGTTGCACTTCGACACCTGTGTCGCAAACGGTGACGGTGAATCCGCTTCCTACCGCGACCATCACGCCGAGCGGCGCGACGACATTCTGTGCGGGTGGTAGCGTGACGCTGACCGCAAGCGGCGGGGTTTCATATCTGTGGTCGACCGGCGCAACGACCGCCGCCATCACCGTGAGCGCGTCCGGCACCCACACAGTTACAACGACGGATGCAAACGGTTGCACGTCGACGCCGGCGTCGCAGACGGTGGCGGTAAATCCGCTGCCCACCGCGACCATCACGCCCAGCGGCGCAACCACCTTCTGCACCGGCGGCAGCGTCACACTCACGGCGAGCGGCGGCACCTCCTACCTCTGGTCGACCGGCGCAACGATTGCCGCAATCACCGTCAGCACCAGCGGCACATACACGGTCACAACGACTGACGGAAACAGCTGCACGTCAGCACCGGCGAGTCAGACGGTGACGGTGAATCCGCTGCCGACAGCGACCATCACCCCAAGCGGCGCAACAACCTTCTGCACTGGCGGCAACGTCACGCTCACGGCGAGCGGCGGTACGTCCTATCTCTGGTCGACCGGCGCAACGACCGCGGCAATCACTGTCAGCACCACCGGCACCTACACGGTCACGACGACCGACGGCAATGGCTGCACTTCGGCGCCGGCGAGCATTGGTGTTGTGGCGAGCGGCGGTCCGGCCACTCCGGTTGCTTCGAACGGCGGACCGTTCTGCAACGGTTCGATCATTACGCTCAACGCGCAGACGGTGGCGGGCGGCACGTACGCCTGGTCGGGTCCGAACGGCTTCACGTCGACGGAACAGAATCCGACCATCGGGAATGCGACGATCGCCAACGGCGGCAGCTACTCCGTCATCGTGACGATCGGCTCATGTGTTTCGGCGGCGGCAACGACTGACGTCGTGGTCGCTCCCGCGGTCGTGACCCCGGCCGCCGGTAACGGCGGACCGTATTGCGCCGGTCAGAAGATCGCGCTTACCGCGAGTGGAGTTGCGGGCGGCAGCTACTTCTGGATCGGACCGAACGGCTTCTCGTCGAATGAACAGAGTCCGGTGCTCAATGCCACCGCATCCGCGGCCGGCGTTTACACCGTCGTCGCCACCGTGAACGGTTGCGCGTCGCAGCCGGCAACGACGAGCGTCGTCGT
Organism: Acidobacteriota bacterium; assembly: GCA_025463165.1. Lineage (GTDB taxonomy): Bacteria > Acidobacteriota > Thermoanaerobaculia > Gp7-AA8 > Gp7-AA8 > JAOBAU01. Next base: position 5,363 of record JAOBAU010000401.1, on the reverse strand, counting down.
CGGAAATGGATGTGCGATTCCGACGCCGGTCGATCTCGTCATCAGCAAGTCGATCGACAACGCCACGCCATCTGAAGGAAGTGTGGTGACGTATCTGGTGAAGGCGACGAATCTCGGATCGGGAACCGCGACTGCGATCGCGATTCATGATGCGCTGCCGGCGGGGACGACATACGTCTCCGCAACAGCGACGAGTGGCTCGTTCGATTCGCTCACCGGCACGTGGACGATTCCGACGCTCGCGGAAGGCGCGACGTCGACGCTCACGCTGAAAGCCACCATCAACGTCGGCCAATCGGGCAACGACATCACCAACTGCGCCTCGCTGACGCTCTCCACGCCGGGCGACGTGAATGCGGCGAACAACACCGCGTGCGCGCCGCTCACCGTTCTGCCGCCCGATCTCCAGGTCGTCAAGACGGTCGACGTCGCGGTCCCGGCAGTCGGCGACACGATTCACTACACGGTCACGGTCCGCAACCTCGGCCCCGGCGTTGCGTCGTTCGCCAACATCGTCGTCTCCGACGTTCTGCCGAACAGCGTCGACCTCGTCGACTTCACGGCGACGCAGGGAACGTGGACGCCGGCCGATGGCAACTGGGCGATCGGCACGCTTGCAGTCGATGCGTCGGCGACGCTGAGCATCACCGCGAAAGTGAATCAGCTCGCGCTGCTAACCAAGGTACGCAACTGCGCGACGCTTACGTTGTCGTCGCCGCCCGACGTCAACGGCGCGAACAACCAGTCGTGCGCGCCGGTCGACCTCGCGGTCACGAAGTCGGTCGACAAGACCGTCGTCCACGAGGGCGAGGTTGTTCGCTACACGATCCACGTGAAGAACAACGGTCCGTCGTACGCGACCGGCGTCATCGTCAGCACGCCACAAAATGCGAACGTGACGGTGACCGGATCGTCGGCGTCGCAGGGATCGTTCGATGGGGCGACGTCGATGTGGAGCGCCGGCTCGCTCGCGGTCGGCGAGGAAGCGACGCTGTACATCACGGCCGTGATTCACGGCGGCATCGCTCCGACCACGATCGTCGACTGCGCGACGCTCAACGCGTCGGCGCCGCTCGACGACAACAGCGCCAACAACCAGGGTTGCATCTCCATCTCGGTGCTCGCCGCCGCGGCGTTGCAGCCGGACGTCATCGTAACGAAGAGCGTCGATCAGTCGCTGGCCGCGGCAGGCGACACCGTTTCGTACACGATCCGTGCGACGAATGCGGGACCGGGCGTTGCCACCGGCGTCGTCGTCGGCGATACGCTGCCGGGAACGCTCGCGCTCACGAATGCGAGCGCGATGAACGGCGCGTATGCGAACGGCGTCTGGTCGATCGGCGATCTCGCGCAGGGCCAGACGGCGACGCTCGTGCTGAGCGCGACGGTACAGGGCGCCGCCGCGGGCAGCATCACCAACTGCGCATCGCTGATGTCCGCCGACGGCAACGCGCTGAACAACCAGTCGTGTGCGGCGCTGCAGGTCATCACGCAGAGTGCGTGCGCGAACACGCCTCCGTGGCTGAGCGTGCCGCTGCTGCAGAACGTCGAGCCTGGCCGCACGCTTCGCTTCCGCGTCGCTGCCATCGATCCGGACGGCGATGACGTCGCGCTCTCCGCGGCCGATCTGCCGTCGAGCGCGCGGTTCAATTCATCGACCGGCGTCTTCACCTTCTCGCCGAGCGATCTGTGCGATGCCGAGGAGTGGACGTACGCGCCAAGGTTCATCGCGACCGATGCTCGGGGTGGTGTGACGACGGTGCCGGTGCAGATCTCGGTGGTGCGGCCTGACGGTATGCGCCAGCACGTCGCGGCACCGGTTCCGAACGGCGTGCGCCGCGAACCGGTCATCGCCATCCCGCAGTTGCCGGTGCGTGCCACGGTGCAGACGCGCTTCCCGGTCACGGCGCTTTCGCAGGAAGAGAATTGCAGCACGGAGCTCGTGCTGACGACGCCGGAGCTCGGCTCGTTCAACGCCGTGACCGGCATCTTCACCGCGTCATCGGCTGCCGGACGAGTCGTTCGTTTCCGCGCGACCGATTGCCGCGGCCGCGTATCGACGGCCATCGTTCCGCTCGGCACGCCGGCATCGGTTCCGCGCGCGGTCGTGTCGGTCAACAAGTTGACCTTCGGCTCGACGCGCAGCGGTTCCGATCGCGGCTCGATGCTGGTGACGCTGACCAACGCCGGTGAAGCGGCGCTGCACGTGGAGTCGGTGAAGTTCCGCGACGGCAGCGCGTTCCGCGTCGAAGGCGCCGAACTGCTGCCTCTCGACCTGCGCCCCGCCTCCGCGCTCGAACTGCGCGTGCTCTTCCAGCCGGTGGCGACGGGACATCTCGAGGATCAGCTCGAGATCGTGACCGGCGATCCGGTTGCGCGCGTGAAGAACGTCGCGGTCGAAGGGAATGCGATCGCGGCGGAGCCGCCGTTCGGCAACGCGTCGGCTTCCGCGTTGCCGGTGCTCGCGCAGCCGTACTTTGTTTCGACCACGCCGCTGACGATCGGTCCGTCGACGAACGCGGCGCGCAACGCGTCGTGTACGAATCGCGAGCCGCTGCTCAGCGTGCCGTCGCTGCTGACGGCGGAGATCGGCCGCACGTTGCGCTTCCGCATCGCCGCGACCGATCCGGACGGCGACGGCGTCGCGCTCGGCGCGGCGAACTTGCCGGCCGGCGCGTTCCTGGATGCCGCGACCGGCGAGGTGACGTACACGCCGTTCGAGAGTTGCGGCAACGAGGCGGATCGCATCGTCGAGCTGACCTTCATCGCCGCCGACAGCAACGGCGCCACGACGAGTGCGCCGGTGCAGATCGTCGTCGGAGCGGAGTCATCCACGCCTTCGCCGACCGCTCCGATCCTCAGCGTTCCCGCGCTGCCGATCGAGGCAAAGGCGGGCGAGCCGGTCCGCTTCCGCGTCGCGGCGATGGCTGGCGACAGCGGCTGCTCGGCGACGGTGGTTCGCGTTGGCAGCGTTGGCCGTCTCGATCCGCTCACCGGCGAGTTTGCGGTGCTGGCGCCGGTGACGAGCGAGTCCGACGCGGTCGTCGTACCGTTCCGTGTGACCGACTGCTCCGGGCTCTCATCGACGCGCACCGCGCGGATCGCGGTGACGAGCGCGACGATGCTGCGCGCGATCTCCGCGGTCGATGCGGTGTCGTTCGCGCAGACGGAGAAGGGGACGGCCAGCGGCTACGTCGTCGTTCCGATTACGAACGATGGAACGCGCCCGCTGCGCATCGCGCGCGTGACGCTGGCGTCGGGTGCGAACTTCCGCATCGACGGTGCGCTCGGAATGCCGGTGACGCTGCAGCCGGGCCAGTCGTTGCCGGTGCGGATCGAGTTCGTACCGACGGCGTCCGGCTCGCTCGGCGACACGCTGCAGGTCGAGTCGACCGATGCGGCCACGGTATCCGTCGCCGTGAGCGGCGTGGCAGTGAACTGATTGTTCGGGACCGCGGGCGTCGAACCCGCGGTCTCTCACTTCCCGAAGTTGAGCTCGAGCGCGACGCCGGCCGGATCGTGCAGAAAGATCTGCGCGACGTCCGAGCCGGGCACGCGATCGATTTCGTGCGCAATCGCATGCTGCTCCAGCCGCGCCAGTGTTTCATCGAGACCGTTGCACGCGAGCGCGACGTGATCGAGCGGCGCGGCGTTCGTGGCGACGCGTTCATCGGCGGCGATCGTCAGATGTACGATCGGCGCCTCGCCGGCGTAGAGCCAGTAACCGCGGCTGCGAAACGGGGGACGAGGACCTTCGGTGAGGCCGAGCACCTCGATGTAGAACGCGCGGCATCGCTCGATCAAACCTTCGGATGACGTGACGTTGAGATGATCGATACGCGTGACGCTCATCGGCGCAGTGTACGCGGCGACGCGAAGGCGGTGCTCTGATCGAACGACGTTGCGCCGGCGGTTCCGCTCCAGCGCCAAAGCGCGCCGTCATTGCAGGCGAGCTCGACGACGATCGCATCGCCGGCGCGCAGCACGATCGGCTCGCGGAGCGGAAGGAACGCCTGACTCCAGTGCGTGCCGGAGCCGGGCGCATTCGTGACATGCGCGTTGGCGGAGAGCGTCGCGGAGAACCAGCCGGCGAAGCCGTGCAGCGTCGCGTTGCGCGCAGCCACGAAACTCGCGCAGCCGGTGACGAACGCCGATGACAGATCAGAGTTGATTGCGATCGCCGGCTCGGCGATGCATGACGCGGTCGCGATCGTACGCGGATGAATCGTGTTCGCGGCGAACGGTTGTAACGCGGAGAGATCGAGCCCGTGCCGCGGCTCGTTCCACCATGCGACGTTCGCGTATGCATCCGTATCTTCGATCGGCGCGACGAGCAGATCGATTCGTTGCGGGATCAGCTTCGCATCCCGACGCAGCAAGCGTGTTCGCGCATCGATGACGCTGCCGAGGATTCCTTCGTCGAAGGCGAGCATGCCGAGGGTTTCGGTGACGAGCGCATCGGCTTGTTCGGGCAGCGTCACATTGCGTGAGTCGTCGTGCACGATCGTGATTCGATCGGCGAGTCCGCGCTCACGGACGAGGTATTCGGCTGCGTGCGCAGCGTCGCCTTTCTCGATTGCGAAGACGTGCTTCGCGCCGAGCTCGCAGGCGAAGAGCGCGAGGATCGCGGTGCCGGCGCCGAGGTCGATGACGACGTCGCCGGGTCGGATGACTTCACGAAGCGCATTGCGATACGCGGATGTGCGCGCCTCGTCGGCGATCAGCATCCGGTAGTAATCGAGCACGCTAGTTCGAGACGCAGCGAGTCGACGAGATCCGGTCGGCGAAGAGGAAGCCGAGTCCCGCGGTCGCGAGGCCGAGATAGACGACGATCCAGCGCCGCGTCGCGCTGCGAAGCGGCATCGCCGGAACCGACGTCGAGACGACGCGCACGTCGAAGATTGCGCCGCCGATCGTCTTTCCCCACAGCAGCCAGCTGCCGACGTAGTAGTAGTACGAAACGACGACGACGAAGCCGGCCAGCGCCGCGACCGACAGCCAGTCGCGCGATTGCGGGAGCAGGGGTGCGAGTGCGAGGACGAGCGCCGCGAAAAGCGACAGATCGGTGAGCAACGCGAGCAGGCGGCGGAAGCGCGGCGCGGGAACGTGCGCGTCGGACGCGGCGTCGGTGGCTTCGATGACATCGTTGTCGAGCGAGTCAGCCGGACCCGCCGCGAGCTCCACCTCATCGAATCGCGCCATCACACCCTCCCGTCACAGCCGCCGCGTCAGCTGATCTGACGCAGCGGGAGATATTTTACATAGATCCGGTAAAGGAGGTCGCGTTGCTGCCGCGGCGCGTTGTAGCGGACGGCCAGTTCGCGGCTTCGTTTCGCGAGCTCGTCGTTCGGATCGAGCTTCAG
>JAOBAU010000211.1 GCA_025463165.1 Acidobacteriota bacterium | reverse complement strand
TCGTCGTCGCCGCTGCCGAACCCGAGCGCTGAGACGTAGTTGGTCAGCGCATCGAGCCAGACGTAAACGACGTGATCGGGATTGCCGGGAAACGGGAAGCCCCACTTGATCGACGAGCGGGAGATCGACAGATCTTTCAGTCCCGACTGCACGAACGAGATCACTTCATTCGCGCGCGTCGCCGGACGGATGAAGCTCGGATTGTTGCGATAGTGATCGAGCAGGAGATGCGTGTAGCGCGACAGCTTGAAGAAGTAGTTGCGCTCGGTCGTCCACTCGACGACGTGGCCGCTCTCGTCCTTCCCGTCCTTCACCTGGTTCTCGGGGATGAACGTCTCTTCGTTCTGGCAATACCAGCCGGAGTGCTCGCCGAAGTAGATGTCGTCGGGATTGCGCTCCTGAATCCGCCGGATCATTTCGTAGACGCCGACGCGATGACGGCTCTCCGTGGTGCGGATGAAATCGTCGTTCGAGATGTCGAGCATCTTCAGCAGCTCGTGATGATGCGCGACCACGCGATCGGCGAGCTCGATCGGCTGGATTCCTTCCTTCGCCGCCTGCCGCTCGATCTTCTGTCCGTGCTCGTCGGTGCCGGTCAGGAACCAGACGTCGTCGCCCATCCGGCGCCGATGACGCGCGATGACGTCGGAGACGACGCCCTCGTACATATGACCGATGTGCGGGAGATCGTTGACGTAGTTGATTGCCGTGGAGATGTAGAACTTGCTCATGTGCGCCGACAAGATAATTGAAAAAACGCCGCACACGTGAGGCCGGCGGCCGTCACGGTTATTTTTCACCACCAGGCAGGGAAAAGATGAATCCGGTCTCTCCTACATTTGGACGTAAAGCCAGACAGAATGAATCCATTGGACCTGAGTTTCCAGGCGTTCCTCGAATCTGCTCCGGACGCCATCGTGGTCGTGAACCGCGAGGGGACGATCGTCGGGATCAATGCGCTGACCGAGGAGATGTTCGGCTATCGCCGCGACGAGATCATCGGTCAGCGGGTGGAACTGCTTGTCCCCGATCGGTTCCGCGCACAACACAACGGCGATCGCGCCCGATATTCGCAGGCGCCGCGAACGCGGCCGATGGGACTCGATCGAGAGCTGTGGGGACGGCGGAAATCCGGACAGGAGTTTCTCGTCCAGATCAGCCTCAGTCCGATCGAAACGGCGAGTGGCACGCTCGTCACGAGCATCATCCGCGACGTCACCACGCAGCGCGCGGCGGAAGCGCGGTTTCGCGCGTTGCTCGAATCGGCGCCGGACGGGATCGTGGTCGTCGATGCCACCGGCACGATCGTCATCGTGAACTCACAGACCGAGCGTTTGTTCAATTACACGAGGGAAGAGCTGATCGGCCACCCGATCGAGATGCTCGTGCCGCAGCGTTATCGCGGCGCGCACGTCGGCGACCGCGACGCGTACACCGCCGATCCGAAGCTGCGGCCGATGGGCGCCGGCCGCGCGCTGACCGGCCTGACGAAAGAAGGGATCGAGTTTCCGGTAGAGATCAGTCTGAGTCCGCTCGTCACCGATCAGGGCCGTCTCGTGATGAGCATCATTCGCGACATCACCGAGCGACGCCGTGCGGAGGAGATCATCCAGACGTCGCTGCGCGAAAAGGAAGCGCTGCTCAAAGAGATTCATCATCGTGTGAAAAACAATCTGCAGGTCACGTCGAGTCTGTTGCGGTTGCAGGCCGCGGCAATCGGGGACGAGCGCGTGCGGGCAATGTTCGAAGAGACGGAGAACCGCATCCGTTCGATGGCGCTCGTGCACGAGAAGCTCTATCAGTCGACCAATCTCTCGCGCATCGACTTCGGCGACTACATCCGCACCCTCGGTGAGCTGCTGTTTCGCGGCTCGGCCATCGATCCCGACAATGTCGTTCTCGAAGTCGGCGGCGCGAAGATCTTTCTCAGCATCGAAACGGCCGTCCCGTGCGGACTGATCGTGAACGAGTTGCTCTCGAACTCGCTCAAGCATGCGTTTCCCGATGGCCGGCGCGGCACGATCAGCGTTCGCCTGCGCGACGAGCCGGATGGACAGGTCGGCGTCGACGTGCGCGACGACGGCATCGGCCTGCCGCGTGCGCTCGAGATCGAGCGGACGGAAACGCTCGGCCTGCGGCTGGTGGCCGGCCTGGTACAGCAGATCGACGGGAAACTGACGATCGAGCGCGGTGAGTCGGGCGCCGCATTCAGCATGGTCTTTCCCGCGGAGCGCGGCAAGTGACGCCGCAGCCGCGCATCCTCATCGTCGAGGACGAGACGATCGTCGCGATGGACATCGCAATGACGCTTCGCCGCCTCGGCTACGACGTCGTCGGGATGGCCGGCAGCGGAGCGGACGCCGTCGACTCCGCACGAAGGCTGAGCCCCGATCTCGTGCTGATGGACATTCGCATCAGGGGCGCGATGGATGGCATCGAGGCAGCGACGGCGATTCAGCGCGAGCGGCCGACGCCGATCGTGTTTCTCACCGCGCATGCTGACGCCGACACCGTGGAGCGCGCGAAGTCGGCGTCGCCTCACGGCTATCTCGTCAAGCCGTTCGATGAGCGTGCGTTGCACCGCGCGGTCGAGATCGCGCTCCGTCGCGCGGAGACGGACAAAGGCGCTCACGAAGAAACGCTCGATGCACTCTGGCAAAGCGAAGAGAGCTTCCGGCTGCTCGTCAACGCGGTAAAAGACTACGCGCTCTTCATGATCGATCTGCAGTTCCGAATCGTCAGCTGGAATCCCGGGGCGGAGCGGATGACCGGCTTCCAGGCCGCGGAAGTGATCGGACAGCCGGTTTCGATGCTTCGTCCGCCGAACTCCGATGCGCGGGAGCTCGACGGGCTGTTCGAAGAGATCCGCCGCAACGGCGGAGCGAAATGGGAAGACCGCGGAATCAGGAAGGATGGCTCGCAGTACGTGCCGCACGTGTACTGCGCCCCGATGGTCGATCGGAAGGGCGAGGTCATCGGCTACGTCAGCATCATGCGCGACATCACCGAGCAGCTGAAGCTGGAAGCGCAGCTCGCACAGACGCAACGCCTCGAATCGCTCGGCCAGCTCGCCGGCGGCGTGGCGCACGACTTCAACAACATGCTGATGGTGATTTTCTCGCGCTGCGAAATTCTCCTGCGCACTCTCAAAGAAAAGGACGAGCGGCGATACGTCAGCGACATTCTCAAGGCGGCGGGCAAGAACCGCGCGCTGACGCAGCAACTGCTCGGTGCAGCCCGGCGTCAGGTGCTCGACCCGGAGGTGGTCGACGTCAATGAGGTGGTCACGTCAGCCATTCAGCTGCTCACTTCGACGATCGGCGAGCACATCACGATCAGCACCCAACTTCAGCAGCCCGCCTGGAACGTTCTCGCCGATCCCGGAAAGCTGCATCAGGTGCTGATCAATCTCGCGATCAACGCGCGCGACGCAATGCCCGAAAGCGGCGTCCTGACGATTGAGACTCGCAACGTGCATCTCGATGCGTCATACGTACGCCAGCACGTCGGAGTGACTGTCGGCGACTATGTCACGCTCGTCATCAGCGACACCGGGTCCGGAATCGCGCCGGAAATTCGCGATCGCATCTACGACCCGTTTTTCACGACGAAAGAGGCGGGACGCGGCACCGGCCTCGGACTGGCTGTCGTGCGCGGAATCGTCGAGCAGACCGGCGGCCGTATCTGGGTTTACAGCGAAGAAGGACGCGGGACGACGTTCCGCATTCTCCTGCCGCGGCACGCCGGCGAAGTTACACCCGAGCCTGGCGTCGAAGACCAGCTGCCGGAGCGAGGCTCGGAAACGATCCTGCTCGTTGAAGATGAGGAGTTGCTGCGTACCGTTGTGCGCGAAGTGATTGAGGAACAGGGCTACGCGGTGCTCGAAGCGCGCTCGCCTGCGGAGGCGATTGCGATCAGCCGGCGGACGTCTCAGCCGATTCAGCTTCTGCTGACTGACGTGATCATGCCCGGCATGACCGGGCTCGAACTGGCGGCGACGCTCATCGCCGAGCGGCCGGAGCTGCGCCTCATCTTCATGTCCGGCTATTCAAACAAGGCGCTGGTGAATCACGCTTCGCTCCCCGCCGAAGCGCGCTACCTGGAAAAGCCGATCGCGTCGGCGATCCTGCTGCGAACGATCCGCGCCGCACTCGACGACACGTAGCTCGCTTCCGACCGCGCTCATCGCATCACTCCGATCCTCGGCCCCGAAAGCGCTCAGCACGCGTTCATCCGCCGGGCAATCGCGATGCGGAACATCAGTGTCTGCGTCGTCTCGCGCAGCTGAAGGACCGTCGCCGCGGAAGCGAGCGGGCAACCATCGGCAAGCAACTCGAGCGAGAAGGTAACCGCGTGATCAGCGTGCG
>JAOBAU010000182.1 GCA_025463165.1 Acidobacteriota bacterium | reverse complement strand
GATCTCGAACGTCGATCGGTGGTTCCTCCGCGAGATGCGGAAGATCGTCGAGCTCGAACAGAAGGTCGCGGCGACTCCGCTGCTGACGCTCAAGCGCAACGGCTTCTCCGACAAGCAACTGGCGCGTCTCACCAATCGCACCGAAGACGAAGTCCGCGCCGATCGTCACGCGCAGAACATCCGCCCGGTTTTCAAGCGTGTCGATACCTGCGCGGCGGAGTTCGAAGCATCGACGCCGTACATGTACTCGACGTACGAGACCGAATGCGAATCCGATCCGACGACGCGCCGCAAGGTGATGATTCTCGGCTCCGGTCCGAATCGCATCGGTCAGGGAATCGAGTTCGATACCTGCTGCGTGCACGCGTCGTTCGCGCTGCGCGAGATCGGTTTCGAAACCATCATGGTGAACTGCAATCCTGAGACAGTCTCGACTGATTACGACACGTCGGATCGTCTCTACTTCGAGCCTCTGACGCTCGAAGACGTGCTCGCGATCGTCGATGTTGAGAAGCCCGAGGGCGTGATCGTGCAGTTCGGCGGACAGACGCCGCTCAAGCTTGCGAAGGCGCTGCACGACGCGGGCGTTCCGATGTGGGGCACGTCAGTCGATTCGATCGATATCGCGGAAGATCGCGAACGTTTCGGCGCACTCGTGCGCGAGCACGACATCCTCGTCCCGGCGCACGGAACCGCGACCACCGAAGCGGAAGCGGTCGAAGTCGCGCAACGCATCGGTTATCCGGTCGTCGTTCGTCCGTCGTACGTGCTCGGCGGACGCGGGATGGCGATCGTGTATGACGAGCGCACGCTCAGCGAATACCTCGGCTACGCCTTCGAAGCCGCGCCCGGCCATCCGCTGCTCATCGATCGCTTCCTTGAAGATGCGATCGAGCTCGACGTCGACGCGGTCTCTGACGGACGCGACGTCGTCATCGCCGGGATCATGGAACACGTCGAAGAAGCGGGCATTCACTCCGGCGATTCGACGAGCGTGATTCCGCCGTACATCATCGGCCACCGCGAAGAAGATCGCATTCGCCGCCGCACCGTCGAGCTCGCGAAAGCGCTGAACGTCATCGGGTTGATGAACGTGCAGTACGCGATCAAAGATGGCGAGATCTACGTGCTCGAAGTGAATCCGCGCGCGTCGCGCACGGTGCCGTATGTGTCGAAAGCGACCGGCGTGCCGTTCGCGAAACTCGCCGCGAAAGTGATGGCGGGGATGACGCTGCGCGAGCTTGGACTGACGCGCGAGCCGCGCGTCTACAACTTCTTCGTGAAGGCGCCGGTGTTTCCGTTCGGACGTTTCCCGCGCGAAGACACGGTGCTCGGTCCGGAGATGAAATCGACCGGCGAAGTGATGGGCTCATCGCCGACGTTCGGCGAGGCATACGCGAAAGCGCTGCTCGGCGCCGGCGTGAAGCTGCCGCTCGGCGGCACCGCGTTCATCTCGGTGAATGACAATGACAAACGACCGCTCATCGTGACGCTCGCGAAAGAGCTTGCCGCGCTCGGATTTCGCGTCGTCGCGACGGCCGGCACGCGCGAGTTCCTCGAGAACAACGGCGTCGAATCAGGACTCGCGTTCAAGGTACACGAGAGCGAACGGCCGAACATCGTCGATCGGATGATCAACGGTGAAGTGACGCTGGTGATCAACACGCCGCTCGGCCGCAGCGCGTTCTACGACGACACGTACATTCGCCGGGCCGCGCTGCAGCACGGAATTCCCTGCATCACCACGATCTCCGCCGCCGCCGCGTGCGTCGACGGAATTCGAGCGGGGAGAGATGGTGTGGTGACGATCACGACGCTGCAGGAACAGCACGCCCGCGTGCCGGCGTAAACGTCCTCGCTTTACGCGAGGACGTTGATCGTCAGGCGCGCCACGGCGAGCTCGGTCTTGTACATATTGAGCGCGCGGATGGCGTAGTTGTTCTTGCGGCTGATCGCGCCCGGCAGCACCGGACCTGACAGCTGGCGATGCGGGCGGTTCGAGCCGGGACGTTTCGATCGGAACGGCGCGGCCGCGAACGCCGCCGGCTTCTCGAAGTCGATGATGAGATCGTCGACGACGATGTCGGCGCCGCCGAGGTAGCGGAAGTCCCATTCGATTCCTTCGCCTGCGCGGAGGATCACTTCGAGCGGATTGACGTTGAGGTAGATGCGGCCGGCGCCCTGCTCGATGTCGACGCGCACCGGGACGGTGCGAACGACGAACTCGGTCAGTTCGTCATGACTGACGAGACGATCGGACGACGCGGGCGGCGCGGCGATGAGCGACGGCGCTTCGGCGCGCGGCGGCGCCGGGATGAACGATGACGGACGCGGACGATCGCCCTGCGTAAACCAGGTAGCGACGGCGGTTCCGCTCGATGCGATGCGCGAGCGCGGACGGCGAACGCGCTTCTTGTCGTCGGCCTTCGCGGCCGCTTTCGGCGCGGCGGCCGGAGCAGCCGGTTTCGCAGCGGCGACATTCGGCGCGACGACCGTTTTCGGCGCGGGCTTCGCGGCAACTTTCGCTGCAACTTTCGCAACGACCTTCGCCACCACTTTCGCCGCAACTTTTGCTACCGGCTTTGCTGCCGATTTCGCGGCGGCCTTCGGCGCCGGTTTCGCAGCAGCTTTCGCTGCCGGCTTGGCGCTCTTTTTGGCGACGACTTTCGCGACCGGCTTCTTCGCCGCTTTCACTACGGCTTTCGCCTTCGCGACCGGCTTCGATTTCGCCACCGTTTTTGCCGCGCTCTTCGTCGCCTTCGCGGCCGCTTTCACGACCTTTTTCGCGACGGCTTTCGCCTTCGGCGCGACCTTGGCTTTCGGCTTCGGGGATGCTTTCGCAGCCGGTTTCGCCGCGGCCTTCTTTTTCGCCGCAGCCTTTGGAGGCACTGCCTTGACCGTTGCTTTCTTAGCGGTCACGGCCGCCTTCTTCCCCTGCACCTTCGCCATGGAACTCCTCGGACTATTGGGCTGAAAAATGGATGGCGCAATATAGCAGCGGGTCAGCCGTTGCGCCAGCTGTTTTTTAAGTTATTTCTGTGCGCAGTATGTTGCGCAATTGTTCGGCGACAGTGCGGATTTTCTGCGCATCTTCACCCTCGACCATGACTCGCACGAGGTTCTCGGTCCCCGAGTAGCGGACGAGTATCCGTCCGGCGCCGGCGAGCTCTTCCTCGGCTTCTTTCAGCGCGGCCTGATATCGCGGGAGCGATTCAAGGGGCGGCTTCGCGGCGACTCTTTCGTTGAGCAGCAGCTGGGGCATCGGCTGAAACGTCGGCAGCTCGGAGAACGGCTTCTCCGCTTCGACGAGCAGTTCGGCGAAGACGAGCGCGGTGTGAATGCCATCGCCGGTCGTGTGCACCGTCAGGTCGATGATGTGACCCGATTGCTCGCCGCCGAGGATGGCGCCGGACGACTGCATCAGCTCGAGAACGTATTTGTCGCCGACGTTCGCGCGCAGCAGCTCGATCCCTTTCGCGGCCAGCTGCTTCTCGAAGCCGAGGTTCGACATCACGGTCGTGACGACGCGATTGCCGGCCAGACGTCCGCGCGATTGCTCGCGCATCGCCCAGAGGAAGATGATCTCGTCGCCGTCGCGAACCTTGCCGGCGTCGTCGACGAAGATTGCGCGATCGGCATCGCCGTCAAACGCCACGCCGAAATCCGCTTTCTCCGCGATGACGGCTTTCGCCAGCGCCTCCGGATGGAGCGCGCCCGACTGTTCATTGATGTTGCGTCCGTTCGGTGCGTCGTTGATGACGGTGACGTCGGCGCCCGCGCGGCGGAAGACTTCCGGTCCGATGCGATACGCGGCGCCGTGTCCGGTGTCGAGCACGATACGTCGTCCGCGCAGCGCGTTGGCTCCGAGCGAGCCGGCGAGGAACTGCTCGTACTGCTCGATGAGCGCGCGATCTTCATCGATCGCGATCTCCGGAATCGTGACGTCGTCGCGGCGGATGGCGAGCAACTCATCCTCGATCTCTTTCTCGATTCGATCGGCGAGCTTCATGCCGTCGTGACCGAAGACCTTCACGCCGTTGTCGGCGAACGGATTGTGCGACGCGGAGATTGAGATGCCGGCGGCCGCGTCGGAAATACGGCAGAGATACGCGATCGCCGGCGTCGGCACGATGCCGACGAAACGCGCTTCGCCGCCGCCGTGCGCGATGCCGGCTGAAAGTGCGCGGGCGATCTCCGGACCCGATTCACGCGTGTCCATGCCGAGGAGGATGCGCGGGGAGTTGCCGTTCGACTTCAGGCGATGCGCGAGCGCTTCGCCGAGTGCGTACATCGTTTGCGGGTCGAGCGGATACTCGCGCGCCTTGCCGCGAATGCCGTCTGTGCCGAAGAGAGTCCTCATGGTTTTTGCGTTTTCCTGTCGGTGGCGGTGGTGTCGGTCGTGGCCGTTTCGGGCGGCATCGGACCGATCGCCGCCGCGATCACCGGAACCGTGACCTGCGTCGTCAGCGGTTCGAGCACGCGTACCAGCGACGAGTCGGAAACGACGGCAGCATTCTGCACAAAGGTCTCGGTGCGGCCGGTCATGATAATCCGTTCGGTCGCAACCTCGGTGACGTTCCGCAACTGCGAGAGCGGACCGCTGATCAGCGCGTGCGACGGATCGGGCGACGGCTCGCCGACCGTGTATCCGCCCGGCGGCTGCCCGACGAGAAATGCGCGGATCGGCACCGCTTTCTGTCGCAGCTGATCGACACGGAAGCGGATTTTCGTCGGATCGATCGAGACGACTTCGACGCCGGGCGGCACGTTGATCGCCTGCGGTCGCAGCGTGATCACCGCTTCGCCGGGCTGCGCCCAGCTCAGCTCGACCGTGACTTCGAGATTCTGTGAGGAGAGCGAACGGAGATTCGACACGCGCCCGCGCAGCCGGACGCTGACCGTGTCCGGCACTGGCGTGGTGATGACGAGATCGCGCGGCATGCCGACGAGCGAGAGCGGAGCCGCGAACGCGCGCTCGGAAACGTTCTCGCGTCGCGGGGCGGAGACGACCAACCAGAGCGCGAACGCGAGAAAGAGCGCGACGAAAATCATCCAGACGCGCGAGAGGATGCTGTCGCCGTTGCGGCCGTTCATCGCGCGCTCCGCCCGATGCTGAGCCGCTCGCGAATCCGATTCTCCAGCGCGTCGCGCGAGACGTGCTCGTCGAGCACCCCTTCATTCGCCACCGCGATCTCGCCGTTCTCTTCCGACACGACGAGGATCAGCGCGTCGCTCTCCTCACTCATCCCGAGCGCCGCGCGGTGGCGCGTGCCGTGGGCGAGCTTCGGATCGGGCGTCGACGTCAGCGGCAGAAACGCGCCGGCGGCCAGGATGCGGCTTCCCTGAATGATGACCGCGCCATCGTGCAGCGGTCCGCCGGGCGTGAAGATGCTGACGAGGAGCTCCGTCGTGACGAGCGCGTCGAGCGGCTTCGCTCCTTCCGCGTACATGCGCAGGCTCTGCGTCCGCTCGATCGCGATCAGCGCGCCGATCCGTTTCGACGCGAGGATCTCGATCGCGTCGAGCAGCGCCGCGACCGGCAAGCCTTTCGATCGCCGCGTAAAGATCGCCACGAATGGATTGCCGCCGACCTGCGCCAGCGCTCGTCGAATCTCGTGCTGAAACAACACGATCACGGCGAACGGGAGATAGAAGAGGATCTCGCGCGAGATCGCTTCGAGCGCCGGCAGATCGAACGCGCGCGCGACGAAGAAGGAGGAGCCGAGGAGCGCGAGGCCGATCGAGATTTGCATCGCGCGCGTGCCGCGCATCAGCGCGAGGATGTTGTAGATGATGAACGCGACGACGAGCACGTCGATGGCGTCGCGCCACGTGAACTGCAGCGACAGCAGCCGGTCGACGAACGTCATCCCGGGCGATGCTCCTCGATCGCGGCCCACACTTTGAGGAAGTCGACCGTTTCGCGCACGTCGTGGACGCGCACCATCGCCGCGCCGGCGCGCGCGGCCGCCGCGACCGTCGCGAGCGAACCGAATCGCCGCTCGGGACCGGAGGCGCGTCCGGTGAGATGTCCGATGAACGCTTTGCGCGATGCGCCGATCACCAGCGGCGCGATCTCGCGCAACTCGTTCGCACGCGCGAGCAGCGCGAGGTTGTGCTCGAACGTCTTGCCGAAGCCGATGCCGGGATCGACGAAGATCCGTTCGCGCGCGATGCCGGCGGCGATCGCGGCGTCGCGAAAATCAGCGAGCTCGCGCGCAACGTCGGTCACCACTTCGTCGTAGTGAATGTTCGTCTGCATCGTCCGCGGCTCGCCGCGCATGTGCATGAGAATCACATCGACGTTTCGCTCGGCCGC
>JAOBAU010000163.1 GCA_025463165.1 Acidobacteriota bacterium | reverse complement strand
GTCCTTTGCGCTGTCCGCGAATCAGCGACTGGATCGTGCCGCGGTCGAAGATCGAGGAGTCGGCGCCGGCGAGAATCGTCTCGAAGGCGTCGCCGGTCGTGCCGCGGAACCAGTCGTCGAGCGGAATCGAGAAGCCCTGCTTCCGTTTCGTGTCGAGCTCCGGCGGCAGCAGCTTCGCGGCGAGCATGCGCGGGAGAATCTTTCGCTCCCGCTCATTCGCTTTCAACGAATCGGGAACGCGGCCGAATGCGAACTCGATCACCCGCCGATCGAGAAACGGCGCTCGCACTTCAAGCGACGCGAGCATGCTGGCGCGATCGACTTTCACCAGATAGCCGTCGCACATCGTGGTGCGGAAATCGGTCTCGGTGGCCCGCCGCAGCAGCGAGCGCGAAGGATCGGCGACTGCCGCGCGGAACGTTTCCGGCACGGGCGACGGCACGCCGATCGTGCGGCGCAGCGGCGCGAGCAGCCGCGCACGGGTGAAGGAATCGAAGAGAAGGTTGATGTGGGCGACGCTGGCGCCGGCATCGTCGCCGAATCCGATGAGGTGATTGCGGCCGCGAATGCCGGACGGAAGGCGGCGGGCCGCACTCGCCAGCGTGCGTCGCGCGGGATGCGGCAGCCGCGTGCGATAGCGTTCCATTCGCAGCAGCCACGAGTAATGATCGTAGCCGCCGAACAGCTCGTCGCCGCCGTCACCGCCGAGCGCGACGCGCGCGTGCGGACGGATGGCGGTCGAAACGAGATACGTCGGCAGCATCGATTCGTCGGCGAACGGCTCATCGAACTGCCGCGCCATTTTCGGCAGCAGCTCGATCATCAGCGGATCGGCCGGAAGCTCCGTGTGGTCGGTACCGAAGTGCGATGCGACCAGCCGCGCGAACGGCGCCTCGTCATAACTGCCGCCGCCGGGAAACGTGATCGTGAAGGTCTTGACCGGCGCGGACGAAACATGCGCCGCCAGCGCGGTGATGAGACTCGAATCGACGCCGCCGCTGAGCAGCACGCCGACCGGAACGTCGGCGACGAGTTGTCGCCGAACGGAAGCTTCGAGCCGCGACTCGAGCTCGGCCACCAGCTCGTTCGGATCGGCGGAATCGCCTCCCGGTTCAGGAAGTTTCCAGTACGTCCAGCGCCGCAGCGAGTCGCGGTCGACGTCGTACAACAGCGCTTCACCCTGCCGCAACTTTTCCACGCCGTGGAGAATGCAAAACGGCGCGGGGACAAAACCATACGTCAGAAAAAATTCGAGCGCGGCCGGATCGATGCGCCGCGCGAAGCCGGGATCGGCCATCAGCGCTTTCAGCTCCGAGCCGAACCAGAGGCGTCCGTCGCGATGCGAAAAATAAAGCGGCTTCTCGCCGGCGCGATCGCGCGCGAGCAGCAGCTGTTTCGTCCGTAGATCGAAGAGCGAGATCGCGAACATGCCGTCGAGATGCACCAGGCACTCCGTCCCCCACTCCGCATACGCCGCCAGCAACACCTCCGTGTCGCTCGCGCTGCGGAACGAATGACCGAGCGCCGCGAGCTCGTCGCGCAGCTCGCGATAGTTGTAGATCTCGCCATTGAACGACAGCCGTACATCGCCAGACGCATCCGACATCGGCTGATGTCCGGCAGCGCTCAGATCGATGATCGACAGCCGCCGATGGCCGAGCCCCACGCGCCGGTCGTCCGACCAGAACGTGCCGGAGTCGTCGGGGCCGCGATGGCAAAGCGTCGCCACCATCGCGTCGAGCGGCGGCTGCGCCGCGGCGCGCGACTGCGCAAATCCAACGATTCCACACATGGGAGGGAGTTGTGGTCAGGCCACGGTGCCGACGAGATAGAGATCGGAGCAGAGCGTCGGCCGCAGACGGAGCAGGCGATCGGCGAACGGCGCCAGCTTGCGCACCAGCGGCGAGCGCGCGTCGTAACCCATCCAGTTACGCCCGATGATCTCGTAGCTGGCGAGCTTCATGTCACGCGCCATGTAGCGCAGGTCGTCGACGTCCGGCTCGCGGACATGGCCGCGAAAAACTTCCTGCTCGTACCAGTCTTCCATCGCCGTCCACTTGCCGCGTCCGAGCGGCACCGTGATCCGCTTGCGCAGGTTCACGCAGTTCGGCGTGGCGAGGACGAAGAGGCCGCCGCTGCGCAACGTTTTCGCGACGCGCGCGAGCAGCCGCTTCGGCGACGCATGCCAGTGCTCGAGCGAGTCAAACGTCGTGATGGCGTCGAACGAGCGCTCCGGAAAGTCGATCTGCGTGGCGACGACGTCGCGTGAAACGACTTCGACGCCGTACTTGTCGTAAAGGCGTCGCATCGCGTCCATCACTTCCTCTTCGAAGAAACCGTGATCGCGAAAATCATCGACGAGCACCGGCTTCATGCCGGCCGCCGCGCAGGCGAGCGCGAACGTGCCCCAGCCGCCACCGATGTCGCAGACACGCGCCCCTTTGCCGGCGCGCGCGAGCACGAGCTCGACGTCGAAGGTGAAGCGGTTGAGCTGCGTCAGCTGTCCGGCGATGAGTTTCTCCGGGTACTGACGGATGATCGATTCAACAGTATCTCTCAGCGACATTTCATTCGTTCCGGCGCCAGCCGATCCTCTCCATCCCGCGCTCGATCAGCTCGCCGGCCTGACGCATCCGATGCGGGAATCGGTGATCGCGCATCACGCGGCGATAGCCGTTCAGCGCAATCCGTTTCCGCTCTTCGTCGTGCGCGAGATAGTAGCGGATTCTGTCGATCAGATCGTCCGCGCCGCGGTAGCCGACGATCTCTTCGCCTGGCTCATAGAAGGCGCCGAGATGCTCGCCGCCGTCCGAGATCTGCATCACGCCGTTGCCCGGCAACTCGTAGAGCCGGTAACTGCCGACCGTGTAGTCGCCGCGATTGTGAATGTTGAAGCCGATCTTCGTCCGCTGATAGAGCGGGACGTATTCTTCGAACGCCACCGGCCGGATCCAGCCGGGCATCCCGTACTTCGCGTTGTAGTAGAGGTTCCACTTCGCACTCGACCTGCCGCGGATCACGGCGCGTTTGCCGAACACTTTTTTGACTTTCGCAAGCAGCGGCATCTTGTTCGGATACGGCCAGCCGACGAAGAGGACGTCGATGTCGCGCTCGCCGTCGAGGATGTTCGTTTCGTTCTTCGACGGATCGTAAAAGACGTCGTGCAGCGAGAGCGGCCAGAAGTCGACGTTGTGCGCGCCGATGTACGCGAGCTTCTCGGCCATCGACAGATCGCGGCTGTACGCCGGCGAGTGATACAGCACATGGTCGTACGCATGCGCGTACGCGAAGTCGCGATCGTACGCGGTGAGCGGACCGTCCGTAGTCCGCAGCACTTTGTAGATGGCGGCCTTGCGCAAAAACTCGGGGTGATACGGCAGCGCGTTGTCGACGATGACGGCGTCCGCTTCTTCGCGCGCGACGAGCTCGCTGAAGTCGTCGTACAGCTTCATCAGCCCCGCGTCGCGATCGAAGTAAAGATTGTCGAGCATCTGCGCGCGAAGAATGCGCGAGGCGTCGACATACGGATCGTGGTTGAACGGGATGAAGGTGTAGCGGTCGGTCGACGCGGCGGCGATCTCGCGCTGCCAGTAGTCCGCCTCGAAGCCTTTCTTGTTGTACGAGTAGATGATCTTCATCGCGCCACTTCTTCGTAGACGGCCGCGTACTGCCGAGCGATGTTCGGAGCCGTCCACTGTGCGGCGATTGCCCGCGCAACCTTTGCGCGCCGCCGCGATTCATCAACCTCAGTGAGCGCGCGCGACAAGCCGTCGGCAATGGATTCGGCCGACGAAGCATCAACGAAAAGCGCCGAATCGCCATCAAGAAACTCCCGATGCGCCGGGATCTCACTCACCACCACCGCACACCCCGCCGCCATCGCCTCGGCCACCGCATTCGGGTTCCCCTCAAACGTCGAGACCGAGACAAAGACGTTCGCGCGCCGCACCCACGACCACGCATCGGTCGCGAATCCCGCAAAGGCGACACGCCGCGCCGCAACGAGCGTCGCGGCTCGCGCGTGCGCATCGTCACGCAGCGGCCCGTCACCGCAGATCACCGCGACCGCGTCGTGCCGCGGCAGCACGATCGACAACGCATCGATGAGCTTCCCGACGTTCTTCTCCGCCGAGAACCGTCCGATAAAAACGATCAGCGGCTTCCACGGATCGAGCCCGAGCGTTGCCGGATCGGCGGGCGCCGCCGCTTCCACGTCGGCGACCGGCACCGCGTTGCGGATCAACCGCCGCAACGTCCGCGGCTTCGCGCGCGAGCGCCAGTAATCGAGGCCGCCCTGCGAATTCGCAACGATCGCGGATGCGCCGCGCGCGGTCGTCACGCGCATGAAATTCTTCAGTCCGCGCGGATACGCGAGCGCCGAGCTTCGCTCGCTGACGATCCATGGCACGCCGGCGATGCGCGCCGCCATGCCGCCGGCGACGTCCATCTGCGTCAGCCACGTCTGCACGACGGCCGGCTTCACGCTTCTCATCAATTTCAGCAATCGCATCGAGAGCCGCGGATCGTAGTTTCCTCTGCTGTCGATCTGATGCACGACCGCACCGCTGGCGCGCAGCGCGGCGAGATGCGTCCCTTCATGCAGCAGCGCGACATGCACGTCATGTCCGACCGCAATCAGCGGCGATGCGAGATACGTCAGCTGCCGCTCCGCGCCGCCACCGGCCATGCTGGGGATGCAGTGAAGGATTCGCATTCAGGTGCCGGGTGGAGCGGTGGCCGCAACGACGTTGAACGACTTCGTCATGCCGGGATCGTTGCGCGGCAGCCGCGCCGCCATCTGTTCGACGGTCTGTTCCTCGCCGCTCTTCAAATCCCAAAAGCGGTAGCCGAGCTCGCGCAGGACAGCGAACGGATTGCGCGCGGCGTCGTCGAAATGCGGGCCGACCGCTTCCATCAGGATGAGCGGACGATTGCGCGCGATCGTCTCGCGTCCGCCGACGATCAGCGGGAATTCGTTGCCATCGACATCGATCTTCACGAGATCGATCCTTCCCAGGTTCGTCTGCGCACTCCACGCATCGAGACGCTGAAACGCGACCGTGCTGACGCCGTCGCGGCGCGAGCCGTCGGTACGCCAGCTGGAGCGGAAGTTCACTTCCCGCGGCGGCAGATCGGAATCGGAGAGCGCGAGCTTCACCGCCTCGACATGCGCGGCGTCGTTGAGCGAGAGATTGCGCTGCAGTTTCGAGAATGCGAAGTCGGTCGGCTCGAAGGCGATCACGCGTCCGCCACTGCCGGTCAGCTTCGCAAAGAGCAGCGTATGCGCGCCGATATTGGCGCCGATGTCGACGATGGTCATCCCGGCGCGGGTGTGGCGGCGAATGGCGGCGGTGACGTCGGGCTCGTATTGCTGCAGAAACAGACTGAGGTCGATCAGTTCGCCGAGGTCGAGATCGAAGACCAGACCGTCGACGGTCGCCATCGTGCGGCGATTGCGAACGAGGCGCGCGAACGCGTTGTACATCAGCTGCCGCACCGGCAGGAATGGCACGGCCCTGTACACGCGGCGTGCAAAGGAAACGAACGGACGACGATTCATGATCGAGCGGGAACTCCCAAATTATGCCAAACGGGCGCGCGTCTTACGGAGCAGCAGCGCGACCAGCTCGACCGACACATACGACGGCACGAACCAGTAGACGATGAAGTAAAGAGAGGCGAACGACGTCTGTCGCATGCTGTAGTAAGTCCACACCGACACGAACAGGTAGAACATGTTCACCCACCAGTTCCTGTAGCGGCGGACGTACCAGCGGTGCAGCATCGCGGCGATGGCGCCGAGGAGAATGCCGCGCACGAAAATCTCCGGCCAGTCGAAGCCGAGCACGGCCTGACCGACGGCGCCGAACATCAGTCCGACCCCTTCGATACCGGCCGCGTTGAGATACCACGCCGACGGATCGATCTTCTCGAACGGCAGCAGCTGACTGGGGACGAGGAAGTAAAGATCGCTGAAGAACAACTGCCACGGCGGAGTGCCGAGCACACCGTCGCGCTTAAGCGTGAAGATGTCGTACGACGTCGCCCACACCGCCTGGAACTCGTTGTTCCGCACGAGGAACGGGACGTGGGTCTCATCGTAGAACGGTTCGATGGCGCGGTTGCGCATGACGCCGAGCGTCAGAAATCCGACGAAGATCGAGCAGCCGATCAGCACCGCCAGTTTCACGTTCAGCGGCTTGACCATCCGGTGATAGAGCAGCACCGCCGTCAGCAGGAGAAGAATCAGCTCGCTGCGCGAACCGTGCTGTGACGCGGTGTAGACGACGTCGACGGTGAGCGCGGCGATCAGCAGCAGGCGATAGCGCCAGTCGCGCCAGCGCAGCAGGAAGATCGAGATCAGCAGCTGTGAGTACGTGAAGCGGATGTGATCGAAGTTCTGCACGAACTGCAGCAGAAGATGCGGTAGCGAGACAAGAGTCTGCACGCGGCCGCTCAACACCTCGCTGTATGGCGCGTTGAATTCGAAGTTGTAGATCTTCGAGATCGCGATCAGAAAAACCTGCATGCCGACGAGCAGCGTGACGAGCGCGACGATGCGCGAGTGACCGGGCGAATCCATCTCGGTGCTTCGCACGCGCGCTCGTCCGCGCAGCAGCAGGTACGTGAGGACGAAGCAACCGAAGTAGATGACGTAGCGCCAGCCGAATGCGCCGACGAGCTCCGAGCTGGGCGCCTTCGACGTCAGCCGCCAGTCGGACGAGTCGAGATTCCACTCGTAGTCATTGGCGATGAAGTTGATCAGCGGATAGACCGAGTAGAAGAAGGCGGCGGCCACCCAGACGCTGCCGATCTCGAACACCGGCAGCGCGCGATCGCGCCGATACAGGACGATGACGTAGAGCGCGGCCAGCTCGAAGATCACCACCGCCGGCAGCATCACCGCACGGTGCGGCCAGGGGGTCATCGCGCAGATGATGATTCCGGCGACGAAGACGACGCCGAGCATGACGAACTGCGCGTCGAACACGATGCGGCGCCGCCGCACGCGGCGCGCGGGCTGCCGCGTCAACGGCAATTCCGCCGTGCTGCTGATTCCGAGGTCGGTCATCGCGTTTTCAAAACGAAATTGTGGCTCGGCGTCCAGTCGCGATTGCGATAGGAGTGCAGGATCTCGAACTTTGCGGCGAGACGCCGCGAGACGTCGCCGACCCGCCAGCCGCGGAGGCCGAGCTCCCAGAAGTGTTGTCCGCCCGCGTAACGCGGCGTCACTCCATCCGGTTTCTCGAACCAGTTGAAGAGATCGAGCTGCAGCGTGAAATCGAGTCCGCGCACGCCGGGGACGAAGCGAAACTGCATGTGCCGTCCGGCCACCGGCAGATAGACGAGCGCGAAGCGCGCGACGCGGGCGAGCTCGGCGATCGCGGTGTCGAGATACGGAACGGCAAGATGCTCGAGAACGTGCGAGGCGACGACGGCGTCGAACTGTTTGTCGCCGAACATCGTCATCTGATGCACGCTGCCGACCTGGTCGGGATTGAACGTGGCGTCGATGTCGAACGTCGTCACTTCGTAATCGAGCCAGCGAAGGACGTGCGTGTCGAGTCCCTGCCCCGGTCCGATGATCAGGATCTTGCGGACGTCCGCACCGAGCGATTGCAGGTCGCGATACTGGTACGCGCTGTTGACGAAGTTCGAGAGATGGATCTCGCGGCGCCACGCTTCGCGGTCGAGCGGCATGACGGCCGGCGGCGGAATGTTCGGCGTCAACATGGCGGCTGGCGATTTCCTTTTCGCCGCATACGCGCGTACGCGCGCGTATGCGGCGCGCGGCAAAGCAACGGCGGCGGCGAGTCGCGGCAGCGCGCGGAACGCGGCAGAAGGAGCGGCCGACATCGCCCGCGCGGCGGCTCCGCCGGCGGCGCCGCGATTCCGTCGCGCCAGATATGAGGCGATGATCAGCTGCACCATTCCATACGTCGAAGCAACGCCGCGATCGCGGCGCGCATCGGGCTCGCGCTCGAGAAACTTCCGACGCAGCGCATCGACGATCGTGACGGCGCGCTCCGGCTGCTCCGGCTCATCGATCACAGCGTGATTGACGAGCGCTACCCACAACGGCGCCCATTCGTTCGCCAGCGCAACGTCGCCGGTCATGGCGATGACGCCGCGGCGCAGCACTTCCTCGACGCGCAGCACATTCTCGCGCGTGTAGCGCGTCGACGTGACCGACGTCGCGTGAACACGAAAGTCGATGAGCGTGCGCGTCAGGTTCTGCATCGGATGCTTCGCGGCAACGCGCGACCAGAGCTCGACGTCCTGACTCGTCGGGAACGTTTCGTCATAGCCGTGCAGCTCATCGCGGATGACCGCACGGCGGAACATCACCGAGCCGTGCACCATCGGACTGATCGTCATCAACGCGAAACGGATCGCCGCAGGAGAAACGGGACGAACGGTATCGAGCGCTCTGCGGCGGCGTCCGTTTTCGTCGATGACGACGGCCTGTGTGCCGACGACCGCGACGTCTGGATGCTCGTCGAGAAACGCGACCTGTTCCGCGAGTCGGGTCGGGCGCGAGCGATCGTCGGCGTCGTGACGCGCGATCAACTCGCCATTCGCGAGCGCGAGTCCGGCGTTGAGTGAGGCGGTGAGTCCGCGATTCGTTTCGTTGGTGATCACGCGGATGCGCGCGTCGTTGTATGAGTTGAGGATCGCGCGCGAATCGTCGGTCGAGGCGTCGTCGATGATCAGCAGCTCGAAGTCGTTGAACGTTTGCGCGAGGATCGAGTCGATCGCTTCGCGCAGATAGCGCTGGCCGTTGAAGACCGACATCAGCACAGTCACGCGCGGCGACGTCACGGCTTCACCTCGCGCGCGTCCAGCCAGAGGCCGAGCGTGAAGAGCGACCACGCGCGGTAGTCGCTGCCGTTCTTCATGTCGCCGCGCACGCCGGGCAGCAGCGTGCGGAGCGGCGAATTGGCGGCGAAGACGCGATCGAGCAGCGGACGCATCGCCGGCTGCGCGAGCCACGCGGCGGTCGGCGCGCCGAAGCCCTGCTTCGGGCGATTCCAGAGTGACTCGGGCCAGAACTGCCGGCACGCTTCCTTCAATACGAGCTTCGTGTCGGCGGTGCCGTTCACCTTCAGCGTTTCGGGGAGCGAGAGCGCGAACTCGACGACGTCGCGATCGAGCAGCGGTGCGCGCGTTTCCAGTCCGTGGGCCATCGCGGCGCGATCGACTTTCACGAGGATGTCGCCCGGCAGATACGAGGTCAGATCGAAGTAGAAGGCGCGATTGAGTCCGTGCGTGTCGCTCGACGGTTTGTAGTAACCGCCCGGCTCGAACGATGCGACCTCGCCGCTTCCCCACAGGCGCGCACGCTCGTGTTTGCGAAAAACGGTCTGCGTCATGATGTCGCGAGTCCAGACGTCGCTCCAGCGCGCGGCGAGTCCGGCGGCGTGCGAGCGAATCGTGAGCGGACGATAGCGATGTCGCATTAGTTTGCTGAACGTCCGCAACACCGCCCACTGCGCGAGCGGCGCCGCGATCTTCTCCGACTTCGCGAGCGCCGGATACCACCAGTAACCGCCGAACAACTCATCGCCGCCGTCGCCCGACAGCACGACTTTCACGGAACGTCGCGCGAACTCGGAGACGAGATAGGTCGGGATGTTCGACGTGTCGGCGAACGGCTCGTCGTAGACGCGCGCCATTCGCTGGATGAGCGTGGCGACGTCGGGCTCGCCGAGGTCGATCTCGTGGTGCTCGGTGTTGTAGCGCTCGGCGACGGCGCGCGCGTACGGCAACTCATTGATGTACTTCCCGAAGCCGACGGAGAACGTCTTCACCGGGATGTTGCTGTGCTGCTGCATCAGCGCGACGACGGTGCTGGAATCGAGACCGCCGCTGAGAAACGCGCCGACCGGAACGTCGGCGGTCATCTGGCGTTCGACCGCCTGGCGAATCAGTCGCCGCAGCTCATCGGCGGCGTCGTGCAGCGAGATCGTGCGCGTGTCGAACTTCGGCAGCCAGTAGCGCGTGACGACGATCTTTCCGTCGCGCCATGTCAGGTGATGCGCGGGCGGCAGCGTCTCAATGTTGCGATAGATCGTCCGATCGGGCGGCACGTAGCCGAGCGTCAGGTACGCATCGACGGCATCGCGATCGAGCTGCGCATCGATGAGTCCGGACGCGATGATCGCTTTCAGTTCCGACGCGAGCAGCAGCGTGCCGTCGTTCGTCGTCGCGTAATAGAGCGGCTTCTCGCCGAAGAGATCGCGCGCCACGAAAAGCGCTCGTTCCTGCGCGTCCCACAGCGCGAATGCGAACATGCCGCGCAGCCGATCGACGACCGCCGCGCCCCATTCTTTGTAGCCGGCGATCAGCACTTCGGTATCGGAGTGCGTGCGAAATTCATGGCCGAGCGCTTCGAGCTTGTCGCGCAGCTCCGGGTAGTTGTAGATCTCGCCGTTGAAGGCGATCGACCAGCGGCCGGAAATGTCCGACATCGGTTGCGCGCCGGTGGTGAGATCGATGATGGCGAGCCGCGCGTGACCGAGCGTGCAGCCGTCGAGCGACCATGCATCGCGCGCGTCGGGACCGCGATGACTGATGGCGTCGACCATCCGCGCGTTCGCGTCGGCGTACGACTTCGCGCGCGGGCCGACGATGGCGGTGATGCCGCACATCAGCGCGCTCCTCCGGCCAGCTTCCGTTCGAAGTTGCGGCGCGCCGCGTCGATCTTTCGATGCAGATGACGATGACGCAGCCACGCCACCGCGCGCGGACCAGCGATGCCGAACGGCACGAGCGCCCAGAGCGGCAGCGCGGCGGGACGGCGTCGCAAACCGCGCGCGATGAGACGCAATCCGGCGGCGCGCTCTCCGCGTGCGAAGGCGTCGATGGCGTCGCGCTGAATCGCGTATTCGCGCATGGCCGGTTCGGCGGCGGCGAGGTGAGATTTCAGTTCGGCGGCGGTGAAGAGCGGGCGCGCGGAGAGATCGGGCTCGACGCCGGCGGCGCGACAGATCGCCACCCCTTCCGGCTTCCACTTCCCTTTCTCGACGCCGTGGTCGTAGACGATCGACGGCGCGAGCGGACCCCAAAACGGATCGTCGAGCTCCGCGCTGAGCGGCGTGCCTAGGTGCTCGAAGTCCCACGCGCTGAATCCGGGAAGGAGCAGCTTGCGAAGTGTCTCGATGCGCCAGATGGCCGGCTGCGTCGAGACGCGATAGACGTCGCCGGGTTGCACGATCCCGATGCCGTCAACTTCCGATGCGAGTGCCGGCAGCGGCGTCGGTGCGGGCAGCGGCGCGAGCCGCAGACTGCCGATGCGATGCTTGCGCGCGACGTCGACGAGGCGCAGCACGGCGGCGGTATCGACCGGCTCGATCAGGAAAAAATCTTCGAGGAAAAGAATCACGTCGTCGCTGTCGAGATGATCGAGCATGGCGCGAACGCCGGAGGTCCAGCTGACGTCATCGCCGATGTTGATCGTCGTGACGCCGTCGATCGCGCAGGTCTTGTGATTCGTGCCGAGGAAGAGCGGAAACGGACAATCCGGCCAGCGCGCGCGGAGCACGCGGAAAAACGGTTCCCACAGATCGGAGTACCGATCGCAGGAAATCACGAGCAACGGCGGAAGAGCCATCAGGCGAAGTCGGGAAACGAAAGCGGGCGGCGCGAGAGAACGAGATCGGTGACGCGATCGCCGACGTGCTGTTCGAGCTCGTCGTAGTCGGCGGCGGTGACGGCGCGGACGGCGCCGCGATCGAAGATCACCCAGTAGGTGTGGAACTCGGTGCAGAGGCGCGTGAAGAGCTCGCGCGGATCGGCGCCGGCGGCGCGCAGTCCGGGCGGACCGAACTCCATGAAGACGAGCGGACGATGCTGCTCGAGCGTCCTGGCCGCGCCGCGCAGGAGCGACGGCTCGGCGCCGTCGATGTCTACTTTCATGAATGCGATACGGTCGCCATCGCGCAGCAGTTCCTGCGCGAGCGTGTCGAGGCGACGGATCGGCGCGGTGTCAAAGCTGCTGCTGCTGGCGTCGCTGTACGTATGCGCGCAGGCGGCGCCGGCGGCGCGATGCAGCGTGACGTTGCCGTCGAAATCGCCGACGGCCATTCGCACCGCGGCGACGTCGACGGAACCGCGGCTCGCCGCGACAGTCCGTTCGAGACAGGCAAAGCTTTTCGCATCCGGCTCGAATGCAAGCACGCGCGCTCCCGCTCGTCTCGACAATGCCTGCGCGAGAAACGCCGCATAGAAACCGTAGTGCGCGCCGACGTCGAGGAAGACGTTCCCTTCACTCTGTTCGATCAGCGATGCGATGACTCGCTTGTCGAAGG
>JAOBAU010000157.1 GCA_025463165.1 Acidobacteriota bacterium | reverse complement strand
ACGAAGCGGAGACATCGGCGCGATTGATTGCTGTCGTGAAACGTTTCCGCGCGCGCGGCACGCGAGTGGTGATCGTGAGAATCCCGACGGCGATCGGCATTCGCCGGACGGAGGATGCGAGCTCCGGCTTCGACGCGCGCGTGCGAAGGATCACCGCGGCGAGCGGTGCGCCGTACATCGATGGACTTGCGCTGGTTGGTGGAGAAGCGTTCGCGCGCGATCGGCGAAACTTCGGCGATGCGGAGCATATGAATTCGAGAGGGGCGATCGCGTTTTCAAACGCGCTGGTGGATGGCTTAAGATATTAGCTATAGCAGGAAGGAGAGAAACCATGCGGTCTGCACGAGTCATGTTTCTTGCCGTAGCTTTGTCGATGGTCGCATCGAACCTGCCCGCACCGCTGCAGCCCGATTGCAGCCGCCAACCGGACCTGAACTGCGGAATGACATGCACACAGGACGGCTGCATCATCATCGTGACGCCAGACGACAGCCACTACTACGACTACTGCTACCGCATGTCGGGAGCGAACTGCCTGGGCGGCACATTTCATAAATGCTGCGTATGACCCGGCTTCGAACAACCCTGCTTGCGTTGCTCTTCGCTGTGCCGCTACTCGCGCAGCGGCCGCCGCTTCCGGAGCCGAAAAACGGCGTCATCAATGGGCGGCCGGCGCTACTCGACTGGCCGGCGACGCTGCGAGCTGACGGCAGGCCGGGCGCTTACCTTCCGATAGCGGGCTGCGAAGTGCATGTCGCGCGCTGGGATGAGCCGGAGAAGCGCACGCTCTACCCATGCGGCGCGTGGTTCGCACCGCCGAACGGTCGCTACTACCAGTGGCTCGAACAGCACGACACCATCTCCGCGACCTACACGCAATTACTTGTGACGGGCAACGGTGAGCGGGGTCAGCCGAGCACTTACTCAATGGTTCCCGCGGGCTTCATCGCGCTGCGCGAAGGACATGGGCTCGGCGACGACGTTGTGGTCCGCTACATTCACCTGACACGCATGTGGCGCGGGTTCATTCGCACGGAGCTCGGCAGCACCGCATCCACTCCGGTGCGGATGCAACAGGGAGCGGTCATTGGCGCGATGTTCGATCGCAAGTCGAACGATGCGATCGCGTTCATTCGCAAAGTTGAGTTGCCGGCCGCGAAGACGGTTCGCGTCGTTGCGGAGAAACCGAAGAGCGGCACCGCGTCCGTCTTCGTCGAGTTGAAGCCGCCGCGCGTCGCGCATTCGGAACCGGTCTCGCTGGCGCTGCAGATCGGCGATCGCTCGTATCCGCCGGACGCGATCGTCGACGGCTATCGCGTTTACGCGATCTGGTACGGCGTCGAAGGGCGCTCGGCGAAGCTCGTGGCCACGCATCCGACGTTGCTGTATGACGGTCCCGAGATCGCACTGCGTGCCGGAGCGATGAGCACCGTGCGCGGCGAGCTGAAGTCGAAGCCGTCGCTGAAGATCTCGATCACGCTTGACGGGAAACCGTCGCTGCCGCCGATGTCGATTGACGTGCGACGTCCCGGCACGAAGGACTACGTCCGTCGCCAGGCGATCACCGCCGGCGAACCGCTGCGTATCGATGCACTCGATCCAGAGCCGTATCGCGTGATCCTCAACATTCCGCCGTGGAAGTTCGCGCGGAACGTCGACCTCAGCGATGGCGCCGACGCGGCCGTCGAGTGGCAGCTCGCGCCGCTTGCGATCAGCGGCACGGTTCACGTCGGGAAAACGCCGACGCATGCCCGCGTGACATTCATGAACGAAGGTGACGAATGGATCGAGACGCTGACGG
This sequence comes from Acidobacteriota bacterium, assembly GCA_025463165.1. Taxonomy (GTDB): domain Bacteria; phylum Acidobacteriota; class Thermoanaerobaculia; order Gp7-AA8; family Gp7-AA8; genus JAOBAU01. Next base: position 1,165 of record JAOBAU010000157.1, on the reverse strand, counting down.
ATGACGCCGGCGCTTACGCGACGACGCTCTGGCTGCCGCGCGATTACATCGTGCGCGTTCATGCCGATGGACAGAAGGCGCCGTTCACGTCGCTGATCTCCGTCGATGACAGCGGCACGTTCGACTTCAACCTTCCCGACACGCATTACACGGCGCGCGTGCGCAGTGCGAAGGATGGTCTGGCGATCGCCGGCGCGACGGTGATGGTCAACAACACGTGGGAGTCGGCGCAGCACGGACGGGAGAACGTCGTGCAGCGCGAGACGACCGACGAACACGGCGAAGCGGTGTTGCCGGCGCTGCGAAGCGGGACGATCCAAGTCGCGGCGGAAGCGAAAGGATTTCAGCGCTCCGAAAGTGCGACGTACACGATCGATGGCGACAGCACGCGCACGCTCGACATTACGTTGCGACCTGTCGATGCAACGAGCGAGCTGCACATACTGCTGCCGGATGGCGCGCCGGCCGCGAACGCGGAGCTCCTCGCGACAGACGCCGGCGGCGACGACTCACTTTGGCGCGGCGGTGCGGACGCCGATGGCAACGTCGAGCTTCCAAAACTGCCGAGCGGCGCGCTGCTGCTCGTTCGTCATCCACGCGCCGCGAGCGCACTGCGCGTCTGGCGCAACGAAGTCGAGCAAGCTCCCTTGAAACTCGCGGCACCGCAGGAGGCCGTCACGCTTCGTATCGATCGCCGCGACACCGCACGTGCCGCGCGGCTGGCGATGTGGTTCGAGAACATCCCCGTTCGCGGAATCGCGCTCTCTTTTCTCACGTGGTCGTCTGCCGCGACCGAGCGCGACGGACTCTGGACCGCGCGCAATCTGCCGCGCGCGCCGCTGCGCATTCTGGCGTGGCAGAAGACCGATCCGTACACGATCGCGTCCGGCGCGTTCGATGCGCTGGCGACAGTTTCGCCGTGGCCGATGCCACCGCTCTTCGTCGTTCGCGCGATCGAATAGCTGCTACTTCGCGGCGAGCGCTACGTCTTTCGCCAGCATCTTTTTCAGGTACTGGCCGGTCGGGCTCTGCTTCAGTTTCGCTATCTGTTCCGGCGTACCGGTACCGATGATTCGTCCGCCTTCGTCTCCGCCTTCGGGACCGAGATCGATGACGTGATCGGCGGTCTTGATGACGTCGAGGTTGTGCTCGATGACGACGACGG
>JAOBAU010000148.1 GCA_025463165.1 Acidobacteriota bacterium | reverse complement strand
TTACCGCTCGCGGCGCGTGCGCAGAAAGCCAGGCTGGTTATCGCATTTCTCGGCAGCGGGGCTGCCGACGCAAGCTCAAGCAAGATCCAGATATCCCTGCTCGACGCCGGCCTGCGCGAGCTTGGTCTCGTGCAAGGGCAAGATTACCTGCTCGAGATCCGTTGGGCCGGCAGTGACGCCAGCCGGTTTTCGCCATTAGCGGCCGAGTTGCTGGAGAGCCACCCCAGCGCTGGAGATCGTCGTAGACGCCGAGTCCGACGATCAGCGAGCCGCCGGCGAGCACGGCAAAGAGATACGTCAGGTTTTTGGAGACGAGCTCGGCGGCGCGCGGTGCGCCGGCGAGAAGCATCAGCGGAAAGCCGAATCCGAAGATGATGGCGAGACCGCCGAGGCGCGGGGTGGCGTTCGCGTGGTGCTTGCGGGAATCAGGAACGTCGATGGCGCCGACGCGCTCGGCGACCGCCTTCACGATGCGTGTCGCGAAGAAAGAAGTCGTTGCACTCAGGACAAACAGCACGGTGAGTGGCAGCGCGAATTGGACCATCGGGCGTCGCGACAGAATAGCGCCTGCGCGCACGAACCGCGCAGGCAAGTACAATCACGCCCGACTTTTCGCTGAAGGAGCATCAATGGCAGAACTTCCCGGAATCGAGCGCGAGACGCTGGACGTCGACGTCGTGATCGTCGGCGCGGGGCCGGCAGGACTGGCGGCCGCGTATCAGCTCGCCACGCTGGTGAAGGCGCACAACGATTCACCGGCCAACGAGAAAAAGCTCGAAGGTCTCTCGATCGCTCTTCTCGAAAAGGGGAAAGAGATCGGCTCGCACGGCATCTCCGGCGCGGTCATGGATCCGCGCGGAATCTCCGAGCTGATGCCCGACTGGCTCGAGCGCGGCTGTCCGGTGGAGTCGCCGGTGACGTCGGACGCGTTCTGGTACATGTTCGAGAAGATGAAGATCGCGGCGCCGATCATGCCGCCGCCGCTGCAGAACCACGGCAACTACGTGATCTCGCTCGGCGAGCTCGTTCGCTGGCTGGCGCCGATCGTCGGTGAGATGGGCGTCGATCTCTTCGCGGAGTTCGCCGCGTCGCGCGTGCTCATCGAAGAAGGACGCGTCGTCGGCGTTCGCACCGGCGACAAAGGGATCGACAAGAACGGTCAGCCGAAGGCGAACTTCGAGCCGGGCGTTGACGTTCGCGCGAAGGTCGTCATCCTCGCCGAAGGTCCGCGCGGCACGCTGACGAAGCAGCTCGCGGAAGCGTTCGAGCTCTACGCGGGAAAAAATCCGCAGGTCTATTCGGTCGGGATCAAAGAGCTGTGGCAGCTGCCGGACGATCGGTTCGCGCCGGGCAGCGTCATTCACACGATGGGCTGGCCGCTCGATACCGACACGTTCGGCGGCGGTTTCATCTACGGGATGAAAGATCGGATCGTCGACATCGGTCTCGTGATCGGACTCGACTATCGCAATCCGACGCTCGATCCACATCACGAGTTCCAGCGTTACAAGCTGCATCCGTCGATTCGCCAGCTGCTCGAAGGCGGGAAGATGATCGCGGCCGGCGCGAAGGCGATTCCGGAGGGCGGCTACTTCTCGATGCCGCGCTCGTACGGCGACGGGTTTCTCATCACCGGCGACTCTGCCGGCTATCTCAATGGCGCTCGCCTCAAGGGCATTCACCTCGGCATCAAGTCGGGAATGCTGGCAGCCGAGGCGGCGTATCAGGCGCTCGTCGCGGAGGACTACTCGTCGGCGCAACTGCAGACATACGAGTCGTTGTTCGAAGCGTCATGGGCGCGCGAAGAGTTGTGGTCGCAGCGCAACTTCCATCAGGCATTCGAGTACGGCCAGCTCGCTGGCATGCTCAATGCGGGAGTCGGCATCGTGACCGGCGGTCGCGGATTCGGTTTCTTCAACCGACTCGAAGGACACGCGGGGCACGAGCGGATGGAACGGATTCAGCGTTACTTCGGCACTGAAGATCCTCGCCCACCCGGGAAGATGAAGTTTGACAACACGTACACCTTCGACAAGGTGAGCGACGTTTACTACGGTGGTGTGGTTCACGAAGAAAACCAGCCACCGCATCTGCTCATCGCTGATACGGAGGTGTGCATTACGCGCTGCACCGAGGAGTTCGGAAACCCGTGTCTGCACTTCTGTCCCGCGAATGTTTACGAGCCGCAGCCGACCGCGGACGGCCGCGGGAAAGTGCCGTTCCTGAACTTCACCAACTGTTTCCACTGCAAGACGTGCGACATCATGGATCCTTATCAGGTGATTACATGGGTGCCGCCGGAGGGTGGTGGCGGACCCGAATACAGGAAGCTGTGACCTTTGCGCGCATGGGCGCGTCTTCATCCGTGTGAGCGTACAGATGGCGTCCGAAGCAGCAATCGCACCGAATCGATCGTTCGAGAAGATCGCCGCACTGCAGGCGAACATCGAGAAAGTCATCCGCGGAAAATCGGAGGTGGTGCAGTTCTGCATCGCCTCGCTGCTCGCGAAAGGCCACATCCTGCTCGAAGACGTTCCCGGCGTCGGCAAGACGACGCTGGCGCACGCGCTGGCGCGCTCGCTGTCGCTGTCGTTTCAGCGCATTCAGTTCACGAGCGATCTGCTGCCGGCCGACATCGTCGGCGTCACGGTGTACAACCAGGACGAGCAGGAGTTCGAGTTCATCTCCGGGCCGATCTTTACGAACGTGCTGCTCGCGGACGAGATCAATCGTGCCACGCCGAAGGCGCAGTCGGCGCTGCTCGAAGCGATGAGCGAAGGGATGATCTCGATCGAGAAGAAGCGGCTGCCGTTGCCGGAGCCATTCCTCGTGCTCGCGACGCAGAATCCGGTCGAGCATGTCGGAACCTATCCGCTGCCGGAGTCGCAACTCGATCGTTTTCTGATGCGGCTGACGATCGGTTATCCGAATCTGAGCGATGAGAAGAAACTGCTGCGCGCCGGTGGTGCGCACGATGCGCTCGAAAATCTCGATCCGGTGCTCGACGAACAGGAAGTGCGCGAGTTGCAGGAGCGGGTGGCGCTCGTACACGTGAATGAGTCGCTGGTCGAATATCTGATGACGCTGGTGCAGACGACGCGAACGCATCCGGATGTCGCGCTCGGTGTATCGACGCGCGGAGCGCTGACGTACTTCAAAGCGGCGCAGGCGCTGGCGATGGTGAATGGCCGCGACTTCGTGATTCCGGAGGATGTGAAGCGTCTCGCCGGACCGGTGTTGTCGCACCGTGTGGTGCTGAAGGATCGGCGAGCGATGCGCGGCGATTCGGCGGCGGAAGGCCGCTTCATTCAGCGGATGCTCAGTGAGATTCCGGTGCCGCGGTAGCGCGGCGCTTTTCTTCTTCGAGCTCGCGGCGTTCCGTGCGCTCGGAGAGTTTGATCACCGCCATCGTGAGCAATCCGGCCATGCCGCAAAACACCATCACTGTTACGGTTGCGAGCCAGTCCCCGTGCGGTTCCGTCCACCAGTTAACCATCGCTGTCTTGCCTCCAGTACCGTGCCGATGAACCACAACGCGAGTGCTGCACCACAATTTCCGAGGGACCACGACAGCGTCAACGTCTCACTGACGAGCCGATCGAGCATCGAGAAGACGAGCCATAACAACCCGGCTTCTCTGCACAGTTCGCAGAACGAATGAAAGAAGAACTTCGTATCTACCTTGAACATCACACACCGAGGCTCCCTCGGCGCACGCGCATTGTCAAACCTTCTACTTGCGGTGGATTCCGTGCCCGCTGACACCTTCACATTCAACGGCGTCGTCCGCCTGACCCGCGTCGGAACGGGCTTCGTCCTCTTCACCATCGTCATCGGATTCGCGGCGATCAACACAGGCAACAACTCGCTCTACATCGGACTCACATTCATGCTCGGCGCGCTGCTCCTCTCCGGCGTCGCGTCGAAGGGCGGACTCAAACATCTCGTCATCGATTTCAGCTCCGTCGAGGAAGCGTGGGCGGGTCGGATCGCCGAGGGACGGCTGCGGATTGCGAACGACTCGCGCATCTGGAACGTGCGCGACGTCATCATCGTCTCGGCCGAGCTCGCGCATCCGGTGTTCGTTCCAATCGTGCCGCGACGCGGTGCGATCGACGTCAACGTGCAGTTTCTTTTCGCGCGTCGCGGACGGATCGAGTTGCGGCAGATCGATCTCTACACGCGCTATCCGTTCGGCTTCTTTCTGAAGAAGCGCCGCATGCGAATGAGCGGCGAAGTGATCGTCTTCCCGCATCTGCTCGAAGGTGAATCGGCGCGCGTCCGCTTCGCACCGATCGAAGGGGAGCTCAGCTCCGCGAATCGCATCGGGCCGGGGACCGACGTGCACTCTTTCCGCGACTACGTGCGCGGCGATTCGCTGCGTCACGTCTACTGGAAAAAGTCGGCAGCGCTCGGCCGCTGGATCATGAAACAGACCGAGCTTGAATCGGGCCGCGCCGTGCACGTCGTCGTCGATCCGCACAAACCGCGCGACGTCGGCGACGACGAGTTTGAGCTGATGATCACCGAGGCGGCGACGTTCATCCATGACTCGCTCGGCCGCGGAGTGGAAGTGTTGCTGACGATGCCGCGCGTCGCGCTGCGAGCGACGGCCGGCGAATCGTCGCGCGTGCTTTTCCGCGCGCTGGCGCTCGTCGAGGCGACGCATGAGCCGGTCACGCAGACGCTGGAGCGCGGCGCGCTGCTGTTCGCGGTGCGGAGGGTCGATGACGCAAAAAGCGCGTGAGCTCGAAACCCTCGTGCTGGCGATGTTCGCGGCGCTCCCGCTGTACGTCACACAGGCCATCGGCATGGCGCCGCTGATTGCGTTTCACGTCGTGATGCTCGGCATCACCATCCGCGTGGTGATGGGCAAAGGACCGGAGCTCATCCCGACCGGCGTCATGCGCGCGCTCGCCGTGGCGTATATGTTCTTCTACGTCATCGACGCGGTCGTGATCTCTCGCAACGCCATCGCCGCGTCGACGCATCTCATCCTCTTCATCGCCGCGTATCAGCCGATCGAATCGGTGCGGACGCGCAATCAGTCGCAGCGGCTGCTGACGACCAGCCTGCTGTTTCTGGCCAGCATCGCCACCGCGACGCACATCCTCATCCTGCCGTTCGTGATCATCTTCACGTTCCTGATGTTCCGGCAGCTGATGCACATCAGTCATGAAGAAAGCGCGCGCTCGATCGACATGACGCCGGCGCGCGAGCTGCCGTCCGGACGCGCCGCTGCGTTCTATCTCTGCGGCACGACGCTCGTCGGAATGCTGCTCTTTCCGCTGCTGCCGCGCGTGCGCAATCCGCTGCTGCCGGGAATCGGCGGCGGACTGACGAACGCGGCGACCGGCCTGAGCGAGACCATCGATTTCAATCAGCCGCGCACGTCGGTTGGCGATCCGGGAGTGGTGTCGCGCATCTGGATGAGTCAGGAAGCGATCCCGTTTTTTACGCCGCTGCGATTGCGCGGCGCGGTCTACGATCGCTTCGGCCACAATGAGTGGCGCCAGGCGCGCCGCGAGTTTCTGCCGATCGACGTGCGCGACGGCGTGGCGCGCATCGCCCGTCCGTCCGGCTTCACCCGCCGCGCCGTCATTCAGCAGCGCCTCATCGTCGGCACGCGACTCTTCCTGCCGGTCGGCACATACGAGATCGTCGGTCTGCCGCAGGTCGCCGAAGCACCGACGCGCGACGTCTTCATCACGTGGCAGACGCGCAGCGATCTGATCAGCTACGACGTGCGCATGGCGCGCGAGATCCGTTCATTGAAGCCGCGGCCGGTCGCCGTGAGCAACTATCCGGTCACGCCGCCGGTCGCGCTGATGGCTAGACAGATCGTCGGTGACGCTGTCGAACCGAAGAAACAGGCGCAGCGGATCGAAGAGCATCTGGCGACGAAGTTCACGTACGTCGCCGATCCCGCCAGCATCGGCCGCGGCGCGATGACGGTCGATGATTTCCTGCTGAAGGTGCGCCGCGGTCACTGTGAATACTTCGCCGCCGGCATGGTGGCGCTGCTGTCGTCGCTGAACGTTCCGGCGCGCATCGTCGGTGGTTTTTACAGCGGACAACTCAATCCTCTCACCGGCTACTTCGTCGTCCGGCGTCAGGACGCGCACGCGTGGGTGGAGGTGTGGACCGGCGATATGTGGGAGACGTTCGATCCAACGCCGCCGACGCTTCGGCCCGGCAATGCGCAGCAGGGATTGATTCGCGTCTACGCGTCGGCGCTTGGCGATTCGATCAACTATTACTGGGACCGCTACATCCTGACGTTCGGCCTCGGCGATCAGGTGACGCTGGCGATCGAGGTGATCACGCGCGTGCGCACGCTCACGGCACAGCTCCGCACAGGCGCGGCAGCATCCGTGCGCGAAGTGCTGTCGTTCCGTTTTCTGATGACGCTGGCGACGCTGATCGCGATCGGCTTTGCAATCATCGGGCTGCGCCACCTTCGCCGTCCGCTTTCCTCGCTCCTCACCGAACATCTCCGCCGGCTCGGCATCGACGTGAATGACTCGATGACGATGCACGAAGCGCTCGAACGGCTGCGCCTCGCGAATCCGCAGGCGGCGGAAGCGCTCGAACCGCTGATCGCGATGTACGAGGAGGAGCGCTTCTCGAACCACGTCGATGCGGAGCGCGTTTCCGCCGCGCGGCGCGCGCTGCGCGAGCTGCGGACTTAGCGCGCCGGCAGTCGTCGCGGATTGCGCATCAGCTCCGCCATTTCGCGCACCGCGCGCTCGAGTCCGACCAGTGCCGCACGCGCGATGATCGAGTGGCCGATGTTCAGCTCCTCGATGTCGGCGATGCCGGCGATCGCGTCGATGTTGCGGTAGTTGAGGCCGTGTCCGGCGAAGACGTTCAGACCCATCTTTCGTGCGCCGCGTGCGGCGGTGGTGATCTTCTCGATTTCCGCCGGCCAGTTGCCGAGTCGCCAGGCGTCGGTGAAACGGCCGGTGTTGATCTCGATTTTCGGCGCGTGGATCTTGCTGCAGTGGCGGATCTGCTCGAGGTCGGGATCGACGAAGATCGAGACGTCGATCGCGGAGTCGAGCAGCTGACGGACGACCTTCTCGAGATTTCCCGAGTGGAGCACGACGTCGAGCCCCCCCTCGGTGGTCAGCTCGTCTTTCCGTTCCGGCACGAGCGTGACGCGGTGCGGTTTGATCGTTTGCGCGATGCGCACCATCTCCGACGTCGCCGCCATCTCGACGTTGAGATGCGTTGAAACGGTGCGCCGCAAAAGCTCGACGTCGCGATCCTGGATGTGGCGGCGATCGCCGCGCAGATGGACGGTGATTCCCTGCGCGCCGGCGAGCTCGCACAGCACGGCGGCGGCGATCGGATCGGGCTCGTCGCTCTTGCGCGCTTCACGGATCGTGGCGATGTGATCGATGTTGACTGCGAGACGCATCCGAGTACTTTAGCAGGCGATGCCACGCCGCCGAATCATCATCACCGCGCTGCTCGCCATCATCATTGCGGGCGCTGCTTCGTACGCGCTGTATCTCCGCTTCGCGCCGCGCTCGCGCACGGTCGCCGATGCGCTCGCACAATACGGAAGCGCAGCGCACGGCCGGCTCGCGCCGTATGTCAAACGTGCCGGAGTTTCGTGGCCGCCGCGGCGCGTCACGCTGCTCGTGTTCAAGCAGGAGCGGCGGCTGGCGATTTGGGTCGCGGACTCGAAAGGCGCGTGGCATTACCTGCGCGACTACCCGGTGCTCGCGGCGAGCGGCGGTGTCGGGCCGAAGTTGCGCGAAGGCGACTATCAGGTGCCGGAAGGGCTCTACGCGATCGAGCAGCTCAATCCGGCCAGCAGCTATCACCTCTCGATGAAGGTCGGCTATCCGAATGCATTCGATCGTCTGAACGCCGCGCGCGAACATCGCATGCGTCTCGGCGGCGACATCTTCATTCACGGAAAGAACGTCTCGATCGGCTGCGTCGCCATCGGCGATCCGGCGATCGAGGAAGTGTTCACGCTCGTGGCTGAGACCGGCATCGCGCGGACTCGCGTGATCATCGCGCCGCTCGATCTGCGAATCTCCTCCGCGCCGGTCGCGCAATCGACGCCGCTCTGGATCGTGCAGCTCTGGCAATCGATCGCCGCCGCGTTGCGCGAGTTCCCGATCGAACTGGAGTCGAACCGCGCATTCGACGTGCGTGGCATGCGGAAGGACGCGAAGGTGTTACGCGTACCCTGACATGCTTTATCGCTTCGAGAACATTGAGAAAGCCTACGGCCCGCACGACATCCTGAAAGGGACGACGTGGCAGCACAATCCCGGCGAAAAAGTCGGCCTTGTCGGCCGCAATGGCGCCGGAAAAACCACGCTGTTCAAGCTCCTGCTGAAGCAGGAAGAGCCCGATCACGGCCAGATCATCCGCGCATCCGGACTGACCATCGGTCATGTCGGCCAGCACCTCGACGCTGAGCCGGGAATGTCGCTCTTCGACTACGTCGAGACGGCGTTCGCGAACGTGCTCGACATCGAGCGGAAGATGCGCGCCATCGAACACGATCTCGCCGACGTCGCCCGTCCCGATCACGATCGGCTGCTCGAAAAGTACGCCGACCTTCAGCATGAGTACGAGCTTGCGAACGGTTACACGCTGCATTCGGAAGTCGAGCGCGTGCTCGGCGGTGTCGGGTTCAGCGATGAGCACGACTGGCAGCGCCCGATCGCGGAGTTCAGCGGCGGCCAGCAGAACCGCGCCATGCTCGCGCGCGTCCTGCTGACGAAAGTCGATCTGCTGCTGCTCGACGAGCCGACCAACCATCTCGATCTCAACGGCATCGAGTTCCTCGAAGAGTTCCTGCAGTCGTTCAACGGCAGCTATCTCCTCATCTCTCACGACCGGACGTTTCTCAATCGCGCCATCGGCAAGATCATCGAGCTCTCGCACGGAAAGCTGATCGAGTACAACGGCAACTACGAGCGCTTCCTCCAGCTCCGTGAAGAGCGGATGGAGAAGATGGCGGTCGATTACGAACGGCAGCAGGAGTACATCGAGAAGACGCAGGACTTCATCCGCCGCAACCTCGCCGGCCAGAAGACGAAGCAGGCGAAGTCGCGCCGCAAAGCGCTCGAGAAGATCGATGAGCTGGAGCGGCCGGCGACTGATGAGACGTTCGCGAACTTCCGCCTCGACGCCGGTCCGCGCTCCGGCGCGATCGCGATGACGACCGATCAACTTTCCGTCGGCTACGAGGAAAAGAAGATCGTCAATGAGTTGACGATGACGGTCCGGCGCGGCGAGCGTTACGCGATCATGGGGCCGAACGGCTCCGGCAAATCGACGCTGCTGAAGACGTTCGCGGGCAGGCTGCAGCCGCTCGGCGGCACGATCATCTACGGACACAACGTTCAGGTCGGCTACTACGACCAGACGCTCGGCGATCTCGATCCGAAAGGCAAAGTGATCGATGAGGTCTGGAATCTCGATCATTCGCAAACGGAAGAACAGGCGCGCAGGTATCTCGCGCAGTTCTCCTTCTTCGACGACGACGTCTTCAAGAAAACGCGCGATCTGTCCGGCGGTGAAAAGGGACGGC
>JAOBAU010000133.1 GCA_025463165.1 Acidobacteriota bacterium | reverse complement strand
CGTCGATCTCGCCCCCGAGGAGCTCTACGACCCCAGGGTCATCATCCGCCTCGGCGCGAAATACATCAGCGAGCTGTCGGGAAAATTCAGCGCCGATCGCTACAAAACCGCCGCCGCCTACAACGCCGGACCGAATCAGGTCGCGCTCTGGTCACGCTTCGCGCCGGCCGCCGGCGAGGACTTCTTCCTCTCCTCGATCAACTTCGACGAGACGAAGCATTACGTGCGCAAAGTGATGAACAGCTATGCGCGTTACGGCGAGATTTACGGCGGCAGCGGACCGGTCGGCGGCGTGCGCGCGGAGCCTTAACCGATCACGCGCTCGTAGAACGCGCGGTACTGCGGCACGATCCGATTCTCATCGAAACGCTCGATGACCATCTGTCGTCCGAGCGCGCCCATCTTCCGTCGCAGCGCTTCATCGCTGACGATCTCGATGGCGCGCTCGGCCATCGCGATGACGTCGCCGACCGGCAGCAGGAAACCGGTCTCACCGTCGACGACGACTTCCGGCAGTCCGCCGCTGCTCGTGCCGATGACCGGCACTTCCGACGCCAGCGCTTCGAGCGCCGCCATGCCGAACGACTCCGCTTCGGAAGGCAGCAGAAAGAGATCGCTGGCGCCGACGATCTCTTCCACATTCGGGACGTTGCCGAGGAAGAAGACACGATCGCGCAGATTGTGCTCGCGGCAGAACGACTCGGCGCGCGAGCGATCGGGACCGTCGCCGATCATGATCAGCCGGCTCGGCACGCGCTGATTGACCCGCTCGAAAACTTCGAGCACGTCGAGGACGCGCTTGACCGGACGGAAGTTCGAGACGTGGCAGAGCATCTTCTCGCCGGCATTCGTGAACATCGAACAGAACGAGCTCTTGTGCCGCTGAAAACGTTGCGGATCGACGAAGTTCGGGATCACCTGGATCTCTTTCGCCGTCGAGAAGTTCTTCGTCGTTTCATCACGCAGCCAGTGCGAGACGGCGGTCACTCCGTCAGAGACTTCGATGCCGAATTTCGTGATCGGCAGGTAACTCGGATCGCGGCCGACGAGCGTGATGTCGGTGCCGTGCAGCGTCGTCACGAACTTCAGCTGATCGCCGAGGATCTGTTTGGCGAGTTGTGCGCTGATCGCGTGCGGGATCGCGTAGTGGACGTGGAGGATGTCGAGCTTTTCGTAGGCGGCGACTTCCGCCATCTTCGTCGCGAGCGCGAGCGTGTACGGCGGATAGGGATCGAACAGCGGATAGTTGGCGACGATCACTTCGTGGAAGCGAACGCGTTCGTGCAGCGCGTTGAGTCGTGAAGGCATCGCGTAACTGATGAAGTGAATGTCATCGCCACCGCGCGCCAGCGCCAGGCCGAGCTCCGTCGCGACGACGCCGGAGCCGCCGAAAGTCGGATAGCAGGTGACGCCGATTCTCATAAGAAGAGTGCTGAGTGCTGAGTGCTGAGTGCTGAGTAACGGCCGAGGTTTTGACCGAGCACTCTGCACTCTGCACTCAGCACCTGATGTGTCGTCATACTTCCCGGCCCCCGTACGCCGCGATCACATCATCGACCCGCGGCGGCTGTTTCGTGACGAACGCTTCTCCGTATTCGCTGCCGATCAGCGCGCCGAAATGTACGCCGCGCGCTTCGATCATCGTCAGGAACTTCGGGTCGCTGATGAACGTCAGCGGCTCCTTCGATTTCGGATCGTGAAACTGCGATTTGAAGGCGGCGATGGCGCGCATCTTTGTCTTCCACGTCTTCGTGCAATCGACGACGAACGACGGCGGGACCATGTAGTTCTGCACGTAGTAAACCGTCGTATGCGGACGGTGTGCCTCGACGCCCGTTTCGAGCGCGCGCAGTCCCGCGTAGAACGACGCTTCGGTGACGATGCGGCCGGTGCGTGTGTGATCGGGATGACGATCGTCGGGATACATCGCGAAGACGATCTTCGGCCGCGTGCGGCGGACGATGTCGATGATCTGCAGCTCTTCGTCACGGCCGGTGCGCAGCGCGCCGTCGGAGAAATCGAGCTGCTCGCGGAACGATGCGCCGAGGATGCGCGCGGAGGCGGCCGCTTCCCGTTTGCGCGTCTGCGGTGTGCCGCGCGTGCCCATCTCGCCGCGGGTGAGATCGACCATGCCGACGCGCAGGCCGTCCTTCACCGCTTTCACGATCGTGCCGCCGCAACCGAGCTCGATGTCATCGGGATGCGCGCCAAAAAAGAGAAGATCGACTTCAGTCATCACAGGCTCACCACCTTGCAGACGTCGCTGTCCGGTTCGATCTCATCGACCAGCCGATCGATGAGATAGCTGCCGCTCTCGCACCACCACGCGAACCAGCCGACGATCCGATCCTGCACGACGCGATCGGGATAAAGCGTCGCGATCAGTTCCTTCACGGCGGCGTAACGCTCGCGGTCTTTGCGCGCCAGTCCGCGCACGGCGCGCTCGGCGAGTTTGTCGAAGTGATATTCGAGATGGCCGACCGAGCGATGAATGGAGCGCGCCAACGCGTGATCGGCCGGCAGCGCGAGATCGGAGATTCGCTCGATCTGTTTCATCAGGTCGCGCTTCGCTTCATCGCGAATGCTGTGAATCTCGGCGACGCCTTTCGGCTCGCGCTCGGCGAGGACGTCATCAGCGGTCGAGAAGATTTCTTCGGGCGCGATGCCGAAGCGCTCGAAGTAGCGAACGATCCGTTTCGGCGCGACGAGCGCGTGTCCGCGCAGCGCGACGCGCGGCATCGTCACGCCGAGCAGCGCATGCAGCGAACCGATCTGCGCGTAATACGAAACCTCGGCCGGTCCGCCGACGAACACCGCCGGACGAAAGATGAAGTCCTGCAGCAATGGACGCGTAAGTGCCGAGGTGGAGATCGTCTCCGGCGATGAGACGTCGGGCGGCGACGTGAGCAGCTCGCGTTCGCCGCGCGCGTTGAGTCGAAAGAAGAGTGTGTACGGCTCGTTGTTGCGCGGCACGACCTGCGGCGTGTAGCCGGTGTCGTGCAGGGCGGCGGAGCGCGTGGCGAGCTCGCGCTGCACCGCGTCCCACTGTGCGCCGATCGATGCGAAGAGCGGCGCGCCGGCGCGGCGGAGCTCGGGCAGCAGCGAGTCGACGAGCACGATGCCGTTGCCGATCGCCGTCGCGATCAGCTCGGCGAACGAATCGCGGAATGTGATTCCTTCGCGCAGGTACGGCGGGCGCGACATCGTCATGTACGTCGTCAGCTCGTCGATGAGCGGCGACGGAATGGGCAGCGGCCCGACTGTTTCCTTCGATTCGAAACCGCGCGTAGCGCGAAGGTGGATAAGGTCACGCCGGCCGTGATTTGCAGCTTTCGCCGGCAGCGACAGCGCCGCAACTTCGTTGTAATCGTGATCCTCGGTCGCAAGCCAGAAGAAGATCGTCGCGCGAATGCCGTTCGCCGCGTACTCGCGCTTCAGCTTCAGCAGCGACGCGATTTTCGCCAGCGTGTAAAGCGGACCGCCGGCGAATCCGACCTGCTGCCCGGCGACGAGCGCGATGCTCTCGCCGCGCGCCCACGACTCGACCTCCTCGCGAACGAAGAGTCCCCAGCGCTGATTCGATTCGATGAGCGCGGAGATGAGCTCCGGCGATGCATCGGGTGTGGATGGTGACGGCGTGCTCTTCGTGCGCGGCAGAAAACGTTGATCGCCACCCAGCCAGTCGAGGACGAAGCGGCTCATGCCGGGATAGTGCGCGAGCGAAACGCGCGGACAGGCAGAGTCGCTCAAGCGGTGCGGCTCCCGAGCAGAATCAGGCGCGGCGACGTGCGCTCGAAAGCGCTTCCCTGAAAATCGCCGAACGCGGCGCGGATCGAGAGATTGCAGGCGTTGAACATCGCTGAAATTTCATCGAGATCGTACCCGCGAACGCGTTCCAGATATCGCTTTTGACCGATTGTTATCCGTTTGTTGAACGAGCGGTCCGAGCGGTCGAACCAGCGCTCGATCTGCGACTCGCCCATCGGCGTCGTGCGCGTTTCCTTCTCGACGAGCTTTTCCAGCTCGCGATGGACGTTGAGGTAATCGAAGAGAAACACGGCGCCGGGACGAAGGACGCGCGCCATCTCCGTGACGACGGAGAAGTTTTCTTCTTCACTGGAGAAGTATCCGAAACTGGTAAAGAAGTTGACGAGTCCGGCGAACGTCGAATCGGAGAAGGGAAGGTGACGCATGTCGGCCCGCGCGACCGCCATCGGTCCATGTTGTTCGCGTCCGGTGCGAAGGAGCGTGTAGGAAAGGTCGCAACCGACAGCGTGATAGCCGGCGATGCTGAGCTCGAGCATGTGGCGTCCCATGCCGCAGGCGAGATCGAGCACCGGACCATCGAGCGCGCCGCTCTGATCGCGAAAGAACGCAACCTGGTCGCGCGCTTCGTCGGCGTCACGATACGAATAGAGCTCGAGGTACTCCTCGCCAAACCATTCCTGGTACCAGGCCATTCAGCGCGCGAGTGTACTGCGGGGCGCCAACTCGCCCCTCACCCGGCCTTCGGCCACCCTCTCCCGCCGGGAGAGGGATTCGCCGCCATCATCCTTCTCCCACCGGGAGAAGGTGCCGCGAAGCGGCGGATGAGGGGCGAGTTATCGCGACATCCGCGCTTGAATTTCCTGCTCGTGCTTCCGCGCAGCGTCCAGCGCCCGCTCCAGCGACTCCACCACGTTCCGCGCGCTCGCCAGCAGCGCGTTCATCTCGTCGCGCTCGGCCGAGGTGTCGTGCACGGCGGTCACCGAAGCCGCGAATGGATCGCCCGCTTCTTCCTCCGGCTCCGCGACGACCGCGAAGGCGCCGAACGGATCTTCCTCCGGTTCCTCCTCGACCGCCGTCGCATGAAACGCACTCTCGAACGGTGAGACGGCCATCGGCGCGGGAGCGGGCGGCGGCGCGGCAGGCGGAGCCGAAACGGACTCGGTCCGCATCGACAGCTTCGGAGTTCCCGCCGAATGCTGCGCGACGCCCGACTTCGCGCTCATGTCGGGCGCGGTCAGTTCCGGCGCTTCGTACAGCGTCGTATCGACGTTGTTCTTCACGTTGTCGAGAATCTTCGCGACCGCGGCGCGCAGCGTTGCTGTCACGCCGATGCCATCGCGCGCGGCCGCTTCGACGAACGGCCCGCGATCGGGATTCAGATACTCATTCATCTCCTCGACGGAGTCGACATTCGGCAGATCGCGCTTGTTGTACTGAAGCACGATCGCCACCTTGTTCGGATCGAGGCGGTTGAGGCGGAGGTTCGTCTTCAGGTTCTCGAGGCTGTCGATGTTCGAGCCGCGCATCGAGTTCTGCGAATCGGCGACGAACACGACGCCGTCGGCACCGCGCAGCACGAGCTTGCGCGTCGCGTCATAGAACACCTGGCCGGGAACGGTGTAGAGCTGCACGCGCACTTTCTGACCGGCGATCGTGCCGAGCTCCATCGGCATGAAGTCGAAGAAGAGCGTCCGATCGGTCTCCGTCGACATCGAGATCATCTTCCCTTTGTTCTCGAGCTTCGGATTGCCGTAGATCTTCTCGAGGTTCGTGGTCTTGCCGCACAAGCCCGGCCCGTAATAGACCAGCTTGACCGTGACCTCGTTGATCGCTTTGTTGATCAGAACCATTGCGACGCCTCCGTCGGACCTTGCGAAAAGCTTAGCATGCGGTCGCAAAGTAGAATGGCGCCCGGATGACGTTCTCGCCGGGCACGCATTTCGGTCCTTATGAAGTGATTTCGCTGCTCGGCGAAGGTGGAATGGGACAGGTCTATCGCGGGCGCGATCCTCGTCTCGGCCGCGACATCGCCATCAAGATCCTCGCGAAGGAATCGGCGCACGACAAAGATGCGCTGATCCGTTTCGAGCGCGAGGCGCGCGCCATCGCATCGCTCTCGCATCCGAACATTCTTTCGATCCACGACTTCGGCGATCACGAAGGAACGTTCTACGTCGTCACCGAACTGTTGAACGGCGAGACGCTGCGCGAGCGGATCGGCAGCATTCCGTTGTCGTGGCGCGAAGCGGTCGACATCGGCGCGTCGATCGCGGAAGGACTCGCGGCCGCGCATGCGAAGTCGGTCGTCCATCGCGATCTCAAGCCGGAGAACATCTTCCTCACCGCCGACGGACGGCTGAAGATCCTCGACTTCGGCCTGGCGCAAACCGATCCGCTGCTCGCCGGTCAGGGCGACGAAGCGACCGTGCCGACGCAGGTCTTTCAAACCGCGCCCGGCACCGTCGTCGGCACGATCGGCTACATGGCGCCTGAACAACTTCGCGGCGAATCGGTCGACGCAACGGCCGACGTTTTTTCGCTCGGCTGCATCCTCTTCGAGATGGTCACCGCGCGCCGGCCGTTCCAGCGCGGCTCCGGCGCCGCGACGATCGCCGCAATCCTCAAAGAAGACATCGAGCACGACGCGCTCGCGGAAGTTGCGCCGCAGGAGTTCCAGCGCATCGTTGAAGTCTGCGTGGAGAAAGCGCCGGGCGCGCGCTTTCAGTCGTCGCGCGACCTCGCGCTGACGTTGCGTGCGATGGCGAGCAGCTCAACCGGCGTGCGACGCGAGCTCTTCGCGACGCTGTCACGCTCGCCGCGCAAGACGAAATCGATCGACTCGATCGCGGTGCTGCCGATTCGCAACGCCAGCGACGATCCGAATGCCGACTATCTCAGCGACGGCATCA
The DNA here is from genome assembly GCA_025463165.1 of Acidobacteriota bacterium. Classification (GTDB taxonomy): domain Bacteria; phylum Acidobacteriota; class Thermoanaerobaculia; order Gp7-AA8; family Gp7-AA8; genus JAOBAU01. Next base: position 1,881 of record JAOBAU010000133.1, on the reverse strand, counting down.
CCGAAGGAATCATCAACAAGTTGTCGCAGCTGCCGAAGCTGAAGGTGATGGCGCGCAGCACCGTGTTCCGTTACAAGGGCCGCGACGTCGACGCGCAGGCGGTCGGCCGCGAGTTGCGCGTGCGCGCCGCGCTCAGCGGACGGCTGCACGAGATCGGCAACCGGCTGATCATCAATGTGGAGCTGGTCGACTGCGCCGACGGATCGCATCTCTGGGGCGAGCAGTACAACCGGCCGCTGGCCGACCTGATGACGCTGCAGGAAGAGATGTCGCGCGAGATCGCCGACAAGCTGCGGCTGCGGCTCACCGGCGCGGAGAAAAAGCGGCTGCGCAAGCGGAGCACGGAAAGCAGCGAGGCGTATCAGCTGTATCTGAAGGGCCGCTATCACTGGAACAAGCGCACGGAAGAGTCGCTGAAGAAAGGGATCGCGCTGTTCGAGGAAGCGATCGGCAGCGATCCGTCATTCGCGAGCGCGTACGCCGGACTGGCCGACAGCTTTCTGACGCTCGGCACCAACGTTCCGCTGCCGCCGCGGGACGCGATGCCGAAAGCGAAAGCGGCGGCGATGCGCGCGATCGAGATCGATGACGGGCTGGCCGAGGCGTGGGCATCGCTGGCGGCGGTGAAGTGGTGGTTTGACTGGGACTGGAGTGGCGCCGAAGCCGACTATCAGCGCGCCATCGCACTCAATCCGAATTACGCAACGGCGCACGATGGCTACGCGATGCTGCTCTGCGCGCGTGGGCGATTCGATGAAGCGATCGAGCAGATCACGCGCGCCACGGAGCTCGATCCGCTCTCGCGCATCATCGCGGTGCACAGCGGCTGGCCGTTCGTCTTCGCGCGCGATTACGAAACGGCGGTGAAGCGTTTTCGCAAGGCGCTCGATCTCGATGAGGATTTCATCCCCGCGCACGGCTGGCTCGGGCTCGCGCTCGGACAGCAACGCCGTTTCGATGAAGCGATCGATGCCATCCAGCACGCGCTGCGCGTAAACCGGCTGCCGATTCTCGAAGCGATGCTCGCGCATACGAATGCCATCGCCGGCCGGCGCGAAGAATCGCTCGAGCTGCTCGCGTCGATTCGCGAAGCGGCGAAGTCGCGCTACATCTCTCCCTACGACATCGCCGTCATCCACACCGGCCTCGGCGAACGCGACGCGGCGCTGCGCGTGCTGCAGGTCGCGTTCGACGATCGCTCCGCGTGGATGGTCTTTCTCGAGGTCGATCCGCGCCTCGAGCCGCTGCACGATGAGCCGGCCTTTCGCGAGCTCGCCGCAAAACTCGGATAGTGGCCGCAACCCTGATAAATTACGTCCCCTCATGCCACGCAAAGAACACCTCCTCCGCGTCGTCAAAGAACAGATCATCGGTGTCGTCCGCGAGGACAGCGTGGAAGCGGGCGAAGCGGTCGCCGATGCGTACGCGAAGCACGGCATCAAATTCATCGAGGTCACACTCACCACTCCGGATGCGTTCGAGCTGATCGCGCGCATCGCGCAGCGTTACGCGGAGAACGATCTCATCATCGCCGCCGGTACGGTGCGCACGACGAATGATGCGGCGCTCGCGCGTCGCGCCGGCGCGCAGGTGATCGTCTCGCCGCACACCGACGTTCGCGTCATCGAGTACGCGAACGAGAACGACCTGCTCTGCGTCGCAGGCGCCTCGACGCCGACTGAGATCATTCGCGCGTGGGAATCGGGCTGCGACATCGTCAAGGTTTACCCCGCGCACTTCCTCGGTGGTCCCGATTACATCCGCACGATTCGCGGTCCGATCCGCGACATCCCAATGCTCGCCGGCGGACCCGTTCCGCTCGATGAGATCGAGGAGTATCTGAACGCCGGCTGCGTCGCCGTGAACCTCGGACCGTCACTC
>JAOBAU010000124.1 GCA_025463165.1 Acidobacteriota bacterium | reverse complement strand
CGCGTCCGCGATCTCAACCGGCTCGAGACGGCGGCGATGCGCGTGACGCACGTCAGCACGATCACGCAATCGTACAAACTCGTTCCGAATGCGATGGGCGGCGATGAGCTGACGCTCTTCGCGACCGGCGACGTGATTGCCGGCGTCGACCTCTCCCGGCTGACGCAGAACGATATTCGCCGCGAGCCCGACGGCTCGATCGTGATGCGCCTGCCGTCGCCGGAAATCCTCATCTCGCGGCTCGACAATCGCGAGACGCGTGTCATCACGAGAAGGACCGGGATGTTCCGCCGCGCGGATGACAATCTGGAGAGCCGCGCGCGGCAGCACGCGGAGATCGGGATTCGTCAGGAAGCGATGAAGAAGGGGATTCTGCCGCTCGCCGCGAACAACGCCGAGGCGAAGCTGGCGGCGTTCGTTCAGGCGATCGGAGTGAAGCGGGTGCGATTCGAGCGCGCCGGTACGCCGGCGACGATGCCGCAATAGCGTTAGTCGCCGGCGACGAGCGCGTTCATCTTCCACTGGCCGGACTGTTTGCTGAAGCCGGCACGCAACGCGATCGGACTGCGAACGTCGGCAGCGGCGACCCATCCTTCTTTGCCGCCCGCGGTGCGAACGTGAAACCAGGCGGGATTCTTTTGCGGGATCACCGCGAGGATTTCCCAGTCGACGCGAGTGACGACCGGCGCCTCTTCGTTTGCGTCTTCATGAACGGGCACGCCGCTCCGGATCGCGGCAACGTGCGAGAAGGCGTCGACCGCTTCCGGCCAGTTTGCGTAAACGTACGGCGCCCAGAACGAGTCGCCGCCGCGAAACGCGCCGCCGAGTTTCAGGATCGCGTCGAGCTCGTCCCATTGCGGTTTGAACGACGCGATTCCATCGCTGGCGCCGAAGCTCGTCCGAATCTTCGGATCGATCATCATCTTCAGCGTTGCTTCGTCTTTGCGCGCGACCGCTTCGCGCATCCGGTCGCGGAACTGCAGAAACGACGGATCGTCCGATGCTTCGTCGCGCGGACAGAGCCGGTTCGGCGCGTCGGAACAGACTGCAGTGATCGGTGCAGGTTTAACTGCTGGCGTGGTTGTGGCGCTCTTCGACGTTTCGGGCGGCGCGGCGCAGGCGTAAACGACGATGGTGAGCGCGACTGCGAAAGTCTTCATCCGCGCGAAGCGACTGCAAGTTCGTGACCGATCGTCTCCACGATCCGGTCGAAGCATCGCCCCCGGGCCCGCGCAAAACAGAAAAGCCGATTCGCAATCATGAAGCGTCGGATGGCAGCAAAGCGGCGCGAACGATCGGACGCGGATTCGCGTACGGGTTGCGCCGATACCAGCGCGTCGCCAGCAGCCCGGCGAGCTTGCCGGTCACGCTCCCCGTTTCGACGGTCAGGAGAAAGAGCGGCCACGCCAAGCGGCGGCGATGCTCGCGCCGCAGCGGCGACGTCACCAGACGCCAGCCGAAACTCAGCACGTACGTACCGATGGCGCGGAGTTGCCGCAGCATTTGCCGCACGTGTCCGCCGCCTTCGCCGTAAATCGTCGCCAGCAGAATCTCGCTCGTCCCGTAACCGTGGAATTGCTCGAAGACGTCGGCGAAACAGGCGCGATGAACGTGCAACACTTTCGCCGCCGCGCTCTCGGCGATCTCGAGGTGGAGGTTCGACTGAATGCGCCAGGCGAGATCGACGTCGCCGCCGGTCGGCAGACACTCATCGAAGAGACCGGCCGCATCGAGCGCACTCCGGCGGACGGCCGCGTTCGCGGTGAGCAGCGTTTTTAATCCGCGCCGCAGCGAACGGGCAAACGGCTGCACGCGCGCGGTGAGCTCCTGGCAGATCGTTTCGGGCGGCGCGTCATCAATGGTACCGGCGACCGCTCCGATCCTCTCGTCGACGAATGGCGCGACGAGATTCGTCAGCCAGTCGCGCGCGGGAATGCAGTCGGAGTCGATAAACGCGATGATCTCGCCGGACGAATGGACGATGCCGCGATTGCGCGCCGCATACGACGAACGAATCTCGCGCTCGAACAGCAGCATGACGTCGTAGCGCGACGCCACCTCCGGCGTGTCATCCGAAGAATCGTTGTCGACGACGATGATCTCGGTCAGCTCCAGCGGATAATCCTGCACCACGAGCGCGTCGAGACAACGCCGCAGTAGCGCGCCGCGATTGCGCACCGGTAACACGATCGAAACGGACGGGCGGACGAGCACCTCCGCCAATTCTAAAGTGAGATGTTGACTTTGGCGACGGCGATCGCCTGCCGCAGCGCGGCCGATTTGTTCACGCATTCGACGTATTCGGTGGCGGGATCGGAGTCGTAAACGATGCCGGCGCCTGCCTGCACGTACGCGCGATCGTTGGCGAGAACGATCGTCCGGATCGTGATGCACGAATCGAGATTGCCGGAGAAGCCGGCGTACGCGACGGCGCCGGCGTACGGTCCGCGTCGCGTTGTTTCGAAGCGATCGATCAGCTCCATCGCACGAATCTTCGGCGCGCCGCTGACGGTGCCGGCCGGAAAGCAGCTGAGAAACACATCAAGCGGCGTCCGTCCGGCGCGCAGCTTCGACGTCACGTTCGTGACGAGGTGCATGACGTGGCTGTAGCGCTCGATGTGGCAGAAATCGCTGACCTCAACCGAGCCGCTGCTCGAGACGCGGCCGAGATCGTTGCGCCCGAGATCGACGAGCATGAGGTGCTCGGCATTTTCTTTCGGGTCGGCGATGAGCGACGCTTCGTGCGCGGCGTCTTCCTCGCGCGTCGCGCCGCGCGGCCGCGTGCCGGCGATCGGACGCGTTTCCGCGACGTCGCCGGTGACGCGCACCAGCATCTCCGGCGACGCGCCGACCAGCGTGCACTCGGCGGCGCGCAGCAGAAACATGTACGGCGACGGATTGATCGAGCGCAGCGAGCGATAGAGCGTCAGCGCTTCGTTCGTCGGGTAGTCGGTCTCCCAACGCTGCGACAGGACGATCTGGAAAATCTCGCCGGCCACGATCTCTTCCTTCGCGTCGCGCACCGACTGCTCGAACTGTTCGCGCGTCACGTTCGATCGGAACTCGGCGGGCGGCGGGTTGTGGGGGAAGTCGAGCAGCTCGACGCTCGCGCCGCGCAGCCGTTCGATGGCGCGCTCGATGCGCGCGTTGGCGGCGTCGAGCGACGCATGTTCGTCGGAGGTGAAGAGATTGGCGACGACGAACAGCTTCTGCCGGACGTGATCGAAGACGACGACGTTGTCGAAGAAGAGGAGCTTCGCATCGGGGATGCCGTATTCATCGGGATGCGAATCAGGAATCCGTTCCGTCCAGCCGGCGACGCCGTAACCGAACCAGCCGACCGCGCCGCCGAAGAACGGCGGAAGCGCTTCTTCGTTGTAGACGCGCAGCGGCCGCAGCTCTTCGTTGACGACGCGCGCGGAGTCGGGAGCGAGCGTGCGGCGCGGCTCGAAGCCGATGAACGAATAGCGCCCGACGTTCTCTCCCCGCTCGACGGATTCGAACAGGAACGCTTCCGTCGCGCCGGGAGAGAGCGCCGCGAACGCGACGAGCGGCGTAAGGGTGTCGGCCGACAGCTCGCGGAAAACCGGGACGATGTCGTACTGCTGGCGCAGCGATTCATAGTTCATTCGAATGCCTCGAGAAAGATGTCGTGCTGCGGCCCGGCCTGCGCGTGCAGGAGTTTCAGTCCGCCGCGCGAGTAGGCCGCGGAGATTGTCGGCAGCTTCGGCAGCTCGATGTCGACGCCGCCCGGCAACGTATCGATGATGAGATCGCCGTCGAATCGCGCGAGCTCTTCGAGCGGCTTCGTGGCGCAGCCGAGGATCGTGCGCGGCGTGCGGTTGAACACTTCGACGATCGCGTGCTCCCACTTCAGCATCGCGATGGCGGCGCGCGCAGTGCCGCCGGCGCCGATGACCGCGGCACGCTTCACACCGGCCGGCAGCAACGCCAGCAGTCCGTCGACGTCCGTGTTCTCCGCGACCATGCCGCGCGTCGTGTTGACGAGTGTATTGATCGCTTCCGCATGCTGCGCGTTCGGCCGGATCTCCGCTCCCGCGTCGACCGCGAAACGGTACGCATCCTCTTTGAACGGCGCGGTGATGCTCAGCCCCGCGATGCGCCGCGAGAGAAACGCCTCGGCGACCTCATCGAACGTTTCGAACGAGGCGATCGTGTACGCGGCGTTTACTCCGCGCTTGCGGAACAACGGGTTGTGAATCGACGGCGAGAGACTGTGTCCCGCGGGGTTGCCGGCGATCGCGAAGATCTTCGGCTCGCGCGGCAGCTCTCCATCCCCGTAAATCGCCAGCGCCCGTTCCAGCGTCAGCTGTCCCGGCGCCGCGACGTGCGCTTCGTCCGGCGCGACGAACGTCAGCTCCGAACCGAAGAATGGCGCGAGCACGCGCGAGTAAAGTCCGCGCTCCCCCATCCCGAAAATCGACAGCCGTTCGTGCGTGCGGGCGGCGGCGAGCAACAGCTCGTTTTCGCGCAGCGTTCGCGGCGTCACCGCGATCTTGATGTGCGCGCAGCCGAACGACGACATCGCATCGATGAGCGGCGCGAGTTCCGGCACGCCATTCCAGTCGTGATGCGAGAGGACGATCCGTTCGCGCCCGGCCTCCAGCGTCAATGCCTCGTGCCATTCGACGTCGACCAGATCGATCCCCGCTTCGAGCGCACGACCAATATCGACATGACCATGACCGCGATTCGTGGCGAGGATCGGCTTCGACGTCGCGTCGCGGAACGGACGAAAGTCGTACGGTAGTTGACCAAACGCGTCGAAGCGCACTTCGACGACGTCATGGCGCAACGTCAGGGCGCGGATCGCGGCGATCGCGGCTGCGGGCGTCTCTTCATGAATCGTGACGATCAGTTTCATCGCAAACAAAAAACCTCTTCCGGCATCCGGAAGAGGTTCAGGCGAATTGCAACTGACGCGGCGGCCCCTTCCAGTCGGGGCGCGCGAACGCGGCCCCTATGCGCGGCGGTACCACCAGGAATTGCGAGGGGCGTTCATCGCCGGCGAGGTTAGTTGGCGCGCGGCGAGGTGTCAAGGATGAGCATCCGCTCGCGCGCGGCCGCCGCTTTGCGCGCATCGCCGGAACCGCGCCACATGCTCTCCAGATTCGCGAGCAGCCGGATGAGCGTCTGCCGCGGCGCCCACGCGCGCAGATGTTCGGGCGCCAGCCGCAGCTGGCCGTTGCTGATGTTCGACAGCAGCTGCGCGATCTCCGGCTGCGTCAGCGTCGTGCCGCCATGAAACGGATCGACGTAAACCTCGTTGAGCTCGAACTGCACCTTGACGATGAAATGTCCCGGCAGCCCGACGCCATACGCATCGAGTCCGACCGCGTGTGCGACATGCAGAAAAATCACGGAGAGCGCGATCGGCAATCCGATCTTCCGATCGATGACGTCGCTCAGATACGCATTGCGCGGGTCGTAGTAGTTGTCGCTGTTCCCGCTGTAACCATCGACGTCGAACAGCTCCGCATGCAAATGCCCGAGCAAGAAAATCGGAGGCTCCCCCGCCACCGCCTTCGCCCGAACCCGCGCAACGAGCGACTCGAGCTCCGCGAGATAACGCGGCACGTCCGTGCGCGGATAGTCCTCCAGCGCGATGAGCAGCGCAGCCCGCGCCAGATCGCCGGTCGTGATCTCGGATTCCGCAAGCTCGACAAATTGGCGGCGGGCTTCGGCGGGGTGGATGAAAAAGGTCATGCTCGGAAAGTGCTGAGGACTGAGGACTGAGGACTGAGTCGCTTCGCGTCGGCGGCCTTTACTCAGTCCTCAGTCCTCATCACTCAGTCCTGTTCCCTGAGTGTACCCTTCGCCCATGAAGCCGAAGCGCACGGAGGCGATTGTGCTGCACACGATTGCCGTGCGCGAGCGTGACAAGCTCGTAGTCTTTCTTACGCCGGAGCATGGCAAACGAAAAGGGTGGGCTTATGGCGCGCGCGGGGCTCGGAGCCGGTTCGGCGCATCACTCGAGCCGCTGGCGAAAATCAACATTGGCTTTATTGAGAAGGAATCGGAAGAGGTCGTGCGGATTGAATCGGTCGATCTGATTCGCTCGCTCTTTCCTGCGCAGCAAAATCTGCTCGGAAGTATCGCCGCGACGTACATCGCGGAGACGGTCGACACCTTCGCGATTGCCGACGATCCATCCGAGTTGATCTACCGGCTTCTCGATCGCACGACGGAAGCGCTCCTCGCCGGCGCGACGCCGCTGGCGGTCGTTGCGTATACCGAGGTCTGGATCCTGCGGTTGAGCGGAATTCTTCCTTCGCTGAAGAACTGCATCGTCTGCGATCAGCCGCTCGCGCGGCCGTTGCGTTACGACGCGCGCGTGTCCGGCTTCGTCTGCGAAAACTGCACGACGCGCGATGCCGACGTGATCCCGAACGACGTTGCCGATGCGCTCGACGCCATCATGAAATTTCCGGTCGCCGAATTCGCGGCGCGCGCCGAATCAGACGCCGTCATCTTCGAGCTCCGCTCCCTTGCCGGCGCACTCCGCCGCCACTTCCTCGGGCACGAACTGAAGTCGTTCGACATCCTCGCCAGCCTGGCGGGCTCGCGATGAAGACGCTGGCCGACGACTGGAACGAACTGGTGGGATGGTTCGACAGCGATCGCCGCATCGCCATCGGCATCTTCGTCCTCGCGCTCGTCACGTTCGCGTCGTTTCATGGCGGCGCCGGATGGAACCAGGACGCGAACTTCGATCTGACGCGCGCACTCGTCGAGCGCCGCACGGTGCACATCGACGGCTACTCCGCAAACACCGGCGACGTTTCATCCGGTCGCGGCAGACACGTCTACATCAACAAGCCGCCCGGACTCTCGTTTCTCGCCACCATTCCCTACGCGATCGTGTATGCGTGCGAACGGGCCGCCGGAATCTCACCCGACGAATACGCGCGGTTGAATCAATGGATCACGACCGCGGCAACGTGCGGACTCTGCGGCGCGCTCATCGGATCGACCCTCTTTCTCTATGGCCGCCGGCGCCTCGGCGCGACCGCGCGCGATTCGCTCGCCATCACTCTCGTGATTCTCTTCGGCACGATCGTCTTTCCCTACTCGACGATGCTCTTCGCGCACGTGCCGCCTGCGCTCTTCATGCTGCTCGCGGTCGTCTGGATGCGCGAGCGTCCGCTGCTCGCCGGCATGGCCGCCGGTCTCGCGACAATCTGCTTCTATGTCTGCGCGCCGGCCGCGCTCGTCCTCGTGCTCGTCACCCGTTCGCGCCGCATGATCGCCGGCGGCGCGCCGTTCGCGATTCTCCTCGGCTGCTATCACTGGCTCTGCTTCGAGTCGCCGTTTCGCACGTCGGTCGAAACGAGCACGCCGTTCACCGAGAAAGGTCTCCTCTTCGGCGTGCTGCGATTGCCGCGCGCCGACGCGCTTTACGGACTGACGCTGTCGCCGTATCGCGGACTCTTCTTCGCGTCGCCGGTGCTGCTCTTCGCTTTCATCGGTGCGAGGCAAATGTGGCGCGCGCGAGAGCTTCGTCACGAGATCTGCGCGATCGCAGGAAGCATCGCGATCTACTTCGTCGCCATCTGCGCGTTCAATCAATGGAACGGCGGCTGGGCGTTCGGTCCGCGCTATCTGCTGCCGATCGTGCCGCTGTTCGGCATTCCGATGCTGGCCGCGATGCCGTTGCAATCGCGACGCGCACGCGCGCTGTTCATCGCCGCCGCGCTCTTCTCAGTCGCCACGAACTTTCTCGCCACAGCCGTCGACGCCATGCCGCCGCCCGGCATCGATAATCCACTTGTTGACTATCTCGCGCCGGCGTTTTTCACCGGCCAGATTCCGGAGCTGACCCGCGACACGATTCCGTGGTTCCACGACACGCACGTGAAGCCGGTCGCGCTCGCACGGGACTCCGGCAACGTTGGCGAGCTCGCGTTCGGCGCGGCGTCCCGCGCGTCGCTCATTCCGATCGTCCTCTGGATGCTCGGCGGAACGGCGGTGCTTACATCGGCAGCCAGTAAGAGACTTTGATCAGAAAGACGTCGTGCGACGGCGCGCCGGGAATGGCGCGGAGGTCGCGGCCGAAACGGAAGTCGCCGACCGGCGCGGTGTCGGCGCGGTTCTCGTTCCAGACGACGTAAAGTGCCGAGCCGGGACGGAACTCCCAGCGCGCCACCGCGCTGCCGCGCACGCTGCGGAAGTTGAAATCGGGATCGGTTCCCGCACGCGCGTACGGCGTGAAGTTGCGCGTGTTCGCGGCGTCGAGCGTGTGATAGTCGTGGTAATCGCCCGACGCGACGAACGGCTGCAGATAGAGCTGCAGCGACAGCCGCGAGCTGAGCGTCCAGTCGACGCGCGTGCCGAGCTCGAACGAGCGTTGCTCGAGATCGGCGAAGACGTAACGCTGGCCGAACGTCGACGTCGCGCTCGCATCGGCGAACGCCGAAACGTATTGCGTGTGATCGTGCGAGCGGCTGAACGTCGGCTCGAGACTCATCGTCAGGTTCGACGCCGGCCGCGCCGTGAACGAGACGCCGACGCGCCGCAGATACGAATCGTCGTCGCTTCCTTCGAGATGTGTGAAGGCGCCGTAGTAGAAGTTCTTCCGCTCATCGCTGGCGAAATCCGCATCGGCGTTCCAGCCCGCCGGCGTGCGTACGAGCGGGCCGCCGCGCGTCAAACGATCCGACACAGCGCCAGGCATCAGGAACAGCGCGCCGTGCAGGTTCCAGTAGTTGAGCAGCGTCACGGTGGCGTCGCCGAAGACGCCGCGCTCAAGCGTGTTGCCGTCGAAGTTGCGGTTCTGCCAGACGCCGAACCACGCCTGCCGGCCGCGCACTCGCGTCGTCGGATTCTGATCGACGAACATCATCAGCGCGTGCGCGGAGATGATGTCGGTGCGCTGCATGAAACCGGAATCGTTCGTCTCGAAGCCGGGCGAATACGCGTGGACCTGAATGTTCGGCCGCCAGACGCCGGTCGTCTTCGACAGCATGGCCCGTCCGCCCCAGCCGCTGAGCGACGTGCGGGTCGGATCGAAGTCGACGTGCTTCGCGTCGGGCCGCTGGTAGTAACGCGATGACGAGCGTTGCGTGAGCGCGATCGACTCGGCGCTGCCGCTGACGTTCGAGCCGACGAAGTTCCCTTCGAGCACCCACGACTTGTTCGCGAAGCTCGTGAAGCCGTCGACGCCGCCGGTCAGCGCCGACTCGCGCAGCGACGACGTTTCATCAGCGACGCGGCGATTGACCGACGTCAGCATGAAGCCGAGGCGCGAGCCGTCGCCGATCGATTTGGTGAGGCGCGAGACGAAGTAGTTCGTCATCGGCTCGACCTGTTGCCGGCCGGAACGCGGCGGCTCGACGTTCACGAATCGCGCGCGCTCGGTATCGGTGAGCGCGTCGAGGACGCCGAGCGACCAGCCGCCGGGAAGTTTGCCGGTGACTTTCGCGGCGCCGAGGATCGTGGTGTCGGCGGGAACGGCAGCGAAATCGGCGTCGGGTGTGACCTGCGGTGCGCGGCCGATTCGCCGCGTGTAGAAGAGACTCGGCGCGAAGAAGAAGTTGAAGTGACTCGGCGCCGGCGTGTCGCTGAAACGGAAGATGTTCACCCCTTCGGTGAAGAACGGCCGCTTCTCCGGATAGAACGTTTCGAAGTCGCTGAGGTTGACGACGGCGGGATCGACCTCGACCTGCCCGAAGTCGGGATTGATCGTGCCGGTCAGCGTCAGGCTCGACGTCAGCGCGTACTTGAGATCGAGTCCGGCATCGACGCGATGATCGCGCGGCTCCAGCAGCGGATCGCTCCGATCGGCGCGCGTTTTGATGTCGGTCCGCGCAACGCCGTACGGCACGAGCTCGAACGAACGGCCGCGATGAATGCCGCTGATGCCGGTGATGTCGGCGAAGTGCGAGACGAAGCCGGTCTCGCCTTTCTTCGTGTTGACGATGCGCACCCATTCGTTGTTGCGCACCGTGCGCCGCGTGATGTTGACGCCCCACACATGCTCGCTACGATCGGGAAATCGCAACTGCGAAAACGGAATGCGCACCTCGGCGACCCAGCCGTCGGCCACGACTTTCGTGGCCGAGCTCCAGACGCCATCCCACGTGATGTCTTCGCCGATGTCATTGAAGAGGACGGAGTCGACCTGCACGTTGGCCGGCGAGATCGTGTACGCGTTGCCGGAGAGACGATCGTGTTCCGTGTCGAGGTTGATGGAGAGGAAATCGGCCTGCACGAACGTATCCCGGCGCACGAGGAGTGCGGTCGGCCGCTGCGGATCGGTCATCTTCGCGCCGAAGTAGATGGCGGAGTCGTCGTAGACGATGCGGATGCTGGTGCGCATCGTCGGCGGCTGCGCGTCGTTCGGATCGTGCTGCGTGAAGTCGGTGAACTCCGGCGCGTTCTGCCACGCGGCATCGGAGAGATCGCCATCGATCGACGGAGCGACGCTGACGCGCACCGCGGTGAGCGTCGGATGCTCGGGCCAGTTTGCGGCGTGCACGGATGCTGCGCCGAGCGACGCGAGAAGAAGGAGGAGGAGACGCTTCGTCATGTGCGAGAGCGAATAGTAATGGTGTTCGGCGAGACGTCTTCGCGACGTAGCCGATCCGTTACCGGGCGTGCGACGAGTGGGAGATGAACACCGCTCTCATTAACGCACTGGAACATGGTGATCGCGGAAGGATGGTGTTGCTTCGCCAGCGCTATCACGAGACGTACACGTTCAGAGAGCGCAATCGGATCGGCGCCGCACTCGTCAAAGCGAAGGATGACTACGAACCAATGAGGAACCGAATGCGGAGCTTGCGAAATGGTGCGAGGAGCGCGGATGGGATGCGGACGAATACTGGTCCAGCCTGGACGATTCCTTCCGGGCAGTCGCCGACGATCCGCGCGCGCTGCCGTTGCTGCGTAGCGCGCTCCAGTCAGCGAACAAGGATGTTGCGGACGGGGCTGTCGTTGCGCTGGTACTTACTAAAAGAGCTGAGTCGCTCGCGCTGGTCGACGAGGTAATCAGCAAGCGGCGAGCTCCCGAGCCGTGGCTCGTGAGCGCGCTCGCGTACGTCCACACCGACGCGGCCGATGCCATCGCCATGAAGTACCTGAAGGACGATGCCGTGTGGCGCAGTACCGCGCAGAGCGCGATCAGCAAAACTGATTACAGCTTCGCGCCCGGAATCAGTCCAAGCGGCCGCGCACGCAGCCGCTCCACCACATCCTCCCAACCGAGCTCCGCGCATAGCGCGAGCTGATATGCACGCGCGAGGCGGTCGACCCAGCGCCGCGCGTTGCGCTCCTCGAGATTCTCCAGCTCGCGAGACAACGACTCGGCCGTCGCACCGCCGATCCGCGCCAGCATCGGCTCGTGCGCACGTTCTTTCTGTGCGGCGCGCATCGTATCGAGCACGAGGATGTTCGTCGTCCCTTCCCAGATCGGCAGGACCTGCGCGTCGCGCAGCAGTCGCGGCATCACGTGCTCTTCGATGTAGCCGTTCCCGCCGATCAGCTCCATCGACTCGGAGACGCACGGCACCGCCAGCTTCCCGGTCACCGCCTTCGCGATCGGTGTGAGGATGCGCAGCCGCAACGCGGCGGCCGCGTCGCCGGCATCCGCGGCGCGCAGGGCGTCGACGGCATCGAACGTCAGCGCGAGCGCCGCGGCATGCTCGGCCTCGAGATCGCGCAAGGTCTCCTGCGCCAGCGGATGCTCGCTGACCGCACGACCGAATGCGCGGCGCCGCTCGGCATACCAGCGCGCTTCGTGAATCGCTCGGCCGATCACGGCCACCGAGGCGACGGCGTTGTACAGCCGCGACAGATTGAGCATCTCCGCCATCGCGCGAAAATCCCCGATCTCCTCGGCGACTGCATCGCGCAGCATCACTTCGCCGGTCGGCATCGAGCGAACGCCGAGCTTCTCTTTCAGCCGTTCGATGATGACGCCGTCATTGCCGCGCGTGAGCATGAGAAACGTCCGCAGTCCACGCGTTCCTTCGGCCGCACCTTCCGGTCGCGCCGTCACCAGCACCGCTTCCGCGTCGACATTCGAGCAGAACCACTTCTGTCCGTTCAGCCGCCACGTGCCGTCGGCGTCGCGACGCGCGGTCGTTTCATTCGCGCCGACGTCCGAGCCGCCGGCACGCTCGGTGAGAAACATCCCGCCGGTCCAGAGCGACGCGCGATCGGTCGCCGTCAGATGCGGGACGACACGCGCGATTTGGTCGGCTGTTCCATGCCGCGAGATCACGCGCGCGACACCGTCGGTCATGCAGAGCGGGCAGTACAAACCCGCCTCCGCCATCGCGAAGAGATAACCGATCGCGTAGCCGATGAACGGCGATTCGCCGCGATGCTCGTGCTCGCGATACTTGATCGCGATCATCCCGGAGCCGTACGCGATCTCTTCCATCTCCCGGTACGACGGGTGGTACTCGACGACGTTGCCGCGCAGCCGCGGCGGCTCGCGATCGGCAGTCCACGCGAGCGGCGATACCTCGCGCGCGGCGCGCAAGCCCATCGACTGCAGCCGCGGTTCCGCCCACGCGTACGCGGCCGTTGAGAGGTAACGCGCGCAGAGCTCGCGAAATCGCGGCGAAGCATCCCAGAAGGAAACGTCGGGCGGCTCGGGGATGTGCATGTGTGTGCCGGGGCGGCCGAAGCGGCCGCCCCCACATTAAAGCAAACGGAGAGTTAGTTCGCGACCTGCTTCACCACCGCTTCCACGATCGCATCCGCGCCCGGCGCGAACGCCGCTTCGAGCGGGAACGACGCCGGCGATGGCGCGTCGGGGCCGGTCAACCGGACCACCGGCGCCCGCAGCGACGAGAACGCTTTCTCCGCGATGATCGCGGCGAGCTCGGCGCCAACGCCGCACGGCGCGGCCGCTTCGTGTACGAGCACCGCGCGTCCGGTCTTGCGCACCGACGCGAGGACGGTCGCTTCATCGAGCGGCTTGAGCGAACGGAGATCGATCACTTCCGCAGAGATCCCGTTCTCTTCAAGCGTCGACGCGGCAGCGACGCAGCTGTGGACCGTCTTGCCGTACGTCACCAGCGTCACGTCAACACCTTCGCGCACGACGCTCGCTTTGCCGATCGGCACGACGTGATCGCCGCTCGGCACTTCGCCCGGCGTGTGCAGCAGACCGATGTCGGCGAAAAACATCACCGGGTTGTCATCGCGGATCGCGCTCTTCAGCAGCCCTTTGAAATCGGCGGCGTTCGACGGCATCACGACCTTCAGTCCCGGCGAGTGCACGAACCACGCTTCGTTGTTTTGATTGTGCTGCGCGCCGACCGCCCAGCCGCTGCCGGTGCGCGCGATTGTCACCATCGGAAACGAGAACTGGCCGCCGGAGATGTAGCTCAGCTTGCCGGCGCTGTTCACGATCTCTTCCATCGCGAACGTGAGAAACGGCGCGAAGAGCAGATCGATCACCGGCCTGAGTCCCGTCGCCGCGGCACCGGCAGCGGTGCCGGCGATGATCCCTTCCGCGAGCGGCGTGTTGCGCACGCGCTGCGCGCCGAACTCCTGCGCCAGCGCGTAGCCTTTCGTCGCCACCCCTTCACCAAACGTGATCACTGTTGCATCGCGGCGCATCTCTTCCGCCAGCGCTTCCGCCATCGCGGCCTCGGGCGTCATGGTCGTCATCGTCGTCATTGCGTTCTCCTCATGCGTAGACATTGGTAGTCAGCTCCTCGAAGCTCGGATACGGCGACTCCATCGCGAACTGCGCGGCGTCTTCGATGCGCGCGCGAACGCGCGACTTCATCGCGTCGAGCTCGGCCGGCGTGATGGCGTGCTCGTCAAGCAGACGCTGCTCGTACGTCGCGATCGGATCGCGCTCTTTCCACGACTGCAGCTCCGCCGGATCGACGTACGACGCGGGATCGGGCTCCATGTGTCCGCGCAGGCGATAGGTGTACGTCTCGAGCAGGAACGGCTTGCGCGTGCCGCGCACGTACGCGACCGCATCCTTCGCCGCGGCCGTCACTGCATCGACATCGTTGCCGTCGACGGTCTGCGACTTCACGCCGTACGACGCGCCCCACGTGCTGATGTGATCGGCGAGCATCGTCTCTTTGCGATGGACGAACGCCTGCCACTGATTGTTCTCGCAGACGTACAGCACCGGCAGGTTCCACACCGCCGCGAGGTTGATCGACTCGTGAAAAATCCCCTCGGTCGCGGCACCGTCGCCGAAGAAAACGACGACGATTCCTTCGCCTCCGAGCATCTGCCGTGACAGCGCAACGCCCGGCGCCAGCGACAACTCGCCGCCGACGATCGTCGACGTCAGCACGACGCCGAGCTCTTTCACCGAGATGTGCAGGCTGCCGCTTTTGCCGCCGCAGTAACCGGTCGATTTGCCGAGGATCTCGGCGAGGATGCGCCGCGGATCGGCGCCGCGGGCGAGCAGATGGCCGGCGCTGCGATGGTTGGTCAGGATCTGGTCGCGCTCATCGAGCGCGTTCATGACGCCGACGGCCGATGCTTCCTGGCCGACCGACGTACACATCGACGGAGACTTGCCGGCGGCGTTGAGCGCGGCCGACTGCTCTTCGAATGCGCGGATGAGCAGCATCGCTTCGAGCGACTGCGCCACGCGCGGTTCAACGGAAACTTCGAATGTGGTCATTGTTGATCTCTCCTTGATTTGATCTCAGGCACTGACTGCGAGCGATTCCTGCCGGATGAGCTGTTCGAGCAGATCGGCGGCGCGCACCGGCGCGTCGAGTCCCGCCATCTCGTGGCGGATCGACGCGGCGCGGATCGCGTACGACGGATTGGTGAGCACGCGCGTGACAACGTCGCGGACCTGCGTTTCGGTCGGCACGAGCTGCTTCAATCCGATGCCGACGCGCGACCAGTTGATGCGATTGATGAGCTCCGGTTTCTCTTCTGTCTTTCCGATGGCGACGATCGGCACGCCGTGCGCGAGCGCGATCTGCACCGAGCCGAAGCCGCCGTTCGTCACGAGGACGTCGATCTTCGGCATCAGCCGCGCGTATGGGATGAAGCGCTCCACGCGAACGTTGTCCGGCAGCGGCTCGATCTCGATCTCGCTCGGCGGACGGCTGCCGGTCGTCACGACGACGAGCACGTCTTCCGCGGCGAGCGCGCGAATCGCCGGCCGGATCAGCTGGTCGTAATCGTTGTTGATCGTTCCCTGCGTGACGAGCACGACCTGGCGTCCGACGAGATCGCCCCACCACGACGGCGGCGTCCAGTCGGCCGGCACGGGCGGAATGGTCGCGCCGACGAAGCGCAGTTGCGGCGGCATGTCGGTGCGCGGATATTCGAACGACGCGACGCTGCCCTGCAGAATCAGATCAGCGCTGCGCACGAAGTCGAAGACGCCGCCGCCGTAATACGACAGCCCGAGCTCGCGGCGCACGAGCGCCAGATGCTTCGCGGCCGCGCGAAAGATGATGCGGTCGTTGATCCACGTCAGCAGACGGTTGCGCAGGCGGCCGATCGGCGATGACGAAGGCATCAGCGCCAGTCCGAACGGCGCGGTGTCGCGGCTCGAAAAGCCCGGCACCGTCACGCCGTAAACCGCCCACTGCAAATGGAAGCGCTCCTGAATCGTGGCCGCGGCAACCGAGGCGTTGTCGCCGACGATGACGTCGGCGGGCTCGCGCTCGAGTTCTTCGACGAGATCGGCGAACTGGCCGCGCACGGAGTCGATGAAGATGTGCTTCACATCCCACTGGAGCTGCGCCAGTCCCGATGACGGCCGCTCCGGATACAGCTCGGAGAGGCGCGTCTCGTCGATCGGCGTGGCGCGGCGGAACGGCACGAAGCGCGCGCCGGTGCTTTCGATCGCACGCTTGAAGCGATGCGTCGAATACCACCGCACGTCGTGGCCGCGTGCGACGAGCTCGCGCGCGATCGGCAATCCCGGATTGATGTGACCGGTCACCGGGAACGAGGCAAAGAGAAACTTCGTCATGACGAGACCTTTATTTTTTGGAAGCGGCCGGCGCGGGCGGCGGTGGCGCGATGATCGCGTCTGGCACTTCGTTGTGGATCGGCTTGATCGTCCGCAGATACGCGTAGATCGACTTGAGGTCTTCATCCGGGAGTGAGTTCAGGTTCTGCCACGGCATCGGCGGCAGGATCGGACGCGACACGCCCATGTGGCGTCCGGTGCGCATCGTTTTGATGAACATCTCTTCGGACCAGATGCCGAGGCCGGTGACCTGATCGGGGGTGAGGTTGCGCGTGTAGCTGACGCCCCACGGACCGGCGAACGCGGTGTTGGTTCCCGCGCCGGCCCACACCCACGGCCCGCCGAGCTTCGGCGCCGGCGGCATCACGAGCTGCGCCGGATGACCGGAGAGCGCGCGGCTCATGTCGGGCTCGGGACCGTTCGCCCCCATCTTCAGCGGCGTATGGCAGTCGTGGCAGCCGCCGAAATTGACCAGCGCGCGTCCGCGATCGACACGCGCCGCGAAGGTTTGCCGCGGCGCCGTGGCGGTCTTTGCGGCGGCCAGCTGGCGCTCGACGCCGGCGAACATCAGCGCCAGCGCGGCAACGACGACAAGACTAAGAATCCGTTTCATCAGTTCCTCCATCGATTACGTGGAGCAACTTACGAAGCGGTGATTACGAAGCGCTTACTGTAACCGCTTACATAGGATCCTTCTCCCTCCGGGAGAAGGTGCCCGAAGGGCGGATGAGGGGCTGCGCGGATTGGCAACGTTTGTTCGAAGCCGCGCCCCTCACCCGGCCTTCGGCCACCCTCTCCCGGAGGGAGAGGGGTACTCGGGCGGATCTACAGCTGGCCGTTCAGAATCTGCGCGTGGAGGCGGGCCGTCGCGGGATCGGGTTGCGTGTCGAGCACGCGGCGCAGCGAATCGGACAGCCGCCGATACGCGCGCGTGGCTCCGGTCGTATCGCCCTGTTTCGCGAGGACGATCATCAATCCGCGGCACGCGTCTTCATCCAGCGCATCGACTGCAAACAATTTCTCGTACGCGTCAGTGGCCGCGCGCAGATCGCCGGCTTCCGTTCGCTGGCGGGCCAGCGCGGCCAGCGCTCCGGCGTACGCATTTTTCAATCGATCGCGAACGTCATCTGCCCATTCGCCGGCCATCGCGTTCGCGAAGAAGTCGCCGCGATATGCGGCGATGGCCTGCTCGAATTTCTTCGCGCGCACGTCACGCTCGAATGCGTCGACGTCGAACGCCACGTCTTTGGCGACGGAGTACGTCTCGCCCTGCACGCTGATCCAGTCGCCTTCGCCGAGAACCTTGCGCAGCCTGTGCAGCGTGACGTGGAAGTTGTTGCGGAGGCGCGACGCGTCGGCGTCCGGCCAGAGCGCGGCACCGATCTGCTCCTTCGTCGCGCCGCGATTGCAGAGCAGGAACAACAGCAACTCGCGCGCACGCAGCGAGAGCGAGGAGACGTCGACCTGCGCGCCGTCGCGAATCACTTCGAGCGTGCCGAGCGCGCGAATGAGGAGCGGCGGCGATGCGTTTGATTGCGCGGCCGTCGCCGCCGCGCCGAGTTGCGCGCGGACGAGCGCGAGGACCGCGTCATGACTCATCGACGCGCCCGATGCGAGGACGACGCGCAGCCGTTCGTCGCTCAGCGCGTTCTGAATTCGCTCGTCCGCTTCGGCCTGCAGTTGCGCGTTGTGCACGGCGCGCGCGCCGAGCTGCAGCCAGGCGGCGGAAGCGGCGGCGAGGAGCCGCGTGCCGACTTCGAGCTCGTCGCGATGCAGGAGCAGCAGCGCAACGCCTTCGATGACGTGCGTCAATCCCCAGCGATCGTCGATCTCGACGAAGACGTCGAGCGCGCGGCGGAAAACCGTGACCGCTTCGTCGTAGCGCTCCTGACGAATGCAGACGAAACCGAGCAGCGCGGACGGATGGCCGATGGCCGGCTTGTTGTTGATGGCGATGCCGATTTGCGCCCCTTCCTCGAACGCGATGCGCGCCGTCGGATAGTCGCCGCGAAGCAGCGCGGCGGCGCCGATCCAGTGAAGGTTCATGGCGACGACGACGCCGCCATGCGCGCGTGCCGCGACCAGCGCGTCGTCGAACGTGCGCTGCGCCGCGATCGTGTCGCCATCGCCGAACGCCTGCGCGATCGCGAGGAGCATGCGCGCCATTGCACGAACGCGCAGATTGTCATCGTTGCCAAGTACCGCGGCCGCTTCATCGACGATCGGATGGAGCGACTTCCAGTCGGCCTGCCAGACCGCGGCGTTCGCGGCGGCGATCAATGCATGCGCGCGGATTCGTTCATCGACATCCGCCGAACGATCGAGCGCGGCGTGAATCCGCCGGCGCGCCTCATCGAACTGCCCGCGCGCGAACCAGTACCAGTCGAGCGCGTAGACGAGCCGCAATTCCATTTCGGCGCGCGACGGATCTTCTTCTGCCCATTCGAAGACGGCGCGAATGTTCGCGATCTCGTCGTCGATGCGGGCCATCGTCGCCGGATCGCTCGCGCCCGCGAACAGCAGCGGCTCGGCGGCTTCGGCGAGCTCGAAGAAGTAGCGCGCGTGCGCTTCGCGAAAGCGCTCGAACTCGCGCGCGGTGGCGAGCTTCTCCGCCGCGAACTGGCGCACGGTTTCGAGCAGCCGGTAGCGCGCCTTCGCGGCGGAGCGATCGCAGACGACGAGCGATTTGTCGACGAGCGCGGAGAGGAGATCGAGGATTGAGTCGGCGCCGAGCAGGTCATCGGCGCAGACGGTTTCCGCCGCTTCGAGCGCGAAATCCGAATGGAAGACCGCGAGACGCCGGAACAGAACCTGCTCCTCGCCGCACAGCAGACGGAAGCTCCAGTCGATCGTCTCGCGAATCGTCCGATGACGTGGCAGCGTACGCGAGCCTGATGAAAGGATGCGAAACGCATCATTCAGCCGTTCCGCGATCTGCCAGACGGCGAGCACTTTCACGCGCGCGGCGGCGAGCTCGATCGCGAGCGGAATGCCGTCGAGCCGCGAGCAGATGATCTCGACGGCGTGCGTGTTGTGCGCTTCGAGCGCGAACACCGGCAGCACGGCGCGGGCGCGCTCGGCGAAGAGCTGCACGGCGTCGGGATTGGTGAGCGGCGGCACGAGCCACGTCGTTTCGCCAGCGACGCCGAGCGGCTCGCGCGAGGTCGTGAGGATCGTCGTCTCCGGACAGCCGCGGAGAATGCGCTCGGCGATGACGGCGCAGTCGTCGATGAGGTGCTCGCAGTTGTCGAGGACGAGCAGCGTCGCTCCTTCGCGAAGGACGTCGATGCTTTCCTCGAGCGGCTCGCGCGCGCCGGCCGGACGGATGAGCAGCGCGTTGGCGATCTGCTGCGCGATCAGTTCGCCGTCCGTCAGCGGCGCGAGCTCGACCCACACCGCCCGCCCGCCCGCGTCCGCGACGCGATGCGCGAGCTCGAGAGCCAGTCGCGTCTTCCCGCTCCCGCCCGCGCCGGTGAGCGTGACCAGCCGCGCGGAATCGAGCAGCGGGAGCGTCTCATCGATTGCGCCGGCCCGCCCGAGGAGCGGCGTGAGCGGCTCCGGAAGCGGCTCGACGCGCCGCGGCTGCGCCGTCGCGGAGCGGGAAGAGGGCATAGGCCGCGATGATGCGGGATCGCGGCAGAGGACGTCAATTATCGGGCGCGCGCACACGCAGGTCTTCTTACTTCGATCGAAGAACGGAAGCGGCTGGGCCACTCGTACTGCCGGCGCCGCAAGCGTTCCCGGCGGCGTGGAGCGGACGCCTCGCCGACGTCCATCGGCTGACGCAGCACCTCATGCACTACGCCAGACTCGCGCGACTGCGCGTGTCGCTGATCGGTTTCATCGGCGGACAGCTCGAATGACGAAGCGTACGACAAAGGAACCGCCGAGTGGTTCGCCGGGATCAAAGACGGGCGGGCGATCTTCGGCGTGAACGCATCGCAGTTGCACGATGCGGAAGCGGCAGTCGGCGTTCGTCGCGGTGACCGCTCATGCAAGCAGCCGCAGAAAGAAGACGATGTTCGTCTGTCCGGCTGTATTGCAACGGTCGCTCCGATTCTCACGCGGCGCAGTTGCGCGTGCGAGCTCCACCTCGCCGGCGGCCCCTTCACCGCGTAGCGCGCACGCCGCCCTTCCCTTCCGCGATCAGGTCGCGGCTGTGGAAGTGGAACTCGCGGTGCGCATCGAGAAACAGCGAGCGGCGTTCGACGCGCTCTTCGTCGGCGCGCGTGTAGACGGTGACGTCGAGCATGGCCGTGCCGTCGTCGCGCAGCTCGACGTCGGGAAGCAGCGCGCCGTGTAAAACACGGACGAGTTGCGGGGCATCGATGCGGCGCAGCGCGTCGTTGTATTCATCCGACGTCGCGATGACGCGCGTCATCGCCCACGATGACGAGGCGGTAATCTCGGAGATGATCATCCAGTACTCGAAGACGGCGAGCGGCGCCGGATCGAGATCGAAGAAGTCGTAGATGGGGCGGCCGGGCTCGACGTATGGCGTGATGCGGTCGCCGTCGATGGCGTAGTGAATCGGTCCCATGATGCGTACGCCGTCGGCCGATTCGAGGAGCGCGTTCGCCTGCAGCTCGAGGTGCGCGGTCGGCGGAAGATCGGGCGTGAAGACGTCGCGGAATCGTTGCGCGGCGAGAGCGCGGGCGGTGGCGATGCGCGCGCGGACGAGAGTGACTTCAGCGATTGAGAGCAGCACGCCTACAGGGTACTGAAGATTTCCGCCTGCAGCCGCCACTCGCCGTCTTCATCGCGCAGCCACTTCGCGGAGTAGACGCCGCGGAGGCCGGAACCTTCCCACTCGCCGTTCTCGTGCGCCTGTCCCAAGGTTTCGTTGATGCGAATCTCGACCGGCGTGCGGACGTAGACGACGACGGGATCAGATGCGAAGAGCGCGATCCAGCTGGCGCGACTCTCTTCGCGGCTATGACGCGTTGCGTTGCGCGCGGTGACGATCTGATACGACGGGAGGAAGTGCGCGACGATCGCGTCGACATCACGCGCGGCGATCGCTTCGTTCAGCGAAACGCGCGCGGCGCGAACGTCGTTCATTTCACCGCGACGATGCGCGCGACGAATTTCTCCGGCGGTTCGAACCCCGTCAGACGCGCGGCACGAACTTCATGTCCCGTCGCGTCGATTAGCACGATCGTCGGAACGCCGACGATGCCGTACTGCTTCGTCAGCGCCTTCGTTTTCGCGTCTTCGGCGACGGTCAGGTTGCCCTTCACGCGAACGAAGCGATCGAGCTCCGCGGCGACGCGTTTGTCGCTGAACGTCTTCTCGTCGAGCTCCTTACACGGCAGACACCAGTCGGCGTAGAAGTCGATGATGACCGGCTTGCCGCGGGCGGCCGCTTTCGCGAGCGTCGCTTCGTTGTATGGCTGCCACGTCACGGCACTCTGACGATTCGGAATCGCGAACGCGACGCCGGCGACGAGCAGCAGTGTCGCCAGACCGAGGCGCAATGCACGCGCGCCGCGCGCTTTAACGAAGAAGAGGAACGCGGCGCCGACGAGGAGACTGATGGCGACGCCCCATCGATAGATGTCATCGCCGATGAGCGGA
Organism: Acidobacteriota bacterium; assembly: GCA_025463165.1. Classification (GTDB taxonomy): domain Bacteria; phylum Acidobacteriota; class Thermoanaerobaculia; order Gp7-AA8; family Gp7-AA8; genus JAOBAU01. Next base: position 10,864 of record JAOBAU010000124.1, on the reverse strand, counting down.
CGAACGAAATAGAACGCCTCGGCGACGAGGATGAAGCCGAGCGCTTTCTTGACCTGCACCATCCACTCGCCCGGTTTCGGCAGCACGGTCAGCGCGGCGAGATACGGGAAGCCGAGGCCGAAGCCGAGCGTGGCGAACATCGCGAAACCGATCAGCGGTTTGCCGATCGATGCGACGAGGATGAAGAGCGCGGCGACGATCGGTCCGACGCATGGCGCGGCGACGATGCCGACGAAGAGTCCCATCATCGCGGCGCCGGCCATTCCGGCGCGACCCTGCGAACGATTGGCGATGAACTGCGGCACCGTCATCTCCCACGCGCCAAACATCGACGAGGCGAGGACGAGCATCAGGATCGAAAGACCGACCAGCACGATGGGGTTCTGCAGCCAGGCGCCGAAGAGTTTTCCGCTGAGCGCGGCGACGACGCCGAGCGACGCGTACATGACGACGATGCCGAGAACGTAGGCGACGGAGAGGAGGAACCGGCGCGAGCGGCGGCCGTCGCTCTGCATCGCGAAGAAGCCGAGGGTGATCGGCAGCATCGGCAGGACGCACGGCGTCAGATTGAGTGCGAGACCGCCGAGGAAGAGGACGACGAGCGTGAGCGGCAGACCGTAGGCGGCGAACGTCGACGCGACTTTGTCGTTGGCATCGACCGGCGTCGCGTTCGCCGGCGCGGCGCTGAGCGGCGTGAAGTTGGATGTCGCTGTGGGTGTGGATGTGGCGGCAACCGGCGTCGTCGAAATCTCCGCGGTCACATCGCGCGGCGGCAGGCAGACGGTGTCGTTGCACGCCTGGTAATGCAGCTTCGCGCTGATCGTCTTCGCGTCGCCTTTCAGCTTCGCGACGAACGGGATCTGAATCGTTCCTTCGTAAACGGCGAGCTTCGTGCCGGCGCTGAAGGTGAACGCGTGCAGCGTGTGCGCCGGATAGTCGGCGCTGACGAGATCGGCGCCGTCGAACGACAGCTCGGTTTTGATTGCGTACGACTCGAGCGGCTTCGCGGAGTTGATGTGCCAGCCGTTGGTAATCTTCGCGCTGACGACGCCGTGCACTTCCGCTCCGTTGCGCGCGGTGACGGAGCCGGAGAGCACGACCAGCTGCACGTCGGGCGGCGGCGGGCCGGACGCGCCGAGCTGCGCAAACGCGGGGACGGCCGCCAGGAGGAGGAGAAGGAAGGAGAGCGAACGGCGCAAGTTACTTCGTCCGTATCTGCCGCTCGAGCTGCGGCAGCACCATGTCGACATTCTTGATCAGCGCCGAGTTCGGAAAGTTGATCTTGAAGTTGCGATACTCCGCGACCGCTTTCTCGAAGTTGCCCTGCTGAATGTAGACGTCGCCGACGAGCAGCCGCGAACGTTCGTACGCATCGCCTTTGGTCTGGATCGACGCGAACTTGCGCAGCGTCTTCATCGAGTCGTCGTACTTTTTCTGGAGGAGCTGCGAGAGTGCGAGTTCGTAATACGCGTCGTCGCGAACGGTCATCGGCACCTGCGCGCCGATCAACTTCTTGAGCCGCGATTCGCTCTGCGCGAAGCCGTTGCGCACTCGGTACTCGCGGGCGAGATCGAGTCGCTGCTGCGGATCGGTCGGTTCTTTCGCGGCGCGCTGGACGAATTCCTGGTACTTGGCTCGCGTGTCGACGACGGTCTTCGCAAACTCGACCGGCGGCGCGTAGCCACGAACGATGCCGGCGACCATCATGTCGGGCGTGAGAATGAGGAAGGTCGGCAGCGAGGTGACGCCGAAATTGCGCGAGAGGTTCGTGCCTTCGCCGCCATCTTCGGTGTTGAGCCGGAGGAGGACCATGTCGTCCGTCGCTTTCTGGAAGGCCTCGGAGGGAAAGACTTCCTGCTCGGCGCGATGGCACCAGCCACACCAGTCGGCGAAGAGGTCGACGAAGATGAGGCGCTGCTTTTCTTTGGCCGCTTTCTGCGCGGTAGCGAGCGACTTGATCCAGGGGCCGCCGAACGCCTGCGGCGCCAGCACGACCGCGAAGACGGCCAGCAGGGCAATCCGTTTCACGTGGGTGATCCTCCGCCGCGCCACAACGGGCCGTCAGAAACCCCTATTCCGCGGGCACGGCCCGCTGCGTTGCCTGGCAAAGCCTCGGCGACCGGCTTCGCGGCGGATTATCGCGCCGCTACGGATGCGCCGCGTTTTTCCTCGGCGCGTTTTCTCGCGGCTTCGATGAATGCGCCGAACAGCGTCGAGGCGCTGTTCTCGCCCTTCATATCCTCCGGGTGCCACTGCACGCCGACGTAGAACGGATGATTCGGATCTTCGAGCCCTTCGACGATGCCGTCCGGCGCGTGCGCGGTGACGCGTAAACCTTCGGCAACACGTCCGATGGCCTGGTGATGCGAAGAGTTCACATTCAGCTCGCGCTCTTTGATGATCGTGGAAAGCTGCGTCCCTTCTTCGATGAGCACTTCGTGACGATGACGATCGCTCGGCTCACTGACGTGATCGATGTCGGTTTCGAGCGATGAGGCGATGTCCTGAATGAGCGTACCGCCCGCGGCGACGTTCATCACCTGCAGTCCGAGACAGATGCCGAGCGTCGGCACTCCGTTCTCCCGCGCCACGCGTGCGAGCGTGACGTCGTTCGACTGGCGGCGCTTGTCCATCGGCTCACACGACGGATGCCTTTCCTCGCCGTACTCTGACGGATCGCAGTCGTCACCGCCGGCGAGCAGCAGACCGTCGAGACCTTCGAGCAGGTCGGCGGCGTTCTCCGGCTGCGGCGGAATCACGACCGGCACCGCGCCAGCGGCGCGAACCGATTCGACATAGGTCATGAAGGCGAAGGCACGATCGCGTTCGCCCTCGCGCACGAGAACGTCCGAGCCGATGCCGATGAGCGGCCTGGTCATATTGAATGTGTATCACAAGCGGCGTGCCTGGTATTCTGCCGGCGAGAGGAGAGGCTGATGGCGACGAACATGTACATCCAGTTCGAGGAACCGAATACCGACCGCATCGAGGTCCTGTCGTGGAGCCATGGATTCGTGCAGCCGACGAGCGCAAGCCGTTCGCAGAGCGGCGGCGGAACCATCGAACAGGCGACGCATCAGAACCTGACGTTTACGAAGTATCTCGACCACAACACCAGCTTTCTGATGAAAGCGTGCTGGAGCGGCCGGCAGATTCGGAAAGCGGTGATCACCTGCTACCGAGCCGGGAGCGACAACAAGCCGGTGAAGTACCTGACCATTACGATGGAGAACGTGATCGTGTCGAACTACAGCGTTTCCGGCGGCCCCGGAGACAGCCCGGTTGAAAACGTCGCGCTCGATTACGGGATTGTTAAGTACGACTACATCGCACAGGGTCAGTCCGACTCCGCGACCCACAATCTGGTGACGCGAAGCATCGAGTAAATCACTTCACCCAAATCGCCACTTCGTCGCGCGCACCGCGTTCGTTGCGCGCGGTGATGACGTGCTTTCCGGGCCGCAGCGGCCATGAGCGCGACGCGATCCGCTTGCCGTCGATGTGAAACGTCGCCCGCGGATCGTTGGCGCGCAGCGGCAGCGACTGAAACTCCATCCGCAATGTCGGATCGATGAGATACGTCGCGCCGTTCGGCGGATTGGTGATGGCCAGCTTCGTCGTTTTCGTGAGCACGATCGCGGGCGCCGCGCTCGAATGACGCGCATCGCAGAAGACAGCCGGCGCTTCGGACGGCAGCCACTCGGTTGCGATCGATGGACAACTTGTTGACGGTCGCAAGCCGGTCAGCGCGCAGATCTCCACGCGCTCCACATTCGACGGCGGCGCGACGATCGTTTCTTCCGGCGTCCGTCCTTTCATCGCGGCGAGCATCACCGAATGAAAGATCGGGCCGGCGCCGGTGACGCCGCTCGAATTGCGCAGCGGCGTTCGATCGAAGTTGCCGACCCAGACGCCGACCGTCACGTCCCGCGTGTAGCCGACCGTCCAGTTGTCGCGATACGCCTGCGACGTGCCGGTCTTCACCGCCACGGCGAACGGAAACTCGAGACTGCCGCCGCTGCCGAACGCGTACGCGCGGGCGTCGTCGTCACCGAGGATGTCGGTGATCCAGAACGCTGTGCGCTCCGAGACGATGCGCGATGAATCTTTGCGCGGAGCGTTGCGCAGCAGCGCCGGCGTCACGCCGATGCCTCCGCGCGCAAAGACCGCGTACGCGGTGATCAGTTGTTCGAGCGTCACTTCGGCGTCGCCGAGCGTCAGGCCGAGGCCGTAGTAATCGGCGGTGCGATCGAGGTTGCGAAAGCCGGAGCGTCGCAACATCCGCAGCAGCGATGGCGGTCCGAGTTTCGCCAGCAGCGCCACGGCTGGAACGTTCTCCGATCCCGCCAGCGCGAGCCGCGCGCGAAGCGGACCGCGATAACGACCGTCGTAATTGCGCGGCGTGTAGACGATTCCTTCTTCAGCGGTCGGGAAACTGGTCGGCACGTCGTTGAGCACCGTCGCCGGCGTGAAGCCCTGCTCGAATGCAAGCGCGTAGGTGAACGGCTTCAGGGCGGAGCCGGGCTGGCGCAAGGTCGTGACGCCGTCGATGGCGCCGCCGAAATCTGCGCCGAAGTAATCGCCGGATCCTTCCCACGCCAGCCATTCGCCGCTGCGATTGTCGAGCACCGCCACCGCGACGCTGTGCGCGCCATGCCGCAGCAACGTTGCGCGTTGCGCGGCGATGATCCCCTGCACCTCGCGCTGCAGTGCGGCATCGAGCGTCGTCACGATGCGCGTCGCGGCCGGCGTTCGTTCGCGAACGCGCTCGACGAAATGCGCGGCGATGAGCGGCTGCACGCCGCGATCGAATCGGAGTCGCTCCGCGAGAGCAACCGAGTACTCATCACGTGAGATGAATTTCTCATCGAGCATCCGCCGCAGCACGAGCTGCTGCCGCGGAATCGCATCGCGCGTGTTCGGACGTCGCGGCAGCGCGGCGAGATATGCCGCCTGGGCGAGAGTCAAATCTTCCGGCGCGCAGCCGAACCAGCGCCGGCTCGCGCGCACGATGCCGTTCGTCTGCGCCGCGTACGGCGCGAGGTTGAGGTAGAGCGCGAGAATCTCGCGCTTCGAATAGCGACGCTCGAGGCGAATCGCAATCGCCGCTTCGTTGACCTTGTCGAAGATGCCGCGCTCCCTGCGGCCGAGCAGCATCTTCGCCACCTGCTGCGTTATCGTCGAGCCGCCTTCGACGACACGCATGCTCCGCACGTTGTGCAACAGCGCACGCGCGACCGACATCGGATCGATTCCGAGGTGGCGATAGAAGTGCCGATCTTCGACCGCGAGCGTGGCCTGCTCGACGCGCCGCGGAATGTCCTTCGCTTCGAGCCATTCGCCACGTGTCTCTTTCGGCGACAGCGGTTCATACAACACGACGCCGTTGCGATCGACGATCGTCGCCGAGGTGACGTCGGCCGGGCGGATGGGCGGGAGCGGACCGTAAAAAAGCCAAACGAAAAACGCGGCAATCGCGACGAGCACACCAACGGCAACCCCACGTCGTGCAGGCTTTGCCAACCAACGCCGCGGCGCGTCACCGCTCAGGGTTTCACCTCCACCTCATCACTCGCAGTCCTTCCGAACACCTCCGGCGAATACATCTCCTCGGCGCGCAGCGGCGCGGCGGTGAACGTCCCTGCCGTCGTCGCGCGGACGAGATACGAATACTCGTGCGGGCCTTCCGACAGCCGCGTCGCGAAGAGATTCACGCGATCGTCGTGCCGTTCGACATGATCGAATCCGCGGCGGAGCCACCACATCCAGTCGCTGCCGGCCGCGCGCGCGTCTTCGTTCCGCTGCGCGTCGACGAGCTCCGTCGCCGTCGTTGCGAACCACGACTCGACCGGCTCCGTACCGGCCGGAATCGGATCGGTGATCGCGACGAAGCGCCGCTCCTTCGTGTTGCGAATCGTCAGCGTCACCTTGATCAAATCGCCGGCCTTAAACGACTTCGATTCCGTCTTCGCGCCCTGCAGCGCGTAACGCCGCTCGACGCGGAAACCCTGATCGCGCGGCTCGTTCATGTGCGACGGCGCCGCGTAACGAAGACGCATCAGATAGAAGAGCGTTCCGGCCGGTCCCTGACGATCGAACGTCACCGGCACTTCGCCGCGCGGCAGCTGCGCGATCGGGATGTCGTGCGCCTGCGCGGCGGTCGTCCGTCCGCGGAACTGATCGTGCGCGATCGTCTCTTTGCCGACCGTCAAGACGCCGGTGAAGTCGGGGACTTCGCTTTCGTATTTGCGGTAGTAATCGACGAGCGATTCCATCGCCCACGCGTTCTCCTGCGTGTTGCCCCAGCGTCCGCCTTCGCGCTCGCGCATCAGCCAGCGAACCATCTGCTTCACGAGCGCCTCGTCTTCGCCGCCGCGCACGAGTGTGCCGAGGGCGATGGCGGTGGAGCGGGTGTTCGAGCTCCAGAGCCAGAGGAGATATTCATCGCGCAACTCTTCGACGTGCGCGCTGCCGGCTTCCGGCGCGATCGCGTTCGTCAGTCGACGATGGAGATCGGCGTAGCGCGGACCTTTGTCGCCGCTCGCGCGCAGCGCGTCGGCCAGATGCGCGATGCCGAAGAGCGGCATCCGATCAACGTAACCGATCAGACGATTGATGTTGGAATCCTGATTGACCTTCCCTTCCGCAAGCGTCTTCACCGCGAAGGCCTGCCACGCCGTGTACGACGGCCAGTAGCCTTCGTTGGCGGGATGTTTCTCCGACGAGATGCTCGTGTCGAGATAGTGGTAGCCGCGATCGAGCACGTCCTTGCTGACGCCGTATTGCAGCGTCTGCGCGCGCTGCAATACGTGCAGCACCCACGCGGTGAGATACGGCGACGTGCTTTCGCAATCGCCGGCCCAGAACGCGAAGCCGCCGTTGCCGCACTGGAACTTGTAGAGCTCCGCGATGGTGCGCTGCGCCGCCGCGCGCGCGGTCGCGGCATTGAGATTCGGCAGACGGAACGCGTCGCCGAGATCGGACGCGAGCATGAGCGACAGCGCGCCGGACGAGCGCTGTTCCGCGCAACCGTACGGATAGTCGATGAGGTACTGCGCCCCTTCGGCGAGATTGACGAGTTGCGTCGACGCGAGCTCGACGCGCAATCCGCCGACCGTCGGAATGGCATCGCCTGGAACGGCGAGCGTTTCACGCGCCTGCGACGTCGTGTCGCCGTACGCGGCGACGGTATCGGCCGGCAGCAGCAGACGAACCGGCAGCACATCTTCGAACGCATCGCTCTCACCGTTCATCGCCACGCTCATCCGAATGCGCGCATCTCCGACCGCTTTCGCAATCGCGTGGAAGCGCACTTCGAGCGCACCGCCCGGCGCGACGTCGACGCGCTGCGTCGCCTCGCCTTCAATCGCGACGATCGACGGATCGAGACTCTGCACCGTGACCGTCGCTTTGCCGCCGGTCTTCAACTGCGAATGGATGACGGAGCCGAAGAGCGCCTTGTCGCCGAGCGCGAGGAAGCGCGGGAATGCGGGCGTCAGCAACAGCGGCTTGTTGATGCGAATCTCGTTCTGCGCCCAGCCGAAGCGCGATGACTTGTCGCCGGCGACGGCCATGATGCGATACGTCGTCAGCGATTCCGGCAGCGTGATCTCGGTGCGCGCTCGGCCGTTCTTATCGGTGACGAGCGAGCCAAGCCAGAACGCGAGCACGCGGAAGTCTTTGCGCAGCACGCCGGGTCCGGCGTCGCGTCCGCCGCCACCGCCATCGGTCACACCTTTCGGAGTGAGCACGCGGCGGCTGATTACTTTCTGCCGCGACTCTTCGGTCACGACCTGCAGCGCTTTCTTCAGATAGATCGAATCGAGCACGTCCGGCGTTTTGTAGCCGGTCAGCGAAAGGACGCCGTAGTCGACCGCCCAGAGCGTCACTTCGCTGCGCGTGCCGGCGCCCTTCGCGTCGCGCACGTTCACTTCGATCTTCGCTTTCGTCGCCGGGCGGTACTCCGCCTGATTCGCTTTCACTTCAACGGTCAGCCGCTTCATCGCATCTTCGACGTCGAGCTCGACGTAACCGAGACGAAACGACGGCTTGCCGGGATCGCCTTCATCGTTGCCGCCCGGCTCTTTGGTGCGGCCCTTCAACAGCAGCACGCTGACGAAGACGTTCGGGATGTCCTTCTCGGTGATCGGAACGCTGATCGTCTGCTGCGTCGACGTCAGGTCGAACTGCTTCCACGTACGAATACCTTCACGTTCCGTGGTGACGAGCGCGGTGGCGCGCTCCCACGGCGACTTCACGATGATGCGCGCCGATTCGCCCGGCTTGTACGTCTGCCGTTCCGGCACGAGGTCGATGCGGTTGTGATCGTAACGAGCCCACGCCGTGTAACCGCCGCCGCTCGCGTAAAACCACGCACGCGAGATCGTCGAGCGGGGCCCATCTTTCGCGGTAGCGACGAGCACGTATTCGCCGCCTTCGGCGATCGGGATGTGCAGCGGCGCCGGCTGCGCGGTCGTCGAGATCGTCCAGTTGCCGGAGGGGATTTCCTTTCGCTCGGTCGTCCACTCGTAGAAGCCGTTGCCTGTCGCATTGCGGACGGAGTTCCACTGAACGCGGCGCAACTCGACGTTCACCGTCACGCCGGCGACGGCATTGCCATCGAGTCCGGCGGCGACGAACGCGGTGTCGATTCCGGTTTGCGCGTCGGCGAAGTACGGTGGTGTTTTGATCCCGATGTACCACGGTGCGGGATCGATGCGGACCGAGTTGCGTCCGGCGATCTTCTGTCGCGACACATCCGTCACGTCGCCTTCCAGCACGTACGACCACGGCCAGCCGGCGGCGGCATCGGTGTCGAGCTTCAGTGCGAGGTCGCCCTTCGCGTCGAGCTTCTGTTCCTTCGACGAAATCGTGACCGCTTCGCGCGACGACTCTGCGTCATAGCCGAGGAATGTGTATTGGGACTCGCCGAAACGCTCGCGGATGGCGCGCGGAACGTCGTACAGCGGCGTCTTCGAATACGTCCATTTCACAGGACGGCCGGACATCGCGCCGCCGAAGAGATAGCGGCCGGAGATTCGTCCGTCGACCTTCGTGCCGGCGATCGACGTTGGTGCGGTGAGCTTCACGTCGACGCGGAAATCGGGACGACGATAGGCGGCGACGAGGAAGTCGCCGTAGACGCGGAGCCGCTGTCCTTCGACCCGCGCCATGACGCGATACGTGCCGAGCACGCCGTCGGCGGGAACTTTCCACGTCCACTCGCCGCTCGACCATTCGTTGAGCGAGAGCTTGCGGCGATCGACCTCTTTGTCGTGCGCATCTTTGACGACGATCGTCACGTCGCTGGCCGGCGCGAGGAGCTGCATGCCGTTCGGCGTGTCGGTGCGCAACACCGCTTTGAGATGCACTTCTTCGCCCGGCTTGTAGACGCCGCGATCGGTGAAGACGGTGCCACGCAGCAGCGGATGTTGTTCGGCGAGCTCGAAGTTCAGGTCGAATTCGTACGGCAGGATGCCGTCGGTCCAGTTGCTGGCGACGTACGCGACGTCGCCATCTTTTTCGGCGGTGACGATGAAGCGGAGCTCCGACACCGCCGACCAGTGATCTTCGTACGCATCCTCTTCTTCCGACGGCTCCTGCGGTTGCGCTTCGGCGTGTTTCACGGCGGCGCGCAGCAACGGCGTCGACGGCGCGACAGCGATTCCTTTGTCGTCGGTCTTTCCGCTCCAGACGATCTTGTTGTCGACGTCGCGAATGGCGACGTTCGCGCCGGCGACCGGCGCGGCGTTGTCGAGCCGCGTCACGAAGATGAGCGTGTTCAGCGGACTGTCTTTGACGGAGATGCCGAGGTTCGTGACCTGGACGACGGTCGCACGGACCTGGATTTCTTCGGGGTTGTAGCGCTCGGTGCGCGGCAACGTGTCGCCTTCCTGCAGCGCGACCCACATCAATCCTTTGCCGCCCGGTGCGGCGGAGCTGACGTCGAGTCCATACGACTGAATCTTGTCGGGCGCGGGAGCGAGTTTGCGATCCTGCGGCGACGTCGATGGTGCCTTCGTGAAGCCGTTCTTTTCGAGGCCGGCGATCGAAGGCATCAGCGTTTCGAGCGACAGCGGCGCAAGCCACTGCTTCACGTTGCGGAAATTGCGCGCGTAGAACGGCAGCAGCGGACCGCCGCTCGATTCCCAGACGCCGTGGCCGTCGCCGAAGCTGGTGAAGGCCGGCTTGTGCCAGTACTCGGCGGTCGTCGTATAGCGATAGCCGAGCGTCTGTTTGTCGACGGCGGTGAGCGTCGGCGCGATGGCGATCGCGTAGGTGTGCGCGGGGACGAGCGTGAATCCGAGCTCGTCGAGCGAGAACGAATCGGTCGGCGCGTCCCACTCGCGGCTCGGCGGCGCTTGCGGCAGCGGCTTCGGCGATGCGGGATCGGTGACGTCGACGACCGTCACCGCTTTCTTCATTTCATCGAACGCGACGCCGTAGCGCGTCCGCAGCTCGATGCGATTCGATGATTCGGGATTGCAGCGCTCCGTGCAGCTGATGCTCTTCACGAACAACGCCGGCTCGAGCTCGATCGTGAAGTCCTGCGCGCGTCCGCGGCGAACGTTGCTCGCGCTCTTCGCCAGCTCGCCGTCGAGGAGGATCTGGAGCTGCGCGTCGGGAGGAATGCCGGGCTTCGTTTCGATGACGACGAGCTCTTTTCGCGGCGGGAAACGCTCGTGGTTCCATTCGGTCGGGAAGAACGAGAGCACCGGTCCGCTCAATGCGGCGACCGCGTTTGCTTTGGCGAGCTTCGCGTCGAATGCCGGATCGGGGGTTGACGGCGCGAGAGGAGCCGTCGGCACATCGTGCTGTTTGTAGCGAAGCTGCAGATGCGGCGCGATCGTGTCGGCATCGACCG
>JAOBAU010000391.1 GCA_025463165.1 Acidobacteriota bacterium | reverse complement strand
CCGGAGCTCGCATCCTCCGTCCGGCGAATGCCGATCGCCGTCGGGATTCTCACGATCACCACTCGCGTGCCGCGCGCGCGGAAACGTTTCACGACAGCAATCAATCGCGCCGATGTCTCCGCTTCGTGCGCGATCATCTCCGCTGCCACATTGCCGAGTTGCGGCTCTTCCATATCGGCAACTGATGCGATTCGCGACGACGGCGAATAGCCGTCCGTGGTCGCCGCGATGCCGACGGGGCCGGTCGCGTCTTCGTTGTTCAGAAACGCCAGCACGTTTCCGCCGTCGCGCACGAATTCGAGCCATTCGCCGAGGTTGCGATGACGTTCGTCGGTCGAGCCATGGAGCAGCGTGTAAGTCGCGATGCGGGCGGCGTCGGCGGGTCCATTGACTGAGCTCGACGCCCCTTCCTCGCGCGAGATGCTTGCGCGCTGCACGGCGCGCTGGCCGCGCACGATGGCCATCGGCGTCAGATCCATCGGCGTCACGCTGACGATGAGCAGCTTCGGACGCAGCCCGAGTTGTTCGAGCCATTCGAGGATTGCGGTCGATGACACGCCGCCGATGCCGAGGTTTTCGGTGAGACCGAAATGCGGCGCGAGGAGGTCGGGGCGGATCGCGGACTCCACGCGCGATGTTCCGACCGCGATCGTGTCATATCGGCGTCCGGCGGCGAGATCGGCGAGGAAGCCGTCGACGCGCGGAGAGATCGTTTTCGGATCGGCGACGCGCGCGCGGTGCACTCCGTAGCGTCGCTCCGACGCGCGCACGAGCGCTTCGTATGGCAGCAGCAACGCGAGCAGCGCGCAGACGAATGCCGCGATCGCGCGCCGATCGAATACGCGCTCAGAATCGGAAGTAGATGAAGGCATTCGCGTCGGCCCACGCCACGATCGTCACAAAAAGCATCACCGCCGCCGACGTTCCCCACGTCCACGCCGGCATCCGCGCTATTGCGCGCTCCGACACGATGAGCGCGATCGCGATCGCCATCATCCCGATCGCGACATACGCGATCGCCGGCGACGCGAGATTCATCTGCAGCGTGTTCGGCAACAGCATTTGCGTCAGCATCGCCAGCGCGGCATGAATCGTCGGCGCGCGGAAGAAAACCCATGCGATGCAGACGAAATGGAACGTCACGACCGCGGCGATGATTCGCGTCGCGCGAGAGTTGCGAACACGATCCGGAATCGCGTTCAGCAGCGGCTGCGCGAGATGCTCGATCGCGAGATACATCCCGTGGAGTACGCCCCATGCGACGAACGTCCACTTCGCGCCATGCCACAGGCCACCGAGCGACATCACAATGAAGAGATTGCGAATCGTGATCGCCGTCCCGCGACGATTTCCGCCGAGCGGCAGGTACAGATAGTCGCGCAGCCACGTCGACAACGAGATGTGCCAGCGTCGCCAGAACTCGCGAAAGCCGGCGGCGATGTACGGCATCCGAAAGTTCTCCGGAATCGCGAAGCCGAGCAGACGCGCGCAGCCGATCGCCACGTTCGAGTAGCCGGCGAAATCGAAGTAGATTTGAAACGCGAACGCGTACGTCCCGAGCCAGACCTCGCCGGTGTTGAAGCGCGCCGGTTCATCGAAGATCAGGTTCGCAAGCGGGGCGAGATTGTCGGCGAGCGCGACCTTCTGGAAGAGGCCGAGGATGATCAGGTATCCGCCGATGAGCCAGTCGCGGCGCGTGTTGATCCGCTTCGACTCGAGCTGCGGCACGAAGTACGACGCGCGCAGAATCGGACCGGCGACCAGCTGCGGAAAGAAGGCGACGAAGAGCGCGAAGTCGGTGAGCGAGCGCTCTGCTTCGATCCGGCCGCGATAGACGTCGACGATGTAGCTGACGCCGTGAAACGTGTAGAACGAAATGCCGACCGGCAGCAACACATGGACGATCCACGAAGGCATCACCGGCGCCGCAAAGCCGGCGTGATGCGCGAGCGTCTGCCACGTCGAGACGATCAGCCCGGAGTATTTGAAGATGACGAGGACGCCGAAATTCGAGATGCAGCTCGCGGCGACGAGCAGCTTGCGTCGCAGCGGATCACGCGACGCTGCGATTCCGCGTCCGACAAAGTAGTCGAAGACGCTCGAGGCGACGAGCAATAGCACAAACGGCGGATTCCAGCAGGCGTAGAAGAAGTAGCTGGCACCGAGCAGGAAGAGTTTGCGCGCGCGCCACGACGGGATCGCGTAGTAGCCGAGCAGAACCGTCGGAAAGAACCAGAGAAACGAGAACGAGTTGAACCACACGGGCGCCGGAGAATCTTACATGCTGCGCCCGCTGTTCCTTTCGCGATGCCTCGCACCGTCTTTCTCCTGTCGCCCGCGAACCTCAGCGGTCTTCGCGCGAAGCAGCTGACATCGCCGCGCGCGAAGTTCGACGCGGCCGTGCAATATCGCTCGCCGGAAGGCGTACCGATCGCGCTCGCCTTCGCGTTCATGAGCGCGCTCTACTTTCGCGGCAAGATCTCCTACGCGCTGCATTTCGGCGGCGTTCCGAACACGTTCGTCATCACGACCGGATTCGGTCTCGTGCCGCCCGACTGGGCGTTGACCGAGCCGCGGCTGAAGAAGATGCAGAAGGTCGACGTCGACGTGAAGAGTCGCGCGTACGCAAAGCCGCTGCGCGAGACAGCGAGCGCACTCGTCGCCGAGCTCGAAGACGACGCGCAGGTCGTCCTCCTCGGTAGCGTTGCGACCGGCAAGTACGTCGACATCCTCTGGCCGATCTTCGGCAATCGACTGCGTTTCCCGGCGTCGTTCGCGGGACTCGGCGATATGTCGCGCGGCGGTTTGATGCTGCGCGCCGTCCGCGCAAATCGCGAGCTCGAGTACACCACGCTCGATACTCCGCGCCACCGTCAGCCCGGCGGAAGCGGGAAGATGCCGCCGCTGATTTAGACTGCGGTTCGACATGGCCGCGAAGACGCTCGTCATCCCGACCGACGCCAACGACGTGACGCTCCGCTTCGGCGAGCGCGAAGTCCGTCTCACCAATCTGCCGAAGATCTTCTGGAAAGACCTGAAGATCACGAAGCGCGATCTCCTGCAGTACTACGCTGACATCTCGCCGTATCTGCTGCCGCACATCGTCGAGCGCGCCATGGTGATGAAGCGCTATCCGAACGGCGCCGAAGGGGATTTCTTCTACATGAAGCGCGCGCCGGAACCGCGGCCGGACTGGATCGACATCTGCGCGATCCCGCACACCGCCGGCCTCGTGAAGTTTCCGATCGTGCAGGACCTGCCGTCGCTCCTCTGGCTCATCAACCTCGGCTGCATCGATCTGAACCCGTGGTACGCGCGCTGCGACGACACCGATCGTCCCGATTTTCTCCATTTCGATCTCGATCCCGGACCGGGCGCCGACTTCGAAAAAGTGCGCGAAGTGGCACTGTGCGTGCGCGATATCCTCGACGCGCTCGGCATGCCGACGTTCGCGAAGACGACCGGCTCGAAAGGGATCCATGTCTACATCCCGATCGTGCGCGGGCCGCTGCAGAAAGAGGTCTGGACCTTCGCGAAAGCGATCGCCATCGAGCTCGAGTCGCGGCATCCCGAGATCATCACCGCCGAATACCGCAAAGTGAAACGCCCGCACGGCCGCGTGCTCGTTGACTACAACCAGAACGCGTGGGGCCGCACACTCGCATCGATCTATTCGATCCGACCGACGCCATTCGCCGGCGTGTCAACGCCGGTTACGTGGGAAGAGCTCGAAGCAGGCGCCGACATCAAAGACTTCCGGATTGATAACGTCGTCGAGCGCGTCCGCGAGCTCGGCGATCTCTGGAAGCCGGTGCTCGGCAAGAAACGCTTCGATCTGTTCAAGGTGTTCGAACCGCCGAAGAAGAAAACACGGAAAAGCGCATGAGTCCTGCTCCGAAAAAAATCTCCACGCAGACGTTCCCGAAGATCGACCTGCCGATTCAGCCGCCGTATCCGCCGATGGAGGCGAAGCGCGCGTCGAAGATTCCGACGGGCGACAAGTGGCAGTTCGAGCCGAAGTGGGATGGCTTTCGCGCGATCGTTTTTCGCGATGGTGATCAGATCGCGATTCAGTCGAAGTCGGGACAGCCGCTTGGCCGTTATTTCCCGGAGCTCGTCGAAGCGTTTCGTGCGGTGAAGGCGAAGGAGTGGATCCTCGATGGCGAGATCGTCGTGCCCATCGATGGACATCTTTCGTTCGACGCGCTGCTGCAGCGCATTCATCCGGCCGAGTCGCGCATTCGCAAACTGGCCGAGGCGACGCCATCGAACTTCTTCGCGTTCGATCTGCTCTATGCGAAAGGCATTGTGTTGACTACCGAGCCGATCGAAGCGCGGCGCGAGCAGCTCGAAGCGTTTTTCGGTTCGATCGATGAAGAGAGCCCGATCAAGCTCTCGCCCGCGACGACCGAGCGGAAGCTCGCGCTCGACTGGTTCTCGAAGTTCGGCTCGGCCGGACTCGACGGGGTCATGGCCAAGCTGCTCGGCGAGCCGTATCACTCCGGCGATCGCGAAGGAATGGTGAAGGTCAAACATCTCAAGACCGCCGATTGCGTCGTCGGCGGTTTCCGTTACGGCGAAGGGACGCGCACCGTCGGCTCCCTTCTCCTCGGCCTCTACGACGACGAAGGACGACTCGTTTACATCGGCCACACGTCATCGATTCGGAAAGATGATCGGCAGGAGCTGACGGAAACGCTCGAAGCGCTGCGCGGAGAAAACCCGTTTGAAGTCCGCGTTCCCGGCGGACCGAGTCGCTGGTCGACGGAGAAGAGCGGCGAATGGGAGCCGCTCCGCCCCGAGCTCGTTTGCGAAGTCGAGTACGACTATTTCTCGCAGGGCCGTTTTCGCCACGGCTCGAAGCTCCTCCGCTGGCGACCGGAGAAGAAGCCGGAGCTGTGCACGACGGATCAGGTGCTGCCGGCCCGCGGCAGCAGCGGAAAGAACGTCGCGTCGCTGATTTGACGGTGCCTCACTGTGGCGGCGGGCGCTTCGCCCGCCGAGTGCGGCCGAAGCGGCCGCACCCACACCTTCACGAATGCGAATCAACCCGCGCAAGACCGCAGCCGTTCACGATGATCTGTATGCCTCACTGTGGCGGCGGGCGCTTCGCCCGCCGAGTGCGGCCGAAGCGGCCGCACCCACACCTTCGCGAATGCGAATCAATCCGGCGCAAGACCGCAGCCGTTCACGATGATCTGACGGGCGCTTCAATGTGGCGGCGGGCGCTTCGCCTGCCGAGTGCGGCCGAAGCGGCCGCACCCACACCTTCGCGAATGCGAATCAATCCGGCGCAAGACCGCAGCTGTTCGCGATGATCTGACGGGCGCCTCAATGTGGCGGCGGGCGCTTCGCCCGCCGAGTGCGGCCGAAGCGGCCGCACCCACACCTTCACGAATGCGACTCAACCTACGACTTCAACGCAAGTGTTGTGCGGATGACGCATGCCTCAATTTGGCGGCCCCCACCCCACCTTCACCGATGCGATTCCACCCAGGACTTCAACGCATCGCCGAACAGCGCGCGCCATCCCTCGTCGAGATGGCCGGCGGTCCGATCGTCGGTTCGTCCCATCACCGTGTCGGAGACCGTCAGCACCGTCGCGTTGCCGCGCGACGTCAGTGACAGACGCAGCATCGACATCCTCGGGCCGCCGAAACGTGGCGTCGTGTGGCAGAGGAGCTCGAGCGTCGATGGCGGATCGAGGACGAGCACCGTTCCCCACAACACGCCGGCGTCGTTGCCCCAGTCCTCGAACATTCGTCCGCCGACGCGCGGCTCGATGCGGAACGCTTTCGCATCGGGCGACACGCAGAAGTCGCGGCGCCACCAGAGCGTCGTCTCTTCGAGCACCGCTTTCCAGACGCGCTCGCGCGGCGCGTCGATCGTCACTTCCAGCTCCACTCCGACGATGCTGCAGCTCTCGGCCATCGGCTTCTCCTTCTCCACCTTTGCTTTGAATCCGACCAGCCCCGCGGCCCACGCCGCTTCGTACGGTCGAACCCAGCGTTCGTACATTTGCTGCAGCGGCACGGCGTTGAGATGGTTCCAGCGCTCGCGTCCGCGTTTGCGCGGCAGCACCAGTCCGGCGCTGACGAGCACTCGCAAATGCTGCATGACCGTGAACCGCGACAGCTTCAACTCCTCGGCGAGACCGCCGGTCGTCATCGCTTCCTCGCGCAGCCGATCGAGCATCGTCCGGCGCACCGGATTGGCGAGCGCGCGAAAGAGCGGGACGAGTTTCGCGTCGACCGAGCGTGTCGACATGTGATGTTTATATCACCTATCGATCGCGTGAGAAGGAACTGGCGCGCGGCAGTGTTATCGCGACTCGTGAAACGACTGTTCTTCCTTCTTCTCCTCGTCCTGCCGCAGCTCGCCATCGCGCAGGCTGTGCGCATCACGCAAAAGCCCGAAGGAGTCGTTCGCGGCGATCTGCTCGTACCGGTGACGACCGCCGAAAACGTGGCGCGCGTCGAACTGCTCGTCAACAACGTGAAGTACAGCGAGGCGCGCGGACGCTCAATCGTCATGCCGGTGAAAGTCGGCGACTACCTTCGCCGCCTGCGCGTGCGCGTCGTCGGCTACGACGCGCAGAATGCCGTCGCAGGCGTCGATGAGATGGTCATCAATGATCCACGGCCGCCGTTCCGCGTGCGGCTACAGGCGCCTGGAAAATTACCGGAACACGGCAGCGTCGCGATCGCCGCGAGCGTCATCACTCCGGCCGGCGTCGGCGTGCAAAGCGTCGACTTCTTCGTCGGCGAGGAGAAGATCGCCAGCATCGTCGCGCCTCCGTACACCGCCGCCTTCGACGCCGAGAAATTCGCGAAGAGCGTTTACGCGCGCGTCGTCGCGCATGCGAGCGATGGCAACGAAGCGAATGACGTCGCCTTCTTCGGCGATCAGCCGCGCGATCAGATCGATGTCACGCTGCAGCACATTCCGCTGTCGGTCGCGGAAGGCGACAAGCGGCCGCTGCGCATCGACCAGCTGACGCTGATCGACAACGGCGCGCCGCGCAAGCTCGAGTCGCTCGTCGGCGCCGCCGATCAGCCGCTGAACGTCATCCTGCTGATCGATTACTCGGAGAGCATGCTCGAAGAACTGCCGGTCGTGAAGGCCGCGGCGAAAGGGTTCGCGCAGCGACTGCTGCGGCCGATCGATCGCATCGCCGTCGTCGGCTTCAATCAATCGACCTTCTGGCTGACGCCGTACACGAACGACTTCGCGTCGGTCGCGGCGTCTGTCGATCGCGTCAAGCCGGCCGGCGAAACGCATCTCTACGACACCGCGATCGAGATGCTGTACGAGTTGCAGAAGCAACCCGGCCGGCACGCGCTCGTCGTCCTCACCGACGGCGTCGATCAGGGGAGCAAGTTCAAGCTCGAGCACTTCATTCACTACGCGCGTTACGCCGGCGTGCCCGTTTATCCGATCGTGAAGAACAAGCGGCTGGCGCGTTTCGTCCGTTTCGGCATCGGACGTCTGGAGTTGCGAAAGCTCGACGCCATCGCGCGCGACACCGGCGCGACCTACTTCATGATCGAGAAGGAAAGCGAGCTGCCGGCGGTCTACGCGAAGCTCGCCGACGAGCTGCGGCAGCAGTATCAGCTCGTCTTCTACTCCGATCCGTCGCCCGACGATTCGTGGCACGCGCTGCGGATCGAGAACCGCGGCGGACAGCCGCTCCGGATCCCGCGCGGTTACTTCCCGTAAGCACTTCGGCACAAAGCGTGAACCGTCGCGGATCGTGTCGACCCTGCA
>JAOBAU010000113.1 GCA_025463165.1 Acidobacteriota bacterium | reverse complement strand
GAACGACCAGCCGGTCGTCGACGACGCGCGCGGTCCGCCGTGAATGTAGAGGACAAGCGGATACTTTTTCTTCGCGTCGAAGTCGGGTGGATACGTCACGACGCCGTCTTCATCGAAGCCTTCGTTCGTCCACGTGATCCGTTCGGAGCGGCCGAGCTGCAACGATGACAGCTTTTCGTTCACGTTCGTCAGTTGCTTCGGCGCAGCAGTCGCAGACGTCATCACGTACGCTTCTTTCAGGCGCGACGGCGTCGTGCCGGTGAAGGCGATCGTGCCGTTCGTCGCGACCGACGCATCGATCCAGAACGACCACGACGGCTCGACGTCGCCGAGGTTGAGGCGGCGCGCGGAGCTGCCATCGAGCGGCTGCAGCCAGTAGCCGGTCGACGTCGCATCGTGCGCGCCGACGAGCAGCGATTTTCCGTCCGGCATCCAGATGGCGCGAACGAGATTGCGATCGATGTCGTGCGTCACTTCGCGTCCCGCGCCGCCGGCGGCCGGTGCGACCCAGACCGATGTTTCGTTGAGCCGCTGATCGTCGCGCGAGTGCAGGTAGGCGATGCTGCTTCCATCCGGCGAAAAGAGCGGATGGCTTTCACGCTCGCCGCTCGGCGTCACGCGGCGTGTCGTGCCGCTGGCGACGTCGACGAGCTCGAGATGCGCGCTGTCGGTGTTGCCGGTGTGCGGCGTGGCGAGCCGCACGAACGCGATCGACCTTCCGTCCGGCGACCACGAGAGCGGCGACGGCACCGGTCCGGGCGGCTTCGCCACCGGCAGGCTCCATGCGCCCGACGTCAGGCGCCGCGCTTTGCCCGCGCCGTCGGACGCGACGAGCCAGATGTGCGACGGCGTCGGCGCGCTGGTCGTCAGAAAGTCGTCGTCTCCTACTTCGAACGACAGGTTGTGTTTGTCGGCGCGCTCGACGTCATCGGCCGCGACGAACGCGATCGTCGCGCCGTCCGGACTCCAGGCGAACTGCTGCACGCCTTTCGCCGCGTCGGTGATGCGGCGTGCGTCGCCGCCGATCATCGTCATTACCCAGAGCTGCCGCTTCGCATCTTTCTCGTTCGTCGCATTGGCGAGGAACGCGATCCGCGCACCGTCCGGCGACCAGCGTGCCGACGCGACACCGCGACGATCCGACGTCAGCGGACGCTGCTCGCCGCTGGCGACGTCGATGACGACGAGCTGCGGCTCGTGGCGGTTCTCGGCGAGGTTCACACGCGAGACAGAGCAAAGGAGCTGGCGCGCGTCAGGCGAGAGCTGCGGATCGCTGACGTTGACGACGCGCGCGCGATCGCCGAGCTGCAGACGCTCGGCGCCGGCAACGGTCGCGACGAGCGCGAGGACGACAAGACAACACATTGACGTTCGTTTCATGCGCCATATCGTACGACTGTTGCGAACTCGTTACGGCGACGAATTCGTGACGGCGCTCACGCAACTTTCCGCGCGCCGAACCGAAGATATGCATCGTCATGAGAATGCGATACACAGACTGGCTGCGTGTGCAGGTTGATCGGCTGGAAGCCGGCATCCGCCGCCACAGCGTATTCGACAACGACCAGCCGGCGACGCAGGCACAGCTCGACGAGCTCCGCGAGCAGGTCGTGCTGCACCGCTTCCTGAAGCAGCAGCTGATGCAGCGCGAAGTGGTCAAAGTGCGCGAGTTCGACACGCAGGAAATCGTCCTGGCGTTCGACTAGATCGGCCGCTGCAGCGAGTGCGGATTCTCTCCGGCGCGCAGCGAGATTTCCGCCCCTTCCGCGCCGAGCTCCAGGCATTCGAAGAGGTTCCTGACGTATTGGCCGAGGCGATCGCTTTTGATCGGTGATGCCTCGAGGTACGTGACGAGCTCGCGGCCGAGCACCGCCGCTTCATCGCGAGCCTGCAGCGACTCGGAGTTCGTCGGCGTCATTTCCTCATCGCCGAAACGGAAGAGAAGGCTCGTCAGCCGCTCCGCACAATCGATCGCCTCGGGCACCTCGACGCCCAGCTCCTCGGTGTGCCGCTCGATGAGATTCAGAATCCGATCGGCGAGCCGGCTGGCGTGCGGCAGGTCGAGCGGGATGTCGAAATGCGCCACCGCGGCGAATGTATCATGCCGCCTTTCATGCTCCGGATCGCGCTCATCGTCGCGCTCGTCGCGGCCATCTTCCTCGCTTTCAACGTTCTCTCCGTGCGCCAGTTGCTGCGCATTCATCCGCGGCGAAAGCGGCTGATTCTCGCGGTCGCCATCGGCTGCAATCTGATGTGGCTCTGCCTCCCGATCCTGAATGCGCGGACCGATCTCTCGCGGTTCCTGCGCGCGACGCTCGGTCCGCCGTGGTTTGCGTGGACTGTGTTTGCGATTCTCTATTCGTTCGTGATCGCGGCAACTCTTTTCATCTGGCTTTTGTTCGCGCGCCGCCATCCGTTTGCAGAGTTCGCGCGCTGGCCGTCGCGCGTCTTCATCACCATCGTCATCGCCGGCGGCCTGGTCGGGATGTATCAGGCGCTCGTTCCGCTGCGCGTGGAGCGCGTACCGATCGTCATCAACACGTTGCCGCCGCACCTCGACGGCTTTCGCATCGCCCTGCTCGGCGATCTGCACGTCGGTCTCTTCACGCGTTCATCGCGGCTGACCAAAATCTTCGCCACGACGGAATCACTGAACGCTGACGCGGTCGTCATCGCCGGCGATCTCGTTGACGACGATCCGTACTTCGTCCCGAAGCTGCTCGCCGGCACGCAATCACTCTCGCCGTCACGTCCGCTCGTCGCGGTCCTCGGCAACCACGAGATGTACGGCGATCCATACGGCGTCATCGCCGCACTGCGCAACTCGCGCATCCGCCTGCTCGTGAATGAAGGTGCGGACATGCGCGGCGTCTGGTTCGCCGGCGTGTCCGACTACGCCGGCACACGTGCACTCGCTCCTGATCTGAACGCCGCGCTTGCCCGTCGTCCGCCGAATGCGTTCCCGATCGTCATCGCGCATCAGCCGAAAGGCTTCGCCGACGCGCGCGAACGCCATCTGCCGCTCACACTTTGCGCGCACACGCACGGCGGACAGTTCGGATTTCGTCCGCTGCGCTGGTCGCTCGCCGGAGTGTTTCTCCCGTTCCATATGGGACTCTACGAACGCGGCGATTCGCAGCTCTACGTCAACACCGGCACCGGTTACTGGCTGCTCCCCTTCCGTCTCGGCATGACGCCGGAGATCACGCTGATCGAGTTGCATCGAGCGCCGCGATAACGCGCGGCAGTGCGATGCCGACTTTCTCCTCGACGCGTATCGATGCGAGGTCGTCGCCGCGCGTCGGACCGATGTTGACGATCGCGATCGGCAAACCGCGATCGGAGGCACGCTTCACGAAACGAAAGCCCGACCAGACGGTGAGCGATGAGCCGGCCACGAGCAGCGCGTCGGCGTCATCGACGGCGCTCATCGCGTCGATGACTTTCTGCGGCGGAACGGTTTCGCCAAAGAACACGACCGCCGGTTTCAGCACGCCGCCGCAACGCTCGCACGCCGGAACTTCGAATCCGGCAACGCGATCGCGCGCCAGCTCGGCGTCGCCATCCGGCGCGAAGTCCGCTTCATCGGCGTGCAGTCCATCCCACTCAGTTCGCGCGATCCATTCCGCGTTCAACTCCGCAAGCCGCGACTGCATCTCTTCGCGCGGCGATTCGTTGCGGCAGTCGAGACAGACGACCAGCCGATTGCGGCCGTGCAGCTGAATCACCGCGCGGCTGCCCGCTTCCTGATGCAGATCGTCGACGTTCTGTGTGATCAGCTGCCGCACCGTGCCGCGATTCTCGAGCTCCGCGAGCGCGTAGTGCGCGGCGTTCGGACGCGCCGCGGAGAACCGCGTCCAGCCGCGAAAGCTGCGCGCCCAGTAGAAGCGGCGCACCTCTTCGCTGCGCACGAACGCGCTGTAGTAGATCGGCTTGTGCCGCGTCCACGCGCCGCCGGGACTGCGGTAATCGGGAATGCCGGATTCCGTGCTGCAGCCGGCGCCGGTGAGCACGACCAGACGCCGCGCGCGCTGAATGAGCGTCGCGAGCTCGCTCATCCGAATTTCTTCAGCATCGCGATCTGCGCCGCGTGATACGTCGTGTGATGGATGAGCCCGCGCAGCATGAAGTCTTTCGTGTAGCGGCCGTCGGGAACTTTGCGGTCGAGCTCCGCATCGTCCATCGCTTCGACGGTTGCACAAAGGACCGCGTGTCTGCGCTCGAGCTGTTCGATCAGCTCGCTGAACGCGACGCCGTCGACGCCCGGAAAATCTTCCTCCAACGTGACCTCGAACAGCTCATCGTGCAGCCGTCGATCGACGATGCCGATCCACGAGCTGAGATGCGCGAGCAGCTCCGCGATCGAGCGCGCGCCGTCGATCGGATGCGCGTTCGCGCGCGCGTCGTCCACGTCGTCGAGCAGACGACGGACCGGCGTGCCGTGCCACGCGTTGCCGTCGAATGTGGAGCGAAGATCACGCAGCAATCGTTCAGCGAGTCGCATGGCGGCATCCTACAATCGAGCGGTGCCGGAGCTCGAATCGACGATCGTGTCGCTGCTTTCCGTCGCGACGATCGTCCTCGTCGTCGTGCTCGCGCTCGCATATGCGCTCGTCTCGCGACTCCGCCCGCAACACGTTGCAGCGCTGCGCGCGCAACTGCGCAACGACGCGCCGCTGCTCTGGAATCGCATCGCCGCCGCAGCGCGCGACACGGCGCCGCTCGACGTCGCGCTGCTCGTCATCTTCTTCGTCATCGGCATCTGGCTGCGAGTCCGCGAGCTCAACAATCCGATCGGCACCGATGAAGCGTCATCGTGGCTTTACTACGCGTCGAAGCCGCTCATCGTCGGCGTGACGATCTGGAGCTCGCCGAACAATCACCTGCTCAACACGCTGCTGATGCACATCTCCGGCGCGATCTTCGGACCGCGCGAATGGGCGCTGCGCCTTCCCGCATTCATTGCCGGCCTGGCGCTGATTCCGCTGGCGTACGCAACGTCACGCGTCTTCTATCGGCGCGGCGCGCTGATCGCGGCCGGACTCGTCGCGACGTCGCCGGTCATCGTCGCCTATTCGACCGACGGCCGCGGCTACGCGATGATGGCCGCGTTCGCGCTGATCGCCGCGATGGCGATGGCGACATTGCTCCGCACCGGCAACAGCATAGTCGCGCTGCTCTTCGCGATCGCCGTCGCTCTGGGCTTCGCGTCGGTGCTGGTGATGATCACCCTGTTCCTTTTCATCGTGGCGTGGGCGATCGTCGAGCGGCCGTCGCGATGGATTGCGATCGTCATCGCCTGTCTCCTCGCAGGCGCGTTCACGATGCTCGCGTACTACCCGGTGCTCGTCATCAGCGGTCCGACGTCGATCGCGACGAACGGTTACAACGCGCCGTCGACGCTCGACCATTTTCTCCACGACGTGCCTTTCATGTCGCACGCGATCGTGATCCGGCTCATGGTCGGCTTCCCGCGCGCGCTGCAGTTCGCGGCCGCACTCGCCTTCCTCGCCGCGCTCGTGTTCCATCGCCGGCTGTCGTCGTTTCGCTATCCGATCTGGCTCGGCTTTCTCGCCGTGCTCGCCTTCACGTTCGCCGAGCGCTACGTGCCGCCATCGCGGATCTGGTTCGCGTTTTTACCGTTCTTCTTCATCACCATCGCCGCGATTGCGATGCAGATTCACGTCGAGCGGATCGTCGCCATTGCGCTCGTCGCGCTACTCGCGCACGACATTACTTACGGTCCGCATCCGCGCGAGACCGGGAACCTGCGCACCGGACCGCTCATCGCCGACGAGTTGCAGCGGCGGCTGCAGCCCGGCGACGAAGTCGTCGCTCTCACGCCATCGGATGTGCCGCTCACGTTCTATCTGCAGCGCGCAGGAATTCCGATCGACGCGACGCGGCCGAAGGTCAACGCGCAGCGGCTCTTCCTCGTCACCAATCTCGACATCGGCCAGACGTTCGTGAAGACCGCGCGCGAGTTGCACGTCGACGTGCCGCGCTATCGCGTGCAACGCGTGGCCGATTTCGGCGCGTCGGAGATCTATGAGCTCGTGCGGCGCTGACGCTACGGCTTGAACGGCTCGACGATCCGCGGGTTCCCGACGATGTCTTCCAGCGTCCGAATCAACACGTGTGCGCCGCGATGCAGATCGGCGATCGTGATCCGCTCGTCAACGTCGTGTCCCGGGTACGGCTTGCCGGGAAACCACATCCCGAAGGCGATCGCGTTCGGCAGTCGCTTCGCGTACGTTCCGCCGCCGGAGATGGCCGGCTTCGGTGACTTCGTGCCGGTCGCGGCTCCGTAATTCGCGAGCAGTCGCCGCACGAGTTTGCCTTTCGGATCGAAGACGAGCGGCTCATCGGCGAAGAATCCGCCGAACGTCAGTCCGGCGCCCGTGCGCGTGTTGAACGCGGTCACGAAGCGGCGCAGTTTCAGCTCGAGCTGCTCGCCGGTACGCGGCGGCACGCGACGGATGTTGATCGTCAGCGTCGTTTTCTTGGGATCATTCGCGTCCGTTTTGATCGTCGCAACGTTGACGTCGTAGTGACCCCAGAGCGGATCGGAATCGGTGATGCCGAGGCCTGTACCGGTTAGATCGCGTCCGGCGAGGCGGGCGAAGGAGAGGAGATCGTTCGCGCCGCCGGAGGGAAGCTTTCCATCGAGCGCGCGCGCCAGTGCGACGAGCGCATTGCGGCCGCCGGTGATGTTCACACCGGCGTGCGCCGACTTCCCGTACGCGACGATTCGCAGCTGATTGCCCTCTTCGCCGTGCGTAATGCGCGTGCCGGCCGGGAGCTTGCCGAGCGACTGCAGCAGCGCGTCCCATTGCGGCACGCCATCGAGCCAGCGCAGCGTGATTTCCGCATGATCGGGAACGATGCTCGTCGCGAGTCCGGCGGTGAGCGCCACGACCTCGTATGGTTTCGCGACGCCGGCGCGCGGCGCGAGCGACGTCGTCACCGTCAGCGCCTGCCACGCTTTCTCACCCGCGACGACCGGAAACGCGGAGTCGAGCACGAGCGAATAGTCGGGAGCTTTGTGCGCCTTCAGATACTCGGCGATGTCGGTGTTGTCGGATTCTTCATCGCTGCCGACGAGCAGCCGAATCGTGTGCGTGCGCACTTTCGGTCCGCTCTCTTTGATGACGTGCATCGCGAGCAACGCCTGGACGAGCGGTCCCTTGTCGTCGGCGGCGCCGCGTCCGTACACGTAACCTTTGTCGACGCGTCCCGCGAACGGCGGGAACGACCACGCTTCTTCTTCGACAGGCTGCACGTCGCCGTGTACGACGAGGCCGAGCACCGGCGCATCGGCGACGGTCGCGGGGAGCTCGATCTCGACGACTTTGCCCGCGTCGCGCGCTTCCAGTCCGAGCGTCTGCGCGGTTTTCATCACCCACTGCTGCTGCGCGTCGCGCGCTTCATCGTTGTGTGCGTACGTTCGAAATTTCAGCACCTCGGTGAGCATCGGCACGAGCTGTTTCGATTCAAACATCTCGTAGTGCTGCACGGCGACGGACGCGGCGGCGGCAAGAAGAATCGGCGCAAGAAGCATGGCGGTAGAATATCGCTCGTCCGGAAATCCAGGAGTCACACAAATGAAGACTTTTTTGAAGATCGTCGGCGGAGTTGTGCTCGTCGTGCTCGCCCTCGTCCTCGGCGGCGTCTCGTATCTCTCGATGCGGAAACCGGCGCAGCGCCCGGCGTCGGCGGAGAAGATCGAATCAACTCCGGCGCGGCTCGCGCGCGGCAGCTATCTGGTCAATCACGTCTCCGATTGCCTCGGCTGCCATTCCGATCACATCGACGGCTTCGCCTTTCCGGTCAAGCCGGGCGCCGAGGGACAGGGCGGATTTGTCTTCGACAAGAAACTCGGATTTCCCGGCGTCGTGGCCGCGCAAAACATCACCTCCGATCCCGAAACAGGCCTCGGCAAATGGACGGACGGCGAGATCCTGCGCGCCATTCGCGAAGGCGTCGATCGCAACGGCGACGCGCTCTTTCCGATGATGCCGTACACGCATCTGCGCAACCTCGGCGACGAAGACGCAAAGTCGATCGTCGTCTATCTGCGCACGCTCAAGCCGGTGCGCAATCAGGTCGTCGCCAAGCGGATCGACTTCCCGGTCAACCTCTTCGTGAAATTCGCGCCGCAACCGCTCGATGGTCCGGTCAGCGCGCCCGATCCGCACGACTCGCTGAAGTACGGCAAGTACCTGACGACGATCGCCGGCTGCTACGAATGCCACACGCCGCACGACGACAAGAACGGCCTCATCGCCGACAAGCCGTTCTCCGGCGGCTGGGAAATGCGCGGACCCTGGGGCCGCGTCCTAACCGCGAACCTCACCCCGCATCCCGACAACTACCTCGGCCGCGCCACAAAAGCAGAGTTCATCGGCCGCTTCCGCGCCTTCGCAAGCATCGATCCGCTCCACCCTCCCGTCGCCGCCAAAGGCCGCAACACCGTCATGCCCTGGCTCGCCTTCGCGCAAATGACCGACAACGACCTCGGCGCGATCTATGACTATCTGAAGACGGTGAAGCCGATTGCGAATCGGGTGAATTCGTTTCCGGATGCGAGATGAAGCAAGTCCTGAGTCCTGAGTCCTGAGTCCTGAGTAACGCTCCGCGTCGACGAACAGCCCGCGCTGTGGGTCGAGCACTCAGGACTAAGGACTCAGGACTCAGGACTCGTTCGCAACCTGCAGCGCACGCCCGCGTATAACCGCCCAACTTTCATTGGAGGATCCATCCGTGTTGGAACTAAAGATTTCCGGCCTCTCGAAAACGTACGCGAATGGCGTGCGCGCGCTCGATGACGTATCGCTCACGATTCCGACCGGGATGTTCGGGCTGCTTGGGCCGAATGGCGCCGGGAAGTCGACGCTGATGCGCACCATCGCCACGTTGCAGGAAGCGGATGCCGGTTCGATCAGCTTCGCCGGCATCGACGTGCTGAAGCAGAAAGACGACGTCCGCAAAATCCTCGGCTACCTGCCGCAGGAGTTTGGCGTTTATCCGCGCATCTCCGCGGAGACACTGCTCGAGCACTTCGCGGTGCTCAAAGGCATCTACAAATCGAAGGAGCGGAGAGAGATCGTCGGCGCGCTGCTGCGTCGCACGAATCTACACGACGTTCGCAAGCAGGGACTCGGCACGTTCTCCGGCGGCATGCGGCAGCGCTTCGGCATCGCGCAGGCGCTGCTCGGAAATCCGAAACTGATCATCGTCGATGAGCCGACGGCGGGACTCGATCCCGGCGAGCGCGTTCGGTTTCACAACCTCCTCTCCGAGATCGGCGAGAACGTCGTCGTCATCCTTTCGACGCACATCGTCGAAGACGTCAGCGACCTATGTTCGAACATGGCCATCATCTCCGGCGGCCGCGTGCTGATGCAGGGCGAGCCGCTCGAAGCGATCCGCAATCTCGAAGGAAAGGTCTGGCGCCGCGTCATCGCGAAGGGCGAGCTCGAAACGTTTCAGCAGGAGCACGCCGTCATCTCGACGAAGCTCGTCGCCGGCCGTACGGTCATTCACGTCTTCAGCGAGACGCAGCCCGACCCGTCGTTTGAAGCGGTGTCGACGAGCCTCGAGGACGTCTACTTCTCGACGCTGCGGAATGTGGCCGCCGAGGAGAAGGCGGCGTGAGACAGTTCCGCGAAATCTTTGGCTTCGAGCTCCGCTATCAATTGCGGCAGCCGATGATCTACGTCTCGTCGATCATCTTCTTTCTCTTCACGTTCCTCATCGTGACGACGGACGGAATTCAGCTCGGCGGCGCCGTCGGCAACGTCAATCGCAACGCGCCGTTCGTGTTGATGCAGCTCCTGATGATCATGACGATCTTCGGCATCTTCACGACGACCGCGTTCGTCGGCAACGCCGCCTATCGCGATTACGATCAGAAAACCGACGCGCTCTTTTTCACCGCGCCGATCCGCAAAGTGCCGTTCCTCGCCGGACGTTTCGGCGGCTCGTTCACGATGTCGATCATGGTCTTCGTCGCCGCCGCGGTGGCGTTCGCGATCGGCAACAAGATGTGGTGGATCGATCAGGAAACGGTCGGTGCGTTCAGCCTGAAGCCGTTTCTCGTCGCGTTCGGAATCGGCATCATCCCGAACCTGCTGCTCATTTCCGCGCTCTTCTTCTGCGTCGCATCGCTGACGCGCAACATCATGGCGACGTACGCGTCGATGGTGCTCTTCTTCGTCGGCTATCTCGCGTCGCGCCGCTTCACGAGCGACATCGAGAACGATCACATCGCGGCACTCGTCGATCCGTTCGGGATCAACGCCTTCTCGAAGACCGCGCGCTACTGGACGGTCTTCGAGAAAAACTCGCGACTGCCGTGGCCGCCGACCGGCGATCTGATGATGAACCGGCTGCTGTGGCTCGGCGTCGGACTGCTGCTCGTCGGCGTCACGATCTGGCGCTTTCGTTTCGAGCAGCCGAATCGTGCCGGGAAACGGCGTCCGGTGGAAACCGAAGCGCCGCTCGCCGCGCGCGCGGCGCTCGTGCTGCCGCGCGTCGAACAGCGCTTCGATCGCGGCACCTGGTTCCAGCAGTTTCGCAGCGTGCTCAGCATCGAGTTGCCGATGGTGCTGAAAGGAATCCCGTTCCTCATCGTGACCGCGCTCGCGGTCGCGAACACGGTGTTCGTCGCCCTCGCGCAGGCGCGCAATTTCGGTACGCCCGTCTATCCGGTCACACACATCATGGTGAACTCGATCGCCGGCGGCTTCGCATTTCTGGCCATCGTGCTGCTGACGTTCTATGCAGGCGAAATGGTCTGGCGCGAACGCCAGGTGAAGCTCAATGAAGTGATCGACGCCACGCCGGTTTCCAACTCCGCGGTGTGGGGCGCGAAGCTGCTGACGATCGGCGTGCTGAGCGGCGTGATGCTCATCGCCGCAACGGTATCGATGCTCGTGGTCCAGACGGCCAAGGGCTTTCACAATTACGAGCTCGGGCTATATGGAACCGGTGTGTTCCTGACCGCCGGCGCGCAGATCGTGCTCATCTGCGTCCTTGCGTTCGTCGTGCAGGTACTGACGAGCAACAAATACGCGGGATTTCTCCTCGTGCTCGTCTATTTCGTGCTGACGTCGGCGATGCCGCCGCTGCACTTCGAACACAATCTCTATCTCTTCTTCGTCCTCCCCGATCCGGTCTATTCGGATATGAACGGCTTCGGCCATTTCTTCCTGCCGCAGATCATCCTGTTCGTTTACTGGCTCTTCGCGGCGGTGCTCCTCGTCATCGCCACGCATCTCCTCTGGGCGCGCGGAACCGAAACCAGCCTCGCATCGCGTTTGCGCGCGGTGAGCGCTCGTTTCAGTGGTACGGCCGCGACGCTCGTCGCCGTCTTTGCGCTTGCCTTCATCGCCACCGGCTGCTACGTCTTCTACAACGAAAACGTGCTCAATCATTACGAGACTGCCGAAAAGGGTGAGAAGCGCCAGGCGGAGACCGAAAAGAAATACAAGCAGTACGCGAGGCTCGCACAGCCGCGCATTACCGACGTGCAGGCCGACGTCGATATTTACCCGGAGAAGCGGGCGGCGTCGATTCGCGGTCATTACACGATGGTGAACAAAACCACCGCGCCGATTCCCGAGTTGCACGTGACGCTTCCGCGTGAGCTGAAGGGAACAGTCGAGATTCCGGGCGCGACGATTAAATCGCGCGATACGGATCTCGGCTACACGATCTACAAACTGACGCCGGCGCTCGCTCCCGGCGCGTCGCTGCAGATGTCGTACAACATCTCCGTCGAGAATCCCGGTTTCGTCAACAGCCGTCCGAACAACAATTTCGTCGAGAACGGCACCTTCTTCAACAACGGCTCCTATTTCCCGCACCTCGGCTACCCGGCAGGCGTCGAGCTGCAGGACCGCAGCAAGCGGAAGAAATACGGGCTCGGCCCGATCGAGCGACTGCGGCCGGCGACCGACATGCAGGCGCGCATGGTCAATGGATTGTCGACCGAAGCCGACTGGATCAATCTCGATACGACGGTCAGCACTTCGGCCGATCAGATCGCGCTCGCGCCCGGATATCTGCAGAAAGAATGGACGGCCGGCGGCCGCCGCTATTTCCACTACAAGACGACGGCGCCGATCCTCGATTTCTGGGCGTACTTGTCAGCGCGCTATCAGGTGAAACGCGACAGCTGGAAAGGTATCCCGATCGAAATCTATTACGACGCCAAACATCCGTACAACGTCGATCGGATGATTTACGGCGTGAAAAAGGCGCTCGATTACTGCACGACGAACTTCTCGCCCTATCAGCATCAGCAGGTTCGCATTCTCGAATTTCCGCGATACGCGTCATTCGCACAGTCGTTCCCGAATACGATCCCGTATTCGGAATCGATCGGCTTCATTGCCGACCTGCGCAATCCCGACAACATCGATTACGTCTTCTACGTCACCGCGCACGAAGTCGCGCACCAGTGGTGGGGACATCAGGCCGTCAGCGGCAATGTCCAGGGCGAGACGATGGTCGTCGAGACGATGGCACAGTATTCGGCGCTGATGGTGATGGAGAAGGAGTACGGCAAAGCGCACATGCGCAAGTTCCTCAAGTGGGAGCTCGACCGTTATCTGAACGGCCGCGGTGGTGAACTGGTCGCGGAGATGCCGCTGGAGAAAGTGGAAAACCAGCAATATCTCCACTACCGCAAAGGCAGTCTCGTCATGTACGCGCTGCGCGATTACATCGGTGAAGACCGCGTTAATGCGGCGTGCCGCGAGTTCCTCCGCAAGTACGCATTCACACAGCCTCCCTACCCGACGGCGCTCGATCTCGTGGAGGAGTTCCGCAAAGTGACGCCGCCGGAACAGCGCGGGATCATCAACGATCTCTTCGAGACGATCACGCTTTACGACAACAAGACGACCGAAGTGAAAGCGACGCCGCTCGCGGGCGACAAATACCGCGTTACATTCACGGTGGAGTCGAAGAAATTGCGCGGCGACGGCAAAGGTGCCGAGCAGCCGATCGCGATCAATGACTGGATCGACGTCGGCGTCCTTGCGTCCGGCAAGTCAAAGGATGACGACAAGGTGCTCTTCATGGAGAAGCGCCACATCACGCAGCCGAAGACGACGTTCGACATCGTTGTGAGCGGTAAGCCGACGAAGGCGGGAATCGATCCGTTCAATAAACTGATCGATCGAAATCCCGACGACAATACGAAAAAGCTCTAAATCAGTGCAGAGTGCTGAGTGCTGAGTCAAAAGGCCGAGGACGCGAAGCGTGACTCAGCACTCTGCACTCAGCACTCAGCACATTTTTGGTTTACTGCCGTAATCCCTTGTCATATTGCGGCATCGGTTTGCCGAGCAGCCATTTGTCGAACCAGTTGACGATGTTCTGCAGCCGTTCGACGCGATGCCACGGTTTTCCCGAGCGCGACAATTCGTGCGACTCGCCGGGGAAGCGAACCATCACCGCGGGGCGGTGCAGGTATTTCAGCGCGCGGAACATCATCTCGCCGCCGGCCATTGGCGGCGTGCGCCAGTCGGCTTCGCCGAGGATGAGCATGAGCGGCGTGTGGACATTCTCGATGTGCGTGATCGGCGAGCGGGCCGCGTAATCCTGCGGATCCTGCCACGGCGCTTTGCGAAACCAGGACGGCTGGTACTGCTGAAAATCGGCGACATACCAGAACGTCGACCAGTCGGCGATGTCGCGCTGTGAAACGGCGGCCGCGAAGCGATCGGTCTGCGTAATGGTCCAGTTCGTCAGCAGCCCGCCGCCGCTGCCGCCGGTGACGCCGAGTTTCTTCGGATCGATGTAACCCTTCGCGATTACGGCGTCGACCGACGCCATCAGATCCTTGTAGTCATCGCCGGGATAACGGTACTGAATGACGTTGCCGAATTCCTGGCCGTAAGACGACGAGCCGCGCGGATTCGGATAAACGACGACGTAACCCTTCGCCGCCATCCACTGGAATTCGTGATCGAACGTGTAACCGTAGGCGGCGTGCGGTCCGCCGTGAATATTCAGGATCAGCGGGTATCTCTTCGTGGCGTCGAAATCGGCCGGCTTCTGTACCCACGTCTCGATCTTCATTCCGTCGAAACTGGTGAGCCGTATCTCGTCCGGCTCGGTCAGCGTCAGTTCGTGAAAGAGCGGACCGTTGAGATCGGTCAGCTGTTTCAGTGAGCCGTTCGCGTCGACGGCAAAGAGGTCGCCGATTCGCGTCGGCGTCGAGATCAGCGCGACGGTTTTCCCGGCGCCGACCGCATAAGAGATCACGTCATGCTTGCCGCTCGTCACCGGCGTCATTGCGCCGGAGGTCGCGTCGAAGCGGTTGAGGTTCGACTTCCCTTCCTCGACCGTCGACGCGTAAACGAACCGCGAGTCGCTGCTCCAGATCGGACGCGCGCCACCGCCACCGCGCGGCGCGTGCTGATCGCCGCTCACGCCGGCAAGGACATCGTAGTCATAAGATGCGGTGAGATTGCGCGGCTGCGCGCCAGCGGCTGTACCGACCACGTAAAGATCGGGCTCGTTGTAAGAGCGGACCGGATTCGAAATGTAGCCGGAGAACGCCAGCCACTTTCCGTCGGGACTCGGCGAGAGACGCGACATCGGTCCTTCAAACGTCAGTAGCCGCGACGACTCGCCACCCGCGGCCGGCACCGACCAGAGCTCCGTCTTTTCCGGCTCGTAATACGGCTCCGCGATGCGCAGCGTGGTGAAGAAAAGGCGCGAGCCGTCCGCGCTCCAGACCACGTCGCCTTCGTCGTAATCGCCGCTCGTCAGCTGTTTCGGCTTCGCGGTTTCATCGACCGGGGAACCGGGAACGGCGATCGTCCAGACGTGCGACGCGCGCGAGGGATCGTTGAAGCCGGAACCGTTCTCGCGATAGGTAGCCTGATTGATGATCAGGACGTCGCTCTCGCGCGGTTCCTCCGTCCCCTTCTTCTTCTCGTCGAGATCGGACGAACGCATCGTGGCGGTAAACGCGATCGTTTTCCCATCCGGCGACCACGCGATCGATTCGACCGAGCGCGTCAGCGACTTCAGCGAGTGCGACTCGCCTCCGCTCATCGACAGCAGAAAAACCTGCGACTCCGTCGGCTTCCCTTTCTTCTCTCCGACGCGCAGGAACGCCAGCGTTTTTCCGTCCGGCGACCAGCGCGGCGCCGAGTCGCGCGGCCCGTTCGTCAGACGCCGCGGCTCGCCGCCCGCGATCGGCACCGACCAGAGCGACGTCGCGTAGCGATCCTCTTTCTCGTCGACCGTCACGCGGACGAACGCGACCTGCGAACCGTCAGGCGACAGACGCGGATCGCCGATCCACTGGAACTTGAAAATGTCCTTCTCCGTGATCGGACGAGCGAACGCGGAGACAGCGAATAGAAAAAGAATGGATCCGATGAGTGCTCGCTTCATGCGGCGAAGCATACCAGGAGAGGTGCTGAGTGCAGAGTGCTGAGTGCTGAGAAAAAGGCCTCGTGATGCCCGATGAGCTTTCGTGCAGCGGAGCGACTCAGCACTCAGCACTCTGCACTCAGCACTGGATTTCAGTGGACGGCGTCCAGCGCATAAACGAGAAGTCCCGCCGTCGTGAGGCCGCCGAGGGTGGCGACGATGAGGGCGGCGCGGGGCTTTTCGTGGACGTGCGGGAGGAGATCGCTGGCGCCGAGATAAAGGAGAAATCCGGCGAAGAACGCGAGCTGATATGCGAGCAGGATTGGATCAATGCGGATCACGTTCGCGACGAGTGCGCCGGCCACCGGCGCGAGCGCATCGACCGCCAGCAGCACCACGGTTCGCCACAGGCTGTTGCGCGTAGCGAGCATGAACGTCACGGTGTTCAGTCCGTCGGCGAAGTCGTGCGCGACGACGGCAAGCAGCACGACGAAGCCGACTTCCGTACCTGCGAGGAAGCCGACGCCGATCGCCAGTCCGTCGAGGAAACTGTGGAACGAAAGTCCGAGCGCGCCGACGAGGCCGACGTTGTGGCGATGTCCCGGCGTGTCGTGCTGCTTCTCGCTGTGGATGATCGTCAGCTTCTCGAGCAGGAAGATGCCGACGAATCCCGACAGCATCGTGATCATCAGGCCCCGCACGTCGAGCGACGACCGATGCGCGATCTCGATCACTTCCGGCAGCAGATCGAGGAAGGCCACGCCGATCAGCAGACCGGCCGAGAAGGCCATGATGAAGAAGAGATACTTCTGATACCGGAACGCGAACGCGCCGCCGGCAAGAGTCATCACAAACGCGGACAGCGCCCACACCGCACTCATAGCGCGGCGTAGTTTACTCGCTACGCGTCGTGGCGCCGTCCTTCCGCACAGTCGATCGCCGACGTCACCAGATCTTCGATGTCGAACGGCTTGCGGATCAGTCCCCAGATCCCGCGCGTATCGAGCTGCTGAATCGTCCGCTGACTCGCTCCCGTCATCACGATCACGCGCGGCAGCAGCATCGGACTCTCGCGCTGCATCCTCGCGAGCAGCTCGAAGCCGTTCACGTCCGGCATCATCAGGTCGACGAGGATGACCGCGTAGGTGTGGCGCTCGAGCTGATCGAAGGCGAGCCGGCCGTCGGGAGCGCAGTCGACGTCGAACCCGCGGCGCGTCAGCAGCGTCGTGAACAGTCCTCGAAGCGCCAGGTCGTCATCGACGACGAGTGCCTGAAGACGCCGCTGCGGCGGATCTGTACGGGACATGAGCGACCGTGACCGTGAGTCGGAACCGATCGAGGATACACGCTCATTTGCAGATTCGCCAGGGATCGCGCGATCAGATTTTGCACCGCCGGGCAAACGAAAACGGCCGGCAGGCTCAGGCAGTGTAGATACGTACGACGAAGACCGAGTCGTTCTTCTTCACGGTGGCAATCGATTCGGAGCCGCGCAGCGGGCGGCTGAGGCTCACCAGCTCCGACTCATTTTCAGTGACGAATCGGGAGATCGCGTCGTCGGGCGACGCCGCTTCGATGACCGTCTCTCTCGGCTGCCAGTCGAATACAGCGCGTTGCGACTGACCATTCGTCAGTTGCCGTGCTTCGATCGTGTATTGCACGTCCGACCCTCCTGCATTCCATAAATGCAGGAGCAATCGTTGCGCCAACCGCAAACCGGTCACACGCTACTTCTTCATCAACTCGAGCACCATCGTCGTCAGTGCGCGTACGCCGGTACGGAGCGTCGGCTCGGGCAGCGGCGCCCATTTGCTGGAGTGCAGCGCCGGCAACGGACCGCCGGCCGCGATGCGCGCCGGATCGACGGCGCCGAGGTGCAGGAGCGCGGTCGGGATTTTGCGGTCGACGCCGAAGAGACCGAAGTCCTCGCTCACCATCAGCGGATCGATTTTGATCACGTTCGCGTCGCCGAGGACCCGGCCAAGCGCCTTCGCCAGCCGCTCCGTCAGCGCGGGATCGTTGTACGTCGATGCGACCGATTCGTGATCGAGCAGCTCGATGACCGGCATCCGATCCTCCGGGAATCCGGCGGCGATGGCCGTGCCGCGTGCGATCTGGCCGATTGCCGCAAGGACATTTTTTCTTACCTCAGGCTTGTAGGTCCGAACGGTCAGGAGAAGCTGCACTTCATCCGGAATGATGTTCCGCTTCGTGCCGCCGTGAATGGCACCGACCGTCACCACGACCGGATCGAGCGGCGAGTTCTGACGGCTGACGATCGTCTGCAGCGCGATGACGATCTGCGCCGCGAGCACGACCGGATCTTTCGTTTTCTGCGGCGACGCGCCGTGGCCCCCGAGACCGCGTACGGTGATGTTCACCGAATCGCCTGACGCCAGCGCGTAGCCGGGCGTGTAACCGATCGTGCCGGCGGCGAGATCGGCGGAGTCGTGCAGCGCGATCGCATACGCCGGCCGCGGGAAGCGCTCGTAGATGCCGTCGTTCAGCATCGCCTTCGCCCCCTTCACCACCTCTTCCGCCGGCTGACCGACGAGCAGCACCGTGCCGTGCCAGCGATCCTTCAGCTGCGCCAGCATCGACGCCGTGCCCATCAACGTCGTCATGTGAATGTC
Organism: Acidobacteriota bacterium; assembly: GCA_025463165.1. Classification (GTDB taxonomy): domain Bacteria; phylum Acidobacteriota; class Thermoanaerobaculia; order Gp7-AA8; family Gp7-AA8; genus JAOBAU01. The sequence goes on along the minus strand of JAOBAU010000113.1, from coordinate 34,795 downwards.
GTGTCCGCATGCGTGCATCACCGGGACGTCATCGCCGGAAGGACTCTTCGCGCGAACCGTGCTGGCGTACGGAAGTCCCGTCTGTTCCGCGACCGGCAGCGCGTCCATGTCGCTGCGGACGAGCACCACCGGCCCGTCGCCGTTCTTCATCACCGCCACGACACCGTAGGACGTCAGCGACGGATCGTCGTACTTCCCGACGTGATCGGTCACGCTGTAGCCGAGCTCGCGCAAACGCGCGGCGAGCAGCGCCGACGATTTCGCTTCCTGTGTCGAGAGCTCGGGCGCCGCGTGGAGCTTCTTGTACGTCTCGACGAGCGACGGCAGTTCTTTGTCGACGAGCGCGTCGAGCGACTGCGCGAAAGTGGGAACGGCGATGAATGCGAGAAGGACGAGCGCGCGTTTCATGCGCGCAAGGGTACATGAGGCTGCTACGCGCCGGTCGCTTCGTTTGCCGCGACGTCCGCCGCGAGCACGACCTGATTGCGGCCGTTCTTCTTCGCCTGGTAGAGAGCGATATCGGCGTGGTTGATCAGATCGGCGTTCGTCTCGCCGTCTTCCGGGAAGACCGCCACGCCGATGCTGACCGTGATCCGCAGCGCCCGTCCGACCTGCGGCAGCGCGAACTCACGCTTGCCGACCAGCTCGCGCAAACGGTTCGCCGCATCGCGCGCTGCCACGCCGCGCGTCTCGGGAAAGATGATCGCGAATTCTTCGCCGCCGTAACGTGCCACGACGTCCATATCGCGCACGTTGGTCAGCAACTCATCGACCAGACCTTTCAGGATCTCGTCGCCGACCGGATGGCCGAATGTGTCGTTGAAGCGTTTGAAGTTGTCGATGTCGAGCATCGCCAGAACGAACTGATGCGAGGTGCGCTGATGACGATGGATCTCTTTCGCGAGCGCTTCCTGGAAGTAGCGATGGTTGTACGCGGGCGTCAGCGCATCGATGGCGGTGAGGCGTTTGATCTCTTCGTACTGCCGCGCCGACTGCAGCGCCGTCACGGCCTGCACGGCGAAGATCTCGAGCGTCTTCAGCTTCTCCATCGTCGGCACGCGGCGATCGTGCGGCTCGCGCACCGAGAGATAGCCGATGACCTGATCGGCGCTCATCAGCGGCACCATGATCATGTCGTTCTCGTGCCATTCGGCGACGAGCTTTTCACCGGTGTCGTCGGGCCGCACGAAGAACCCATGCTCGCTCTGCACGAGCGCCGTATGCGACACGAAGAACGATCCCGAGATGCGGAACTCTTCGTTGAAGAACGCGCGAATCTCGCTCGACGAGACGTGCTTCCTGCGCACCTCTTCCCACACGTCATCGAGCCCCGCGTGCGCGCGCCGGACGAACTCGTCTTTCTTCGGATCGAAGAGCGCGAAGACGACCACTTCGAAGCCGAGCGCGGTCCGCACCGCGAGTGCGATGCGCGTCAGCATGGCGTCGATGTCGAACGAGCCGATCAGTCCGTTCGACACTTCGAGAATCGTCGACATCGTGGCGGCCTGCGCTTCGAGCTGCTCCGTCTTGTCGCGCATCTCGCGGCGCAGCAGCTGGTCCTGCAGCGACACCGCGGTCTGATTGACGAGCAGCGTGAGCAGATTGAGATTGCCGGTCTTGATGATCGACGCGTCTTCGGTCTCGTAGATGAGGATTCCGTAGATGACTTCGACTGTCTGAATGCCGATGAGCACCTGAATGCCGCTGCCGTTCGACAGAGGAAACCGGCGCAGCTCATTCTGAAAAACGAACGCGCGGCTCGGCGCCGACTGCGCGAATCCCGCGGAGTCGACCCAGCGGCCGATCTCCTGATCGGTCGGCAGACACTCGCCATATCGATAGACGGTTCCGGCGATCTCCGGATTCATCTCCCACGTCACGACCGCGCACGCTTTCAGTTTCGCCAGTCCGCCGAGCAGCGACACCATTCGCCGCAGCGTCTCTTCATCGCCCTCTGCTGAGAGAATCTGCGCCGCGCTCTCGGTGAGAATCGACAGCTCGCGATTGCGGCGAATCAAATCGGCGTTCTGTTTCTCGGCCACCGACTCGCGACGCAGCGCATACGCGACGAGCAGCACCGGCAGATACGCGGCGGCGAATCCGAGTCCGCCGTACGCGGCGAAGCTCATCACCTCGAGTCCGACGATCGGACTGACCAGCAGCAGCGTCCGCGTCTGCGACGCCAGCGTGCTGCGGAAGTCGAGCGGTCCGCGCTCTTCATCGAGATAGCGGCGGATCGACGCGAAGATCAGATGCGCGACGACACAGCCGACCATCAGCAGGATGTAGCCGGAGACTTTCGCCATCAGCGGCGCGGTGCGCGCGACGGCCGACGCATACAAAAGCGCGACGACGTAATACGAGAGCCCGAGCTCGGCCGCTTCGTAGAATGGCTCGACGCGGCGCGCGGCGCGATCGACGAACGCGTCGTACGCGCAGCGCAGGCCGATGCCGGCGAAGACCGGGACGATCGCCACGACCGGGTCGTGGTAGAGGATCATCGCTCCGAAAACCGGCGCCGCTTCGAAGCCGATCGAACGCTCGTCGACGCGCAGAAACGACGAGAGCATCACCAGCGCCGCGAAGAAGAGAAGCGCGCGCGGCGAAGCGTTCGGCTCCGTCGCCAGCTCCAATGCAACGCACGCCGTGGCCACAACGATGGCCGCGACGTAATACGTGCGAAGCAAAGAAGAGCGTTGCATCTGACTCCGTGGGCGGCGGAAGGCCGTAATTGTAGCTGATACGGATGGCGAGGGCGTTTCGTATCGGTGCGTATAATCCGCCGCCATGCCGGGAAAGTGGGAAGCGGTCATCGGACTCGAGGTCCACGCGCGACTGCTCACCAGCACCAAAATCTTCTGCGGATGCTCCCCCGCTTTCGGCGCGCCGCCGAACACTCACGTCTGTCCGATCTGCCTCGGCTATCCCGGATCGCTGCCGGTGCTGAATCGGAAAGCGGTCGAGCTCGCGGTTCGCATGGGACTGGCAACCGATTGCGAAGTGCATCCGCGCTCCGTCTTCGCGCGCAAGAACTACTTCTACCCCGACCTGCCGAAGGGCTACCAGATCTCGCAGTTCGACCGGCCGATCGCGACGAACGGCCGCATCGGCGACGTGCGCATTCGCCGCATTCACATGGAAGAAGACGCCGGGAAGCTGATGCATCACGGCGACGGCTCGCTCGTCGATCTCAATCGCGCCGGCACGCCGCTCGTCGAGATCGTGACGGAGCCCGACCTCGCCAATGCCGATGACGCGGTCGCGTATCTGACGCGGCTGCGTCAGGTGCTGATGTACACCGGCGCGTGCGACGGCAACATGGAAGAGGGATCGCTGCGCTGCGACGCAAACGTCTCCGTGCGCCGCGAAGGTGAAGAGCTCGGCACGCGCACGGAAACGAAGAACCTGAACTCGTTCCGCTACGTCGGACGCGCGATCGAACATGAGATCGAACGGCAGATCGCGGTGCTCGAGCGCGGCGGAAAAATCGATCAGGAGACGCGGCTCTACGACGTCGCCACGGGCGAGACGCGCGTGATGCGCTCGAAGGAAGAAGCGCATGACTATCGATATTTTCCCGATCCCGATCTGCTGACGCTCGACGTCGAGCCGTCGCAGATCGAAGAGATTCGCCGCGCGCTGCCGGAGTTGCCGGCGCCGCGGGCGGCGCGCTATCAGCGTGACTTCGGCCTCAGCGTGAAAGATGCCGAAGCGCTCGTGGTGACGAAAGCGCTCGCTGAGTATTACGAAGCGGTGGCGGCGGAAGCGGCGAACGCGAAAGCGGCAGCGAACTGGGTGCGCAACGAAGTGCTGCGCGTGCTCAATGAAGAGAAGGTCGAGCTCGAGGAGTATCGCGTCACGCCGTCGATGCTGGCGCGGCTGATCAAACTGATCGACAGCGGCGCGATCGGCGGCAAGTCAGCGAAAGAGATCTTCGACGATATGTCGCAGAGCGGCGAAGCGCCGGAGACGATCGTGGAGCGCAAAGGGCTCTCGCAGATCAGCGATCCGTCGGCGATCCGCGAAGCGGCGGAGCGCGTCATCACCGCGAACGCCGCGCAGGTCGAGCAGTACCGCGGCGGCAAGCAGCAGGTCTTCGGTTTCCTCGTCGGCCAGCTGATGAAAGAGACGCGCGGAAAAGCGAAGGCCGAGCTGGCCAACGCCGTGCTGCGCGAACTGCTCGACCGCTAAGGCCGGCCTGCCATCATCCGATCGAGCGGGCTCGGTACCTTCCGATAACCGGCCGGCATCGCGAATTCTTTTGCGGCGATCGGCCGCGTGGCGATGTTCGTCACGGTCGCCATCGTCGTCGACACCATCTTCTGTCCGCCGCGATCGACCGTCACCGTCGTTACCTGCTTCAGCGGGAAGCCGCCTTTCGTCGCGCGGCTCTGCGCTTCGATCAGCTTGTCGATTCCGTCGATGCCGGTGCGCACTCCGGTCGTCTGGAACCAGTTCATGGCGTCGGCGGCGATGCGATCGGTCGTCCAGCTCTCGGTCTTCATCGACATATGCGTCGACATTTTCTGTCCGCCGGTGATCACATTCATGTCGTACGACGCATCGAGCAACGACTTGCGCGTCGGATAGCCTTCGATCGTTTCACCGGCGCCGGCATCGCGCACGGCGACCTTCTGATTGTCGAAGGTGATCTTCACGAGATCGCCGAGCGACTTCAGCATCGCGCCGGCGCCGCCGAGGAGATCGTTCAGGTTCACTTCGTAAAAGGTTTTGTCCGAGGGTGAGGTGACGACGAGCGTTTTGCCGCCGTCTTTCGACAGGACGATCGCGCCGTTGCGGAAGAGCTTTCCGTCGCCTTCGACGACGTTCATCCGAAGGTTCTTCCCTTCCACTTCGATGTGGCCGCTCATCGTCGTTTTTCGGATGCCGGTCGTCGCCGAACGGAAGTCGTAAGCGGTGCCGGAAAAAGCCGGCAGTGCGAGCATCGCAATGGCGATGAAGATGAGCAGACGACGCATGGTTTTCTCTCCCTGTCGGGCACCGGAACGCGCGGCTATTTGACGGAATTGCTGTGCTATGATCCGCGCCGTCCACAAACTTGATTAACCTGCAAATGTAAACGACTTAGGAGGTCACACCTGTGCGTCTTCTGACCAGACTTTCACTACTGATCCCGGCAACGATCCTGGCAGTGGGCGGAGTGGCGTTCGGCTCCGGATTCTCGATTTTCGAACAGGGTGCGAAGGCAACCGCGATGGGCGGTGCATTCGTCGCCACTGCCGACGATCCGAGCGCGATCTTCTACAACGTCGCGGGCATCGCGCAGCAACGGCATCTGTCGTTCATCAGCGGCGCGACGATCATCAACTTCTCGAACGACTTCACCGGCGACCAGGACGATCCGTTCACGGTCGGCATCAGCGGCGCGAACTACAAGCGTCACACGTTCACGCCGCCGAACGCGTACCTCGTCGTGCCGATCGGTGAGAACCTCACCTTCGGACTCGGCGCGTTCTCCGCGTTCGGTCTGCGCACCAACTGGCAGGATGACTTCCCGGGCCGCTTCATCTCGCGCGACGCGAACGTGAAGACGCTCTCGGTCGAGCCGGCCATCGCGTGGCAGACCAGCGACGGCCGCTTCGCACTCGGCGCAGGCGCCGAGTATCGCCGCGCCAAGATCTCGCTCAACCGCAACAACGGCGCGCTCAACCCGTTCACGCAGAACTTCGCCGACGTCGCCAACGTGTATCTCGCCAGCGACTGGGAGAACAACTGGGGCTGGAACGTCGGCCTGCTGTTCAAGCCGTCGCCGACGTGGCGCTTCGGTGCGTCGTACCGCACTGACCAGACCATCGACTTCAAAGGCAAAGCGAAGTTCACGCAGATCCTCACCGGCAACGCGCAGTTCGACGCCGCCGTTCGCGCCGGTCTTCCGGCCAACCAGGGGATCAGCACCTCGATCGACTTCCCGGCCATCGCCTCGATCGGCGTCGCCACGACGCTCATTCCGAACTGGGACGTCGAGTTCGATGTGACGCACACGACGTGGAGCCGCTTCAAGAATCTCGACATCGCGTTCGACAGCACGCCGGCGCTGAACCTTCATCGTCCGCAGAACTGGGAAAACACGAACTCGTTCCGCCTCGGCACGAACCATCCGGTCACGCCGAACTGGGACGTTCGTCTCGGCGTCGTCTACGACGAGAACCCGCAGCCGACGGAAGGCGTCGGTCCGCTCCTCCCCGACTCCGATCGCGAAGGCGTTTCGTTCGGTGTCGGCTACCACAAAGGACCGTGGATCATCGACGCCACCGAGTTCGTCCTGCACTTCAAGGATCGCAGCACCGGCGGCATCAACTCCGATCACTTCAACGGCACCTACAAAACCGACGCGAACCTGATCAGCGTGAACTTTGGTTACAAGTTCTGAGCGATCAAACCCTAAGGAGAACCGAGTGATGAGCAACAAGAGCTTCGCACGATTTGTGGCGGTCCTTGCCGTCCTTGCCGTCGCAGCGGTGCCGGTCTTCGCTGCACCAGGAAAAGCCGACTTCACCCGCCTCGTCGTCATCGGCACGAGCCTCGGCTCCGGACTCGAGTCCGGATCGCTGAACGTCAACCATCAGCAGTACAGCTTCCCCGCGGTCATCGCGCGCCAGGTCGGTCTCACCGTCTGCGGCGTCAGCGCAACCGCGGCCGACAACTGCTTCGCGCAGCCGCTGGTGAGCTTCCCCGGCATCGGCAGCGAGAACCAGCTCGTCAGCATCGCGCCGAGCGTCGTAATCTCGCCGGCTCCCGGCTCGGGCACTCCGCTCGTGACCGGCTTCGGACGTCCGTACAACAACCTCAGCGTCCCGGGAATCAAAGCCACGGAGGCTGACACGCTGACCGGCGCGCAGCCGGCGACGAGCACCGCGACGTCGTTCGCGCAGTTCATCCTGCGCGGACTCGGCACGCAGGCCAATCAGGCGCTCGCGCTTCATCCGACGTTCATCATCGTCGAGCTCGGAGCGAATGACGTCCTCACCGCGCTCACCAGCGGCACGTCGAAGTCGCTCACGCCGCTGGCCGCCTTCACCACCTCGTACAACGCACTCCTCGACAAGCTGCGCGCCGGCGCGCCGGATGCCGGCATCGTCGTCAGCAACCTGCCGACGAATCCCGCCACGCTGCCGTACATCAACCTCATCGCGCCGTACATCGTGAATCCGGCCACCGGCCAGCCGGTCCTCGGTCCGGACGGCAAAGTGATCTACTACTTCGCCGAAACGAACGGCGTCCTCGGCCAGCTCGACGCCAACTCGCGCGTTCCGCTGCACGCACAGACCGACCTGCGCCTCGGCTACGGCATTCCGCCGGCGCTGAAGGCCATTCCGCCGTTCAACGCGCTGCCGCACGCCGGTGAGCCGCTGCCGGACGCCGATGCACTGACCGGCACCGAGATCACGGAGATCGTGCAGCGCGCCGTCGACATCAACGCGGCGATCAACACCGCGGCCAGCGCGCGCCAGATTCCGGTCGCCGATTTCTCGGGTCTCTTCAACCGCGTCACGGCGCCGGGCGGCATCGCCATCGGCCCGTTCTCGGTGACCAACGCATTCGTCACCGGCGGCTTCTTCAGCCTCGACGGACTGCACTTCACGGACCTCGGCTACACGCTGTTCGCGAACGAGTTCATCCGCGCCATCAACCGCGGCTACGGCACGAAGATCCCGGTCGCCTCGGTCACCCCGTTCTTCACGAACAACGGCGCGATCTCGTTCCTCGCCCGCACCACGAACGGCGACGCGGTCCTCGCGTCGACGCCGTGGTCGCTCAGCGACGAGTCAGCCGCACAGTTCCGGACGATGTTCGTCGAGACCCCGGCGCCATCGGCCGCTCCCGGCCGCACGCGCCGCATCTCCAACCACTGATCTGCTTTTACGCAGCGATGAAAACGGCGGCCGCGAGGCCGCCGTTTTTGTTTGGAGGAGAATCGCGCGTCATCTGCGACGGGACCCAGATCACCAATTCGCTCGAATGGCTGACTGGCGGAACAATCCCGTGCAGGTATCCTCTGCGATGCCCGCGGACACGAAGGCTGCGCATCAGGTGGCTATGTACACGCGAGTCGGCTCGATCGCTACGTCCTCTGGTCGGCGGCACAACGCAGCTCCGATGACGAACACGGATACGATCGATGCCTTCGAGATTCCGCGGACGATCCGCACGCGCGGAGCGCTGGCGATCCCATCGATGCGTGGAACGAAGGGTCGGCCGCGATCAGAGAAGTACCGCGCGCCGAAAACCTCACTCCGGCCAATCGAGACGCTCTACTTCGATGGGCCGGCGGAGCTCGACTGGCCTGCGTTCGCGTTCACCGAAACCGACACGTACATGGTGCTCGATCGCCGCCACCTCGCGAGCATCGAGCGCTGAGCGTTACGTGCCGGCCGGACGTCCGCGCGGCGACGGACGCGAGATGTCGATCATCGCCATCCGCTCCTTCTCGTCGTACCAGCAGTGGAAGCGTTTGATGCCGGGCACTTCGATGTCGTAGAAGCGGAAGAAGCTCGGAACGTGCAGCGACGTCGACTTGTCGGACTGGCGAATCTTCGCGGCGCCCTCTTCCTTTTTATCGAGCGGACGGATGCCGATGAGCTTCCGCTTTTTGTCGTAGTAGAGGTTCGCGCTGGTCCTGCCGCGCAGGCGAAGCATGTTGGCGACGGGCGTCGGCAGGCGGATCAGTCGCGACTGCACGATGGTCGCCGAAGCGGGGAAACGCTCGAACTCCGGTTGCGGCTCCCATTTCTCAAATGCCATGCTCCGACTCCTCACCCATCACCGACCCGCCTAAGATCATAAAATCGGAAATCATTTTGTCAACAATTAACCGGTAACGTTTGGAGACTTTGAAAAACGTGCCAGCCCGGCAATCTATTCTAAATTATTGTTACCGGCTCCCTTTTTAGTCGCTTCCGCGGCCTCAGCCGTTAGCTGGCGAGGCGGACCTAACCCATTGAATTAATTGGGCTACGGCTACGGAAGGTGGGGACCTTCGGAGGGGAGAAGTTTGATCGAAAGCCAGCGCCGGCCGACCCGAAACGGCCCGCCAAATGGTGCGTTATTGCATCCCTCAATTCTGCGAATCCAGAGCGATACATGCGCGCCACGCTTGAAATTGCCCCATTTGCTACAGTCGCCGAAGATGTAAATCCCATCGCGGCCGGGCGTCACCTGGAACTCGAACATCCCCATATCGGTCGCGTAATCGACCTCGCGCGAAGGGTCGGAACGATCGCGTTCGCGATGCGTGACGTCGATTCCGAGCTGCCCGTAACCGCTGACGTCGGCGCCGAGAATCTCGACGAATCCTTCGAACGTCCACGAGAGCGGACCACCTGATGGCTCGAGCTCCATGTCGAGCACTTTCGTCCATCGCCCGCACACCGGACTCATCGCCGCCGGCTGCTCATCACCGGCGGTCGCGACGAACGGCTGCGCGTCGTAGCCGATCTGCAGCGGAATGATCGTCGGACGCAGGAGCTGACGCGGAAACGAAACGCATTCCGCGCGGATGTCGCGAAGGCGCACCTCCCCTTTCGTCGTTCGCATTCGCAGTTGAATGGTGTGGCCTCCGTCTTCGAGCGCATCAGCGTGATCGAAGACGACGGCGCGATCGGGAAGCATCGGCGGCAGCGCGATCACGCCGAAACGCGAGCCGGGTTGCGGCGCATCGGCGGTGAAGGAAATCTCGATCAGACCGGCGTCGGCGCTCGCACCTGCGATCGTGAACGACGACTGCAGAATCGCGTCGATGTCGTACGGCGTGTCGATCACCATCGGCGGCGCGACGTCAGTCCAGTTCGTGCCGACGATCACGTCTCCGCTCGAACGCGTCAGCGCCGCCGGATAGACGTTCGGCACGCCCTGCGCGGTGATCCATTGCAGATCGAGCGTGATCTGATTCGATGGCGGCCCGTCGATGATGCGCATCCACATCGAGTAGACCCAGTTCCCCGCCGGGAGATCACGCGCGATTGCGGCGAACCGGATGCTTTGCGGATAGCGACCATCGAGCCGGCGCTCTTCGTCGATCGCAACGAACGGCTGCGGATCATCGGCCGTCCGTCCGATCCGTAGCTGCACCTCATAACGCGTACCGGCGGGCGCCTGCTGCTTCCCATACTCCAGATGAATCGACGCGCGGAGCAGGAGATTCACCGGTCCGGCAGCGCTGATGTTCTTCTCATCGAACGAGGCGCAGCCGCTCTGGAGCTTCGTCCACGCGCCCTCCGTGCGATAGGCAACCGTCACCTCGCCGCCGACCGGTTTGTCATCGAGATGGTGCGTCAGATCTTCGGTGTACGGATAGCGGCCGCCGGTCAGCGGATTCGTCGTCGCGGCGATCGTGTAGTGGCCGTTGTCGATGCAGTCGGCCAGCGACGACGCTGACACGAGCGCGAGGAGCAGCACGAGGCGGGGAATCACGAGGTTTGTACGGCGCAATCCCGATGCCCGTCCTTTTCTTGCCTTCTTCTTCGTCGCCGAGGTAGCCTCGGCACGGGACTTCCGCGGGTCGCAACCTGCCATGCTTTCGAAAGTATGGAGTGCCGCGACACTCGGAATTGATGCAACAAGGATCATCGTCGAAGTCGACGGCGGCAGCTACGCCGCCCTGCCCGGCTTCACTCTCGTCGGACTTCCGGACGCCGCCGTGCGCGAGGCGTACTCGCGCGTCCGCTCCGCCCTGCACCACTGCGGCCTCTGGATGCCGCCGCGCCGGATCACCGTCAATCTTTCTCCGGCCGATGTGAAGAAAGAAGGATCGTCGTTCGATCTGCCGATCGCGATCGGCATCCTTCACGCCCTCGAGTTCTTACGCGACGAAGAGATCGCCGGACGTGTCTTTACCGGCGAGCTGTCGCTCGATGGAACGATCGCGCCGATTCGCGGAACGCTCTCGATCTCGTCCGCACTCGCAGGCGACGACGAGGTGCGCGAGTTGATCGTCCCGATGGCCAACGCCGCCGAAGCGGCCGCCGTCGCGTCGGTCCGCGTCATCGGCGCCGCGCATCTGACGTCGCTTATCGCGCATCTGCGCGGCGACACGCCGCTGCCGCGCGCGCTGTCGTGCTCCGCGGTCGAATTCGACTTCGGCGAGGCGGCCGACTTCGCCGACGTGCGCGGACAGGCGCAGGCGAAACGCGCGCTCGAAGTTGCGGCGGCGGGCGGCCACAACGTGATGCTGGTCGGACCTCCCGGCTCCGGCAAGACGATGCTCGCGAAACGATTGCCGTCAATCCTGCCGCGGCTTTCGTCCGACGAAGCGATCACCACCACGAAGATTCACTCCGTCGCCGGCACGCTACCGAAAGGAAGTGGCCTGCTCGCGAAGCGACCGTTCCGCGCGCCGCATCACACGATCTCGACGGCCAGTCTCGTCGGAGGCGGAAGTCCGCCGCGTCCGGGCGAAGTGAGTCTTTCGCATCACGGCGTGCTGTTCCTCGACGAGCTGCCGGAGTTCCGCCGCGACACGCTTGAGGTGATGCGGCAGCCGATGGAAGACGGCGTCGTCACGATCGGCCGCGTCACGCGCACGGTGACGTTCCCCGCGCGCTTCACGCTGGCCGCCGCGCTGAATCCCTGTCCGTGCGGCTACTTCAATGACAGCCGGCACGAGTGCAGCTGTTCGCAGATCCAGATCGCGCGTTACCTCGCGAAGATCTCCGGGCCGCTGCTCGATCGGATCGACCTGCAGGTCGAAGTGCCGGCGCTGACTGCCGCCGAGGTGTCATCGACGGCGAGCGGCGAACCGTCATCGGCGATACGCGATCGCGTCGAGCAGGCGCGCACGATTCAGCGCGAACGGTTTCGCCGGACCTCGATGCAGTGCAACGCGGAGATGGCGACGCGATCGCTCCGGCGCCACTGCGAGCTCGACGCGCCGTCGCGACGACTTCTGGAACAGGCGATGACCCGACTCGGCCTTTCCGCGCGCGCGTACGACCGCGTGCTGAAGGTGTCGCGAACGATCGCCGACCTCGCAGGCTCGGGACACATCGAGACCGCGCATGTCGCCGAAGCTGTGCAGTATCGGGCGCTCGATCGTTCGTATTTTCGGAGCGGGTGATCGGCGATGGCTCGTCTCTTGCGGAAGACTTCGCCATGAACTGGATGGTATGGCTTGGAATGGCTGTCGTCGTTTGCGGGATCGCTGCAGTCACCGGCATCAAACCGCGGGGAACGCGTCACGTTGCTCACAGTCGAATGATGAGCGTCGGACGGATCTTTCTGCTGATCATCGTCGTGATCTTCGCGGTGCTTGCGTTCCGCGCGTACGGCGGCTGACGGTAGAATGCGCCCGCAATTCGCGCGTACACAGGAGACGACCACATGCGACTGACGGTTCCGCATCACACGACGAAGGAAAAGGCTCGGAAGGCGATCGATGAGCGGCTGGGGCAGGCGCTCGCGCAATACGGCCATTACCTCAACGAGTCGCAGCATCAGTGGGATGGCGAGAAGCTGACGTTCTCGGGGGCGGCGCGCGGCTTCAAGGTCAGCGGATCGCTGGAGATCACCGACACCGACGTCATCATCGAAGGCAAACTGCCGCTGATCGCGAAGCCGTTCGAGCCGCGGATCAAGAGTGCCGTGGAAAAAGAAGCGGCCGGGATTTTCCCGGCCGCCTGAAGGCTCTCATTGTCAGACGGGCTGAGCCTCGTCGCCGTCGACGTGAAGGATCTTTTTCAGCGCGTCGACGTTGGGGTCGACAAAAAGCATTCCGTCCACTTCGACCGCCGGATCGGTGCCGAGACGAAACGTCTTCGACTTGTAATCCTCCGGCTGCACTAACTCGTGCGCGACGCGGTATCTCGACAAAAACCCTTCAATCAGGCCGGTCTTTGATCTCCGGCTCCCGGGGAAAAACCTCACGGTCATTCTTTCCCCTCCTCTCCCCCCGTGGGCGTACTTCTTTGCGTAACACGGATGCTGAAGGTATGCCTGTTTTTGACATCAGTCAAATAATCGTCACACGAGCGCTGCTTCGCGATACTGAATCTCGTACAGCCTACGGTAGAGACCGTTCGTCTCCATCAGCTCCTCGTGCGTGCCGCGCTCGCGAATCTCGCCATGGTGGAACACGAGAATCGTGTCGGCCGAACGGATCGTTGAAAGCCGGTGCGCAATGACGATCGACGTCCGCCCTTCCATCAGCGTCCGGATGGCGTCCTGAATCAGCCGCTCGGTTTCCGTATCGATCGATGAGGTCGCCTCATCGAGGATCAGCACGGGCGGATTGAACGCCAGCGCGCGCGCGAACGACAGCAGCTGTTTCTCCCCGACCGAGAACCCCGCCCCTCTCTCCCTCACCTCGGCGGCATAACCTTCCGGCAATCTGCTGATGAAGCGGTCGGCCTGCACGCGCACCGCCGCTTCGCGCACGCGCTCTTCGCCGATCGACGGATCGCCAAGCGCGATGTTCTGCGAGACGTTGCCGGTGAAGAGGAAGAAGTCCTGCTGCACGATGGCGAAGAGCCGCCGCAACGAGACAAGCGAGTAGCGCCGGATGTCGACTCCATTGATGAGAATCTCGCCGCGCTGAATCTCGTAGAAACGCAGCAGCAGCGAAGTGACCGTCGTCTTCCCGGCGCCAGTGTGACCGACGAGCGCGACCCGCTCGCCGCGCCGCACCTGGAACGAGACGTCTTTCAGCACCCACTCTTCCTCGTTATACGCGAACCAGACGTTGCGGAACTCGATCGACTCGAGCTCGGTGATTGCAAGCTCGCCGCTGTCTTCAATGGCCACCGGCGTATCGAGCAGCCGGAAGATCCGTTCGCTCGCCGCCATCGCCGCCTGAAGGATGTTGTACTTCTCCGACAGATCCGAGATCGGCTCGTAGAAACGCTGCGCGTATTGAAAGAAGGCGATCAGCGCGCCGATCGACAGCGTCTTCTGCACGACCTGACCGCCGCCGTACCAGACGATCAGCGCGATGCCGATCGTCTGCACGAGCTCGATGACCGGATAGAAGACGGCGTAGTAGAAGATCGAATCGATGTTCGCGTCGCGGTGCTTCGCATTCAGCACCTCGAACTTCTCCGCCTCCGCCTCTTCGCGATTGAAGAGCTGCACGGTCGACATGCCGGAGATGTGCTCCTGCAGAAACGCGTTGATCGCGGCGATGCGCGCGCGCACCTGTCTGTAGGTGATGCGCGCACCGCGGCGGAACCACATCGACGCCAGCACGATGAACGGCGTGATGGAGAAGAGGACGAGCGCCATCCGCCAGTTCATCCAGAACAGCACGCCGACGATGCCGGCGAGCACGACGATGTCGCCGAAGATGGCGACGAAGCCGGCGGTGAACATCTCGTTCAGTGCGTCGACGTCGGTCGTCACGCGGGTCATCAGCCGTCCGACCGGATTGCGATCGAAGAAGCGGATGTCGAGCTTCTGCAGATGGCCGAAGATCTCCTTGCGGAGGTCGTACATGATGTACTGGCCCATCACGTTCATCAGGACCATCTGCGAATAGAGCACCGCGAAACCGAGCACGAGCGCGGTGAGATAAACCGAGGTGGCGACGTTGATGCCGGTGACGACGTCGAGGCTCCAGCCATGCGCCGCGAGCCACACGCCGATCCGTCCGCTGACGCCGATCGTGCTGCTCCCCGGCACCGGCTTCACGAAGAGATCGATGGCGATGGCGATGATGGCCGGCCCGACGATCTCCAGCGCCGACGAAAGAATGACGAGCAGCACCGAGAACCCCGCCCGCGCGCGATACGGACGAAGGTAGTGCAGCAGCCGCCGCGCAAGATGCGGATCGAACGACTTCGCGCCTTCGTCTTCGTGTTTTTCGATTTCAGCCATGACGTTCCGTCAGGCATGAGGCATGGGGAATGAGGCATGAGTGAGAAGCCTCCCACTCATACCTCGTCCCTCATGCCTCATGCCGAATTAAGCAATCTCCTCCAGCTCCGCCTCGATCGTTTGGCGTCGATAGAGGTCGGCGTAGTAGCCGTCGTGCGCGAGGAGTGAGTCGTGGGTTCCGCGCTCGACGATCTTTCCTTCGTCGAGGACGACGATGTGATCGGCGTCTTTTACCGACGAGACGCGATGCGAGACGATGAGGACTGTTCTTCCTTTGCGCACGTTTCGCAGCGCGGTGAGGATCTGTTCTTCGGTTGCGGTGTCGACGGCGCTGAGCGAATCGTCGAGCAGGAGGATCATCGGTTCGCGGACGAGCGCACGCGCGATCGCGGTGCGCTGTTTCTGTCCGCCGGAAAGGGT
This sequence comes from Acidobacteriota bacterium, assembly GCA_025463165.1. Classification (GTDB taxonomy): domain Bacteria; phylum Acidobacteriota; class Thermoanaerobaculia; order Gp7-AA8; family Gp7-AA8; genus JAOBAU01. Next base: position 19,552 of record JAOBAU010000113.1, on the reverse strand, counting down.
GATGCCTCGCTCTCCAATCACGGTCTCCAGTCCCTGCGAGAAGGTCTCGACATCCATCGACAAGCCGGCCATCGTTGCGGCGTCGCGCAACTCGCCGGCGTTCGCTTCTGCTCTTCCGAAGCGGATGTTTTCCGCGATCGATTCCGAGAAGAGGAACGTCTCCTGCGGCACCATCCCGATCCATTCGCGCAGCTGGCGCGGCGGAATCGTTTCGATCGGACGGCCGTCGATGAAGATGCTGTTCGGCGGCGGCTCGAAGGTCCGCGTCAGCAGCGCGAGCAGCGTCGATTTCCCGCTCCCCGTGCGGCCGACGACGCCGACCGTTTCTCCGTGCCGGATGCTGAGGTTCACATCGCGCAGCACCGGATGATTGGTGTAGGTGAACGTCAGCTCGCGAATCTCGATGTCGCCGCGCACCGTTCCTTCGACACGCTCCCCTTCATTCGTATCGGCACCCGGATCGACCGACCAGACTTCGTGCAGGCGCTGCATCGATGCCATGCCGCGCTGAAACAGGTTGATGACCCATCCGAGGGCGATGAGCGGCCAGATCATCCGTCCGAGGTAGAACTGGAAGGCGACGAACGAACCGATCGTCATCGTGCCGGCGATCATCTTCCGGCTGCCGATGAAGAAGACGATGACGAACATCAGTCCGATCATGGCGTGCAGTCCCGGATAGAACGTCGCGGTGAGGCGGATCAGCGAACGATTGCGATTCACGTACTCGCGATTCATCTCGCGAAAAATCTCCGCTTCGTTGCGCTCCTGACCGAAGGCGCGCACGACGCGCACGCCGGCGAGGTTTTCCTGCACGCGCGCGGAGATGTCGCCGAAGTAGTCCTGTACCGATTTGAAGCGAACGTGAATCTGCTCGCCGAAGTACTTCACCATCCCGGCCACGACCGGCACCGCGCAAAGGGAGATGAGCGCCATGCGCGGCTCGATACGCAACATCATGATGAACGCGCCGGTCACGACGAGCAGCGACGAGAACGAGTGCATGACCGCCGGACCGATGAGCATGCGCACGGACGCGAGATCGTTCGTGGCGCGCGACATCAGATCGCCGGTGCGCTGGTCCTGGTAGTACGAAAGCGGCAGCCGCTGCAGATGCGCGTAGAAATCGTTGCGCATCTCGTACTCGATGCGCCGCGACGCGCCGATGATGATCCAGCGCTGCAGGTAGAGAAAGATCCCTTCGATCGCCGACGCGCCGATCAGCAGCAGTCCGTAGCGAAGCAACATCGCGCGCGTGAATGAATGCGTCAGCGCGTTGACGGCGTTGCCGACGATGAGCGGTTTGGCGAGTGAAAACACCGCGGAACCGACGACGCAAAGCGCGCCGGCGGTGAGCGACGCTTTATGCAGTTTGAAGTAGTGAAGAAGACGGCGGATCGGAGTCATGATTCTTCCCGTGCGGCGACGCGGCCGCTGTCATCGCGGAGCGGCAGGCGACGCAGTTCCTGAAGCGTGATGCGCAGGACGCTGTGCAGCGTGAAGCCCTGCGGAAAGCAGTGCGGAATGCGCAGCCCCGCGCCGACGAGCTCGAGAAAGTCGAGCGGCGGTTTACGGCGCGCGACGACGTACGCGAGCTTGCGCGGCAGATCTTCGCGATCGTCCGCGTTCAGATGCAGCGGCTGCAGGTAATAACCGAAGTGCATGTCGCGCAGCGACGGCACGCCGCCGGCGAATTCGGGGAGCGTGATGCTGAGTCGCAGCGCCCCGAAAATCCAGTTCTCCTGCGCGAACTCCCCCCGCCAGTGGTCTTCCTCATCATCGGTCAAATGCTCGAGCCGCATCTTCGTCTACCATATCGCAACATGACCGACGTCGCTCCGCCCCGCGAGTTGCCGATGGGACGCCTCGATGCGTTCGATGTCGGTACGAAGAAACTGACGATCCAGACCGAATTCTTTCCACGCCCTGCGTGGCGCGTCGAGACGAAGGTCTACCTCGCCGGCGCGTTGAAGAAGGTTTACACGTCGGACATGACGTCGATGCCCGAGGAACAGCTGCAGCGCTTCGTCAACGAGTTCCATCAGACGAAGATGGATGAGATCGCCGCGGGTCTGCGCAACAAGCAGCAATAGCGCTCACTTCACCTCGATCGCGTTGCTCGGTTCGCCGGTGTCGTAGAGGAGCGAGCCCTCTGCGTCGCGCGTTCGGAACGTCACGCCGCTGACGAATCGGCCACGCAGATCGCCCGGCACCGTCAGCGTTCGTACATTCGTTCCCGGTTGTGTTTTCGATGTCCCGAGATAGCGCTCGCCTTCCGCGTAGTCGCCGTGCTCACGCGTTTCGCTGACATAGAAATCAACCTGATTCATGACGAAGTAGAAGCTGGGCGGCACCGTCGCCGCGATCGTGGTCGTGTTCGTGGCAGCGTCGTACGTCGCGGACTGCAGCAGCGGCGCCGGCACATCGCTGAACTCCGCATCGACGCCGGCCGGCGTCGGACCATCGAGACCGACGTCGATGCCGCCGACGCCGTTGTGCGCGATCGAGTTTCCGCGCACGCGCATCAGTCGCGCGCCGCGACCGACGGCGACGCCGAAGTCGCGGTTGTACGCGATCGTGTTTCCTTCAACTGCAGCGCCGTCGACGGCGGGCCCGAAGAACATGCCACTCGCGCCATTCGGCAGCGGCGCGTCGGAATGCGCCTGCAGGCCGGCGCGATTGCCGGCCACGTTCATCGATTCCGCGAGACGGAAGCCGGGAGACTGTTCCGTCCAGACCCACAGTCCGCTGCGTCCGTTGCCACTCAACACGTTGTCGCGGATCTCGCCTTCGACGTAACCGCCGGTGATCGAGATCCCGCGCAGTCCGTTCGGCGCGGCATTGGAACCGGTGGCGTCGGTGCCGAGGTAGTTGTGCAGAAAGCGAAAAACGCCGTGCTCGCGCAAGCGAACCGTGAGCGCAATGCCGTTGCGTCCAAAGCCGCCAATCGCCATTCCGCGCACTTCGGAGACCGCGGAACGGAAATCGAATCCATCGCCAGCGACTCCTTCACCGCGCAGCTCGACTTCCGGGCCGTCGGCATTCGTGTCGCCGGCGAAGATGCTCTGTGAATCGCCGTCGATGGTGACGTCCGCGGCGGTGAGCGCCGGCAGTTCCGACCGAACGTGAATCGTCTGCCACTTCTCGTCGGCGCTCGGCGCGAAGTTGAACGCGATGCCGCACGGCAGCGATGCGCAAACAGCGTCGGCGTTGAGCGCCACGATCGCGTCACGCAACGAGCCGCTGCCGCTGTCAGCCGTCCGCGTCACGACGAAAGCCTTGTAGACCGCGAGCGGCAATCGCCGCGAGATGAAGGTGCGCTGACCCGCCGCGTTCGTCCAGAAGAGATTGCCGTCAACGCTGATGCGCGAAGGCTGCTGCGCGAAGACGACGATCGCGTCGACCGTTGCGATCTCACCGGCGGCGAACGTACCGGCGAAGTCGCACTTCGTCGGCTGGTTGCGACTCTCCGTGCAGGTCCAGCCGCTTCCGCTCGCGGCGTGAACCAACTGTCCGGCGAAGAAGAGCTCCACGCCGCTGATCGGCGCATCGCTGTCGTTGGTGACGGTGATGTGCGCCGGGAGCGCGCCCGTCGCGGCATCGAAGTGCGCGCGATCGACATCGATTCGATAGTCCTGCGCAATCGCGGCGGACGAGACTGCAAGAAGAGAGATGAGGACGAGAGTGCGCGTAGTCACGCGACTAGTTACGTCACGAACAGCACTTCCGCTTGTGACAAATCAGCGGCGCCGCACGCTGCGGCGGCACTTCTGCTCGGCGCGCGACTCGATCTGCCGCACGCGCTCGCGCGAAAGACCGAGAATCTCGCCGATGTCGCGCAGCGTCAGCTCGTCATCCTGCAGGACGCCGTAGCGCAGTTTCAGGATCGTCCGTTCTTCGAGCGTCAGCGCATCGATCGTCTTCTGCACCGAGCCGTGCTGCTTCAGCGACTCGAGCTGGCCGACGCGCGCGAAGTCGATCTGCGGCGTGACGCCTTCGGCGATGTCGCCGAGCTCCGACCAGAACGTGCGCGCGGCGCGGACGTTCGGATTCGTGTAGAGCAACAACTGCGCGAGCTCGCTGCGCGTGATGGCGATCGTCTCGCACACTTTCTGCTCGGCCGCTTCGAGCACCGACACGATGTTCGCCGGCTCGCGATTGAGAAACGCGGCGAGCTCGTTGATTCGTTTCGGGACGTTGTCGCTGACGCCGTGACGCAGCGTCAGCACGAGCCGCTCTTTCGGCGTCAGCTCCGCCATGTGCGCGAGCAATTCTTCGCGCCGCGACTGCGCCTGCATCTCCGAATCGGCAGACGGAATCGTGGTCTGCTCGATGACGTCGGCGAGCTCGGTGTGCGATTCGTCGTCGAGCTCCGCATTCAATGAGAAGTTGTCGGCGTTGGCGTGCATCAGCGTCTGCACTTCCTTCACCGTCACACCCAGCTCCACCGCCAGCTCCTCGGCCGTCGGAATGTGATTCCCTTCCGTCATCGCGGTGCCGATCGCTTTCTCGAGCCGGTACATCAGGTTCGCGCGCTTCGGCGGCAGACGGAACGCGCCGCCCTGTTCCGACAACGCGTGCAGGATCGACTGGCGAATCCACCAGACCGCGTACGTGATGAACTTCACGTTCTTGTCGGGATCGAATTTCCGCGCGGCGTGGATCAACCCGATGTTGCCTTCGTTGATCAGATCGAGGAAGAGGACGTGCGCGTTGCGATAGCGTTTCGCGTACGAGACGACGAAGCGGAGATTCGATTTCACCAGCTCTTCGAGCGCGGCTTTGTCGTTCTCCTGCTGCACGCGCTGACCGAGCTCGCGCTCGCGCTCGGGTGTGAGGCGCGGGATTCGTGCGATCTCCTGAAGATATTGATTCAGGAGATCGTACGAGTCATCGCGTTCTTCGTAACGGGCCATTCGTGCTCGATCAGGAGCACGAATTCTACGCCCGATTTGCAGCGATCAACCGTGAGGTTGCGGAGGTGGTGCGCCCTGTCCCTGACCCGCGGGAAGCGGCGGCAATGATGATTCCGGCGTGACCTGGCCGCGATGGCACGTATAGCAGGTGACGTTCGTTCCCTGCTCGTTGATCTTGTCGATGTAGTCGGCGTTGATCTGCTTCGTCATGCGCAGCATCACGCGTGCGACATTCTTTTCAGGCTTCGCATCATTCGGAAAATCGAAGTGTTCCTTCGCCCCTTCCGGATTGGCGACGTGACAGTGATCGCACTTCACGCCGAGCGAGCGGGTGAACGAACGCATCGTGGCGATGAGCTGATCGCGTGTGATGTTCTGCGGCAGGACTTTGAGATTGTGGAACTCGCCGGTATCGGCGCGCACCGCCTGCGCTTTTTGCGCATTGATGGCGGCGCACGCGGTTGCAAGGACGAGCGACAACGCCCACACGTACTTCTTCATACGAGAAACCCCCGGCCGGAAAGACTAGCGCAACCGGTGCCGAGTGCCGAGTGCTGAGTGCTGCGTCGAAGCAAACACTGCGTGACAGTTTTCGACGGACTCAGCACTCAGCACCGAAGGGTCATCGCCATTCGAAGTCCCAAACGCATTCGGTAGCGCCTTCGGCGGCGCACGACGTGTGAGAACAGCGAAGGTCCTTCGCCCCGGCGCGCTCGCCGACGACTTCGAACCAGCCGGTGATGCGGCCGCAGCCGGCCTCGTGCGCGGGAAAATCTCTGATGCGAATGCGCGCGTGTTTGTCCGTCGCGTCGACGTCCATCGTGCCGCCGTCGTAGACGCGCGTCCACATGAACGGCGCCTTCTTCAACACGTACTCGATCGACAGCACGGCGAGGATGAACTTGTAGACGCTCTTCACGCCGAGCGCCGCGCCGAAGCGGCCGGCGCGTTTCGCGAACTGCCGCACCGGTTCTTTCTTTTCCGCGGCACAGAGCGCGGTGAAGCGATTCACGAGCGCCAGCGGAACCATCTCGTGCGCGAGGAGATGTCCGGTGAACCACCGGCTGTCCGCTCCCATCTTCTCGGTCGCGGCGCGAAGCTGCTCGGGAGTCAGCTCCTGCGCGACGAACTGACAAAGCCCATTCACCGGAACTGCCTTGACGTGCACTTCCTGCATGCAGACCCTCCGTCACGAGCGCGGGAAAGGCCTCAATGATACGCCCCCGGCGTCAGTCCACTCGCAGCCGCGCGCTGAGCTCCGTCGAGTTCCGCCAGGCGATGTCGCCGAAGTCAGTGAGGATCACGCCGGCGGCAGCGACGAACGTTCCGCGCAGATCGTCGTGTACGCGGAAGACGAAGCGGCCGTCGCGATCGACCGTCGTGGTGCCGAGGAAGCGATGTCCTTCCGCGACGTCGGCGGCGTTCGCGTAGAGGTAGAGCGTTTCGCGCCGCGGATAGGCGCGCGCGACGCCGGAGCCTTCGATGATCGTGTCGCCGCTCGAGGCGTCGTACCGAGCGGAAAGGATCGACGGCGCGGGCGCGGTCTGTTCGGAGGGCGATGGACCATCGAGGCCGACGTCGATGGCGCGCTGTCCGCTGTTGATGAAGCGATTCGCGGCGATGTTGATCGTCACCGGACGCGCGACGGCGATGCCGAAGTCGCTGTTGTTGGCGATGACGTTGTTCTCGATCGTGATGTTGTTCGACTGCGGTCCGATGAAGATGCCGCTCGCGCCGTTCGGCAGCGGCGAGTCGTCCGCCGCGACGCCGATGCGGTTGTCGCGGATCGTCGTATTCGTTGCGGGATAGAGAAAGATCGCGCTGCGCGCGTTGTTGCCGATGATGTTCGCGGCGATCGTGCCCTGGAAGCGGAGCGCCATCAGCCCGCGCAGGCCGTTGACGGTGAGGAGATTCTGCACGATGCGCTGCTCCTGATTCGGCGTCGGAACCTGCGCGGTTCCGCGTTCGAGCAGCAGACCGTTGCGTGCGAAATTGCGGATGGCGAGGCCTCGTACGTCGGCGATCGTCGAGTTGATGTGCAGCCCGTCAGTGTCGCCGGCGAGCGCGCCGTCGATGAACGTTTGCGCTGCGCCATCGATCGCGAAGTCGGGAGCGGTGACGATCGGCAGCGGCGAGCGTGGCGCGATCGTGAGCGAGCCCTGGAACGCGACCTTGCATGGGATGTTGAGCTGATCGTTGCCGCATTGCGCGTTCGCGGCGTCGATGGCCGCGCGCAGCGAGCCGGCGCCGAGGTCGAGCGCATTCGTGACGTTGAAGACGCGATAGAAGACGCCGTTCACCGTGGTGAAGTTCGGCAGAGCGCGAAACTCGGCCGGCGTCGTTTGCGTCACGCTCGCGAAGAGTTGCGCGCGCAGCTCGCGCGTCGGGAAGAGGACGTTCATTACGATGTCGCGCGCTTCGCGCGGCGCGAGCGTCGGCGTGGTACAGCGCAGACCGGGCTCGCTCCCTTTCGGCACGCACGACCAGCCATCGGCGGTGAAACCGGCGATCGTCGAAGTGAAGCCGGCGAACGTCTCGACGACGACGTTCGTCGCGGCAACGTCGGACCTGTTTTCGATGTGATAGCGAATGGCGGCGGTGCGCGATTCGTCGAGCCGATCGGGCGAGGTGATCGACGCCACCAGCTGCGCGACGTCATACACCGGCACGTCGAGCGTCACGCGATTGTCGGACGGGTTGGCGTCGCCGTTGAAATCGACCGACCCGCTCACCGTCGCCGAATGACTGCCGTCATCGGGCACGACCTGAAACGCGGCGGCGACGATGCCGAACGACAGACCGGCGAAATCGCATCGGTAGTTTGCCGAATCGAGTTGATCGCAGTGATCGGGAAAGCTCGTCACCGTCAGCGTCGCCGGAAAGGTGAAGAGAGCGCTGAACGGTCCGGCCGGCGTCGACGACAAATTGCGGACGTCGAATCGCACCTGACTCTGTTGACGCGGCTGCAGACTCGGATAGACGTCGACGGAGAGATGCAGATCGACGGCGGCGAAGACGTTGACGGTTGCGCCGGCGGAGTCGTTCGCCGGATTCGGATCGTTCGTCGTGATCGCCGTCGCGCGAATGGAAATCGGCGTTGGCGAGTCGTGCGCGGTGAACGTCAGCGCGAAGTCGCGCGTCTCTCCTGCCGCGAAGTCGTATGCGTAACAAAGGATGGCGTCGCCATCAACGAGACAGCTCGGATATTTGTCGAGCGGCACGAATCGTCGATCCGTCATTTCGATGCGGACGCGTGCGCCGGCCGCGGCGTCAGGTCCGGCGTTGTGCAGCGAGACCGTGACCGGATAGAGCCCGCCGGTGACGACGCTCGGGACCGTGTTGAGCGCGACGGAAACGTCGGCGGTATCGGCGTAAGCGGCGGTGGCGAGGAAGAGGAGAGCGAAGAGGATCCGGGGCATACGGGGAAGATACGGACGTGAACGGCGCGACGTCGCGCCGTCGTCAGTGTGCGGCGACCGGCATGTCGAGTCTGCGATAGCGGCGTGTGCCTGGCAGACACGACTTGTGCGTCACGTGATAGACGTATTCGTCGCGGAACTTCCTCACGCTCGAGATCACCGGGCCGATGGCCGCATCGCCGAGCGCGCAGAGCGATTTGCCGCCGATGTTGTCCGACATGTCGAGCAGCAGATCGGCATCCTGCGGACGTCCTTCTCCCCGCTCGAGACGATCGAGGATTGACTCCAGCCAGTTCGTTCCTTCGCGGCACGGCGTGCATTGACCGCACGACTCATGCGCGAAAAACTTCGCGAGACGCCACACGGCGTCGACGATGCAGACGGATTCGTCGAGCACGATGATTCCGGCAGAGCCGAGCATCGAGCCGGCTTTCATCACCGCGTCGAAGTTGAGCGGCAGATCGATCTCATCAGGGAGCAGCATCGGCGCCGAAGCACCGCCCGGGATGACCGCTTTCAGTTTGCGATCGCCGGTGATGCCGCCGCAGTGGTCGTAAATCAGTTCCTTCAGATTGATGCCCATCGGGAACTCGTAGACGCCCGGCTTCTTCACGTTGCCGGAGACGCAGTAGAGCTTCGGCCCGGTGTTCTTCGGCGTGCCGAATCCTTTGAACCACTCCGCGCCGTTCTTCACGATTAGTGGCACGCAGGCGAGCGTCTCAACATTGTTGACGACGGTCGGTCCGCCGAAGACGCCGACGACCGCGGGGAACGGCGGCTTCACACGCGGCTGTCCGCGATGACCTTCGACCGATTCGATCAGTCCCGTTTCTTCACCGCAGATGTACGCGCCGGCACCGCGGTGCACGGTCATGTCGAAGTCGAAGCCGGTGCCGAAAATGTTTTTGCCGAGGAAGCCTTTGGCGCGCGCTTCTTCGAGTGCTTTGTCGAGGACGGTGGCGCCAAAATAGAACTCGCCGCGAATGTAGATGTAGCCCATCGGGCAGGAGCCGATCGCGTACGCGGCGATGAGCATCCCTTCGAGCAACAGATGCGGATCCTGCTCGATGAGGACGCGATCTTTGAACGTGCCCGGCTCCGACTCGTCCGCATTGCAGAGGAGATACGTCGGCTTCGGCGCGTTCTTCGGCACGAACGACCACTTCATGCCGGTCGGGAAGCCGGCGCCGCCGCGACCGCGGAGCTCCGAATCTTTCACGAGCGTGACGACGTCTTCCGGCTTCATCGCCAGCGCTTTGCGCGCCGCGGCGTAGTCGCCGTATGTCTCGATCGACGCCGAGTTCGGCTTGTCGATGTTGGCGGTGAGAACTTTGATCGGCTCGGTCATTTCAGTGTCGGCAGCAGCGCGTCCATCTTCGCCACGTCCATGTTCTCGTGATAGTCGTTGTTGATCTGCACGACGGGAGCGGTGCCGCACGAGCCGAGGCATTCGACTTCGACGACGGTGTAGAGACCGTCCTTCGTCGTCTCGCCCGGATTGATCTTCAGGCGGTCGCAGAGATGGTCGTAGATGTCGTACGCATTCGAGACCATGCAGCTGAGATTCGTGCAGACCTGCAGGTGATACTTCCCCACAGGTTTCTGGTTGTACATGTTGTAGAACGAGACGACGCCGAAGACCTGCGCCGGCGAGAGATCGAGCAGCGATCCGACGTAGTGCACGACCTCCGGCGAGATCCAGCCCCACACTTCCTGCGCGAGATGCAGCGTCGGCAGCAGGCATGCCTCTTTGGTCGGATAGCGAGTCAGCAGATGCTCGAAGCGCGCCTTGTGCTCGGGCGGAAACTCGACCTGCTTCGCGCGATCGGGGAAGCGGTCTTTTGCGTACGGATTGTCGGGATGCAGATCAGCCATTGGTTGGATTCACTTCCAGTCGAACGCCTTCTTCTTCCAGACGTAGACGTAGCCGACGCCGAGGAGAAGGATGAAGACGAGCATTTCGCCGAAGAGGAACATCCCGGCGTTGCCGTGGCTGGCGTCGCGATAAATCACCGCCCACGGATAGAGAAAGGCGGCTTCGATGTCGAACAGAATGAACAGCATCGCGATCTGGTAGAAGCGGACGTTGACGCGCTTGCGGTTCGTATCGAGAAGCGGCACGCCGCTCTCGTACGGAGCCGCTTTCGAAGGATTGCGCTGATGCCGTCCCACGACCCGGTTCAGCGAAAGAATGACCACGCCGACGCCGAGAGCGACGATCAGCATGATTAAGACGGGGATGAAGGTGTGTGTCATAACGCGGTTGTGGCTGCGCTGCGGGCGCGAATGCTAACGGGAAACGCGTTGCTTCGCAACGGTGCAGAGTGCTGAGTGCAGAGTGCTGAGTCGGAGAACGAAAGAACCGAGTGCTTTGACTCAGCACTCAGCACTTTGCACTCAGCACCTTGTTCGCCTGATTAAGCCGCCGTATCCGTCAGATAGGCCATCGCCGTCTCGCGCGAATCGAAGATCTTGAAGACGGTATCCAGCTTCGTGATCTTAAGGTGGGCGAGGATTCGGTGCGACGGTTTCACTAGCGCCATCTTGCGCTGGCGGTCTTCGAACTTCTGCAGGTAACCGATGAGCTCGCCGAGGCCGGTCGAGTCCATGTAGTTGATCGCTTCGAAGTTGATCATCACCGGACCGGTCTCGTCATTGAGGACTTTCTCGAGATAGCTCGAGAACTCGCGGGCGCTCTCTCCGAGCTTGATCACACCCTGGATGTCCAGCACTGTGACGTCACTGACGCGGTTTTTGATGATGTTCAAAAGCAGATCTCCTTCGAAAGTCGGCGCTAGTGTAACAAGACTCAGCTTTTCTCGCGCCGTCCGATCCGATTCGTGATCAGCGACACGAGCCCGAGAACGATCGCACCGACGATCGCCCATCGGAAATGACTGATGGCAAAGCCCGGCACGAGCACGTCGGTCAGCTCGAGCATGATCGCGTTCAGCACGATCAGAAAGAGGCCGAGCGTTACGATCGTCAGTGGGAGCGTGAGCAGAAAAAGGATCGGCCGGACGATCGCGTTCAGCAGACCGAGCACCGCGGCGGCGATGGCCAGCGTGACGATCGTCCGATACGAAAAGCCCGGCACGACCGTCACCACGATGAACAGCGCGATCGTGTTCAGCAGCCATCGCAGCAGGAGTTGCATCGCTTAACTCCACTCCTCTTTCACGTCGATCTTCCGCTTCGCCAGCTCGTCCATGAACTTCTGCGTCGGGATGCAGCGCTCCTGCGGCATGGCGCCTTTCTTCGCGACGTCGCCGCGCGCCATCATCAGCGCCACGATCGCCGCCGGGAACGCGGTCGTCCGCATCATCGCGGAGAGTCCGGTCGCTTCATCCTGGTAATCGATGATGTCGTAACGAAGGCGCTTGCCGTCGCCGATCACTTCGACGCGGACGAGCACGACGTCCGGTCCATCGGCCGGCAGGTTCTTCACGATGAGCTCCGACAGGAGGCGCCGCGGCGCGATGCGCACACCGTCGACTTCAATCGGCGTCGAGCTGCAGAGTCCGAGGTCGATCATCGTCTTGATCTTCTCGCCATGACCCTTGTAGCGGATCGTCTTGTAGTCGAGCTCTTTCACGCGGCCCTGAAACGTTTCGGGAAGCGTCGACGTGCCACCGGAAGTCTGGAACGCTTCCATCTTTCCGAACGGCGCCGGGAACTCCAGCTCTTCGATCTCGGTCATCGATTCGACTTCGAGGATCTTTCCGTCGCGCATGACACGCGCACGTTCGATGTATTCGTTGATGAGTCCCTCGACCGAGAAGACCATCTGATAGTTGAGCGGCGGTTTCGGATCCTGCGGCAGTCCGCCGACGCGAATGTGGATCTCGTCGACGTTCGTGAAGCGCTCCACCGCGTGTGCGACGAGCACCGCCACCATGCCGGGTGCGAGTCCACAGTCGGGAACGATCGTGATGCCGGCGTCGCGCGCTTCGGCATCGAGTGCGAGCTCGGCGCCGACGACGTCGTTGTTGCCGCCGAGGTCGCAGAAGTTCGTGCCCGCTTCGATGGCGGCGCGTGCGAGCTGGACGTTGAGTTTGTAGACGACGCAGCTGAGCGTCGATGCATGGCCGCGCATCAGCTCGACGACCGCTTTGTGATCGGTGACGTCGATCTGCACGGGGACGACTTTGTCGCTGCCGATGCGCTTCGCGACCGCTTCGGCGCGGGCGAGCTCGATGTCGGCGACGGTGACGCGCTCGACGTCAGGCTGTTGTGCGAAATCGTAAGCGGCGCCGAGGCCCATGCGGCCGGAGCCGAGGACGAGGATGTTCAATGAGGGACTCCTGCTGGTTTATTTTCGAAGGTACTGTTCGATCGACGAGAGGAACGTCTTCACGTCGATCGGCTTGGAGATGTAGCCGTCGCATCCTGCTTCGAGGAAGCGATCTTTGTCGCCGCGCATGGCGTGCGCGGTCAGCGCGAGGATCGGAACGCCGCGCATCCGCTCATCCGATTTGATCTCGCGCACGACGCTCAGACCGTCCATCCCGGGCAGATGAATGTCCATCAGGATGATGTCGGGCGCCGGCGATTCGGAGTCGCGCGTGATCGACAGCGCTTCCTCGCCGCTGCTGGCTTTCACGATCTCGTATCCGCCCTCTTCGAGCAGATACTCGACGAGCTGCATGTTCATGTCGTTGTCTTCGACGACGAGAACCTTCGGCGCGGCGATTGTCATGCGGGGTGGCAACAGTGTATCGCGCCGGGATTAGTTTTTCACCGGCACCGGCGGTATGGGCGGCATCTTCGCGTTCGGGAAGAACTTCGGATCGAAGTCGACCTTCGCCGATTTGCGCATCGCTTCGATCTTCTGCATGGCGTCCTGCTGCGCGACGCGCTGCGCGATCATCGAGCGAATCTGCTGATTGGGCTCGCCCTGCTTCTTCGTCACCTTGAAGATGTGAATGCCGTAGCGCGACGGCACCGGCGGACTCACCTCACCGACCGGCAACGCGAAGACGACTTTGTCGAGCTCCGCCGGCAGCATGCCGTGCGCGATCTCGCCGAGGCTGCCGCCGCGAACCGCGCTGCCGGCATCGTCGGAGTACTGCTTCGCGATTGCCGCGAAGTCGCCGCCCTGTTTGAGCTTCGCGCGAATCTGCAGCGCTTTCGCAATGGCCTGCTCCTGCGTCAGCCGCGCGCCGCCTTCGCGCGGCGGCGCTTCACTGCCGGCGTACGAGAGGAGGATGTGATTCAGCTCGACCGACTCGAGCTTCGCGCGGTTCTGTTCGTAGAACTTCGTGACCTCCGCTTCGCTGGCCGGCTTCTGCATTTTGGAGAACGTCGCGTCGGCGACGGCGTTCGTGCGGCTCAGCGCAACCTGCGCGGCCACCTTCGGCTCGTTCTCCAGTCCCTGCTTCCGGCCTTCCTGCTCGAGCAGTTTCAGACGGACGATCCGTTCGGCGAGCGCCTGCTTCCCGATCTCCGATGCGAACTGCTGCTGGAGCTGCTCCGGCAGCTGCTGGAACGCGACGTTGAACTCCTCCTCGGTGACCGGTTCCCCGTTGACGCGCATGACCACGTGCCCGTTTGGAGACTTCGTTTCCGTCGCGGACGAAGACGCCGCGTACGGCTGCGAGGGAGTCGGAGGAAGAGGCAGCCGCATGGCATTCAAACCGAAGGCGAGAGCGGCAACGATGGCGATCGCGGCGATGGCGATGAGGACGTCTTTTTTCATGCGAGGCGCATGCTACTACTCCTCGCGTGATGTCGTTGACGATGCAGATTTGAATCGTTATGCTCCGCAACCGGTTTGTGAAAACTTTCACCCGCCTCATGTGAAAGAACCGATCCCCCGCGCATCACCCAGGCGAACACTATGGCGAAAGTAACGATCGACGGCGTCGAGGTCGACGTCCAGGACGGCATCAACGTCATCGAAGCGGCGAAAGCCGCGGACGTTCACGTCCCTCATTTCTGCTACCACCCCTCACTGACCGTGGTCGGCCAGTGCCGCATGTGTCTCGTCGAAGTCGAAGGGATGCCGAAACTTCAGGCGGGCTGCGCGACTCCGGTCAAAGACGGGATGAAGATCCACGTCTATAACGACAAGGTCGACAAAGCGCGTAAAGGGCAGATGGAGTTTCTTCTCATCAACCATCCGCTCGACTGCCCGATCTGCGACAAAGCCGGCGAGTGTCCGCTGCAGGATTACTCGTTCAACTACGGCTCGGTCGAGTCGCGTTACGGCGAGTACAAGCGCACCTATCCCGGCATGGACCGCACGGCCATCGGACCGCACGTCGTGCAGAACATGAATCGCTGCATCCACTGCACGCGCTGCATTCGCTTCACGCAGGAGATCACCGAGACGAAAGAGCTCGGCTTCTTCAAGCGCGGCGCGGCGACGGAAGTCGGCGTCTTCCCCGACACGCCGCTCGACAACTGGATGTCGGCCTGCGTCACCGACATCTGCCCGACCGGTGCACTGACCACGCGCGAGTTCCGCTTCGAATCACGCGTCTGGAACCTCGACTCCGCGGAGTCGGTCTGCAACGGCTGCGACGTCGGCTGCAACATCTTCGTCGGCCATCGCAACGGACAGGTCTTCCGCTATCGCCCGCGCGTCAATCCCGACGTCAACGATCACTGGCTGTGCGACTACGGCCGCTTCTCGCACGAGCGCTACGAGACCGACCGCGTGGTCGTCCCGAAGGTTCGCAACGAGGACGACTACCTCGGCATCTCCACCTGGATCGAAGCGCTCGACGCGATCGCCGTGGCGTTCAACGGCACGAGCGGCGAGAAGATCGCCGTCATCGCTTCCGCGAACATGACCAATGAAGAAGCGTGGCTGGCGAAGAAACTCTTCGCCGACAACGCCGGCGCCGCGACGCTCGACGTGATGGTCGACGCGATCGGCCCGATCAAAATGAAAACGCGCACCGAATGGATCCTCGGCACGCAGGGCGCGCCGAACTTCCGCGGCGTGCAGAACGTCGGCGTCGGCGCGAAAACGACGAAAACTGTAGAACAGTTGATGACCGAAGGCGCCGCCGGCATCGACGTCCTCTACATCTGCGACGCCGGATTCAGCGATCGCGCGAAAGATCCGCAGGTCATCGCCAACCTTCGCCAGGCGAAGACGCTCATCGTTCATTCATGGGACGTCAATCATCCGCTCAACGAAGTCGCCGACGTGCTGCTCCCGGCGACGGTGCACGTCGAAAAAGAAGGAACGTTCACCAACCTGCAGGGACGCGTGCAGCGCATCCATCAGGCGTATCCACCGAAAGGCCAGGCGGTCACCGACGTCGAGATCTTCCGCCGCATCGGCGTGAAGCTCTATCCCGCTGCAGCGGAGTTCCGCAGCGCCGACGTCGAAGAGATGTTCGAGACGATGCGCGGCGATGTGCCGGCGCTCGCGAACGTCGTCTGGAGCGATGACGGCAGCGGCGCAGTGGCGAGCCAGCCCGCGTAAGGACGATCGGCGATGGCATTCGATACCACCGACATCGTTCTCTCGCTGCTCAAGATCGCCATCGTCGTCGGCGCGCTGCTGCAGGTGACGCCGATCATGGTCTGGGTCGAGCGCCGCGGCAGCGCGCTGATCCAGGATCGCGTCGGTCCGAACCGCATCGGACCGTTCGGCCTCATTCAGTCATTCGCCGACGCGCTGAAGTTCGTCCTCAAGGAAGACTTCACGCCGGCCGGCGCGAACAAGTGGCTCTTCACGATCGCGCCAATGTTCGGCCTCATCCCCGCGCTGACGACGATCGCCGTCGTGCCGTGGGGACGTCCGTTCCTCATTCCCGAAGCAATCCTTTACGAGCACGTGTCGACGATCGGCTGGACGCTCGCGCTGGCGCTGTTGTTCCTCGGCGGCGGCGTCGCGTTCTCTACCGTGCGCGTCAGCTCACGCGGCGGCGCGAGCAAGCTGAACGTCGCCGTCGGCTGGCTCGTCGGCGCCGCGCTGATCCTCGGCGGACTGGCCGTCATCCTCAGCCTCGCCGGACTGAAAGCCGTCGATGCCATTCGCATCCCGGGCGGCAATCGCATCTTCGAGCCGATCGTCGCCGATCTGAACGTCGGACTGCTGCTCGTCTTCGCGCTCGCATCGATGGGCGTGTACGGCATCGTCATGGCCGGCTGGGCATCGAACAACAAGTTCTCGCTCTTCGGCGGCATCCGCGCGTCGGCGCAGATGATCTCGTACGAGCTGGCGCTGTCGCTCGCCGCGGTCAGCGCACTGCTCGTCGCCGGCTCGCTGCGGCTGACCGACGTCGTCTGGAAGCAGACCGGCTACTTCGTCATCTTCGACACGGTGAAGCTGCCCGCGTGGAACGTCTTCTCGCCGGTGATGTGGATCGCGTTCGTTGTCTTCGTCATCGCCGCATTCGCGGAGACGAACCGGCTGCCGTTCGATTTCGCGGAAGCTGAAGCGGAGCTCGTGGCCGGCTACCACACTGAATACTCGTCGATGAAGTTCGCGCTGTTCTTCATGTCCGAGTACATCGCGATGGCGACGATGTCGGCGTTGATCGTGACGCTCTTCCTCGGCGGATGGGACATCCCCTGGTACCACGAGCCGCCGACCTTCTTCGGATTCCTCCTCTCCGCTCTCGCCTTCGTGGTGAAAGTGACGTTCATGCTGTTCGTTTTCGTCTGGGTGCGCTGGACGATCCCGCGACTGAAGTACGACATCCTGATGAAAGCCGGCTGGAAGGTGTTTCTGCCGCTGGCGCTGGTAAATCTGATCATCGTCGCGCTGGCGATCGCGAAGGGCTGGATCTAGCCAATGCTCGAATTCATCGTCTTCTTCGTCTTCGCCGCCATCGCCGTGATCTTCGCCCTCGCCGTCATCCTCCATCGCAATCCGGTGGTCGGCGCGCTCTCACTCGTCGCGTCCTTCTTCGCGCTGGCGGTGATGTACGTGCTGCTCGAAGCGCCGTTCCTCGCCGTGCTGCAGATCATCGTTTACGCCGGCGCGATCATGGTGCTGTTCCTTTTCGTGATCATGCTGCTCAATCTGCAGCACGCGCGCGAAGAGAACACGCGTCCCATCCAGCAGTTCCTCGGCTACACCGGCAGCGCCGCCTTCGGCCTCGGGCTCGTCTACTACATCGCCAAGTACGCGGCGCTGCAGCTCCCCAACGGACCGTTCAACGCCGACGCACGCGCGGTCGGCGTCGAGCTCTTTCAGGCGTACATCTTCCCGTTCGAGATGGTCTCCATCCTCCTGCTGGCGGCGATCGTCGGCGCATTGCTGCTGAGCGGCCGGCTGCCATCGAAAGTGCGCGCGGCCGACGGAGAGGGGGCTCGATGATCCCGACTCATTACTTTCTGATCCTCAGCGCGATCCTCTTCACGATCGGCGTCTGCGGGGTGCTCACGCGCAGGAACGGCATCACGATCTTCATGTCGATCGAGCTGATGGTGAACGCCGTCAACCTGACGTTCCTCGCCTACGCGAGGCAGTTTCATCAGTTACACGGAATGATCTTCGTCTTCTTCGTCATGGCGATCGCGGCCGCGGAAGCAGCGGTCGGGCTCGCCATCTTCCTCTCGCTGTTCCATCACCGCGAGACGATCGACGTCGACGAAGCGAACCTGATGCACTGGTAAAACGCGCCGTTGGCGCGGAGGTCGCATTTTCGAGCTCGACAGGAGCATCGAAAATGGACAAGACCGAAAAGCTCATTGACTGGGAAGAGAACGAACGCGCCGACCGGAACCGCAACGGCATCGATGATGAGATCGAGCCGCCGATTCCGGACATCAGCGCCGGCTCCGCAAATCTGCGCCACCGCCTCAAAGAGGACGGCGCCGACAGTCTCGTAGTCACGGGAGGCGACGTCGACGCCCGCTTCGAAACCGCGGAGGGATCGGGCGACGAATCGGCCGTTTCATCGATGACCACCCCGGAACAGAACCAGGTCAGCGACATCGGCCGCGCCATGGGAATCGAATACGCCGACGACGAAGAGTTGAAAGTCGGCGAAAAAGAACGAGAACGCGACCGCCACCGCTGGGAGCTCGACCCCGCCTCCTCGGAGGATTATCGGGATCGCGTGAACGACAAGACTTAGCCGCCGCGAGGATCTCCTCACGGCGGCCAGACGTGAGGAGATACGAGTGCAGAGTGCTGAGTGCAGAGTGCTGAGTCCCGCCCACCCGGGGGTTTGACTCAGCACTCAGCACTCAGCACTCAGCACTCACTCGAAATGGACAAACTCTGGCTAATCCCCCTCCTCCCGTTCATCGGCTTCCTGGTGAACGGGCTCGTCGGCAGGAAGGCCGGCAAGGCGTTCGTCACCGCGGTGGCGCTGGCGTCGACGTTTTTTGCCGCGGTCTTCGCGACCATTGCCGTCGTGCAGTATCACCACGCGTATCCCGGCGGCGAGCGTCACCTCGACGTCGTTTACAACTGGATCTCTTCCGGCGGCATCTCCGCCGACATCGCGTTCCAGCTCGATCCGCTCAGCGTCGTCATGCTGATGATCGTCACCTGGATCGGCTTCATGATCCATCTTTACTCCGCCGGCTACATGGCGCATGAAGACGGCTACGCGCGCTACTTCGCGTACCTCAATCTCTTCCTCGCCGCGATGCTCATCCTCGTCCTCGGCTCCAGCTATCTCTTCATGTTCGTCGGCTGGGAAGGCGTCGGACTCTGTTCCTATCTCCTGATCGGCTTCTATTACGAGACCGGCTACGCGCCGGCAGCCGGCAAGAAAGCGTTCATCGTCAATCGCATCGGCGACTTCGGTTTCCTCATCGCCATGTTCCTGATGCTCGCGAACTTCGGCACGGTCGACTTCGCGAAAGTCACGCAGATCGCGGCACATGGAAATCTCGCGCCGGCGCTCATCACCACCATCTGTCTCCTGCTCTTCCTCGGCGCCACCGGCAAATCGGCGCAGATTCCTCTCTTCGTCTGGCTGCCTGACGCCATGGCCGGCCCGACTCCGGTCTCCGCACTCATCCACGCCGCGACGATGGTCACCGCCGGCGTCTACATGATCGTCCGCTCGAACGTCCTCTATCGCCTCTCGCCGACGGCGATGGCGGTCGTCGCCATCGTCGGCGCCTGTACCGCGCTCTTCGCCGCGACGATCGGCATCCGGCAGTGGGACATCAAAAAAGTCCTCGCCTACTCCACCGTCTCGCAGCTCGGCTTCATGTTCATCGGCGTGGGCACCAAAGCCTATGCCTCGGGCGTGTTCCACCTGATGACCCACGCCTGCTTCAAGGCCG
>JAOBAU010000388.1 GCA_025463165.1 Acidobacteriota bacterium | reverse complement strand
GGACCTGGTTATCTATCTGCAGGCTTCGCTTGATACACTAGTCAAACGCGTGAAGAAGCGCGGACGGGCTTACGAGAAGTCGATCTCGCAGGATTATCTCAAAGAGCTCAGCGAGGCGTACTCACACTACTTTTACCGGTACGACGAGACGCCATTGCTGGTCGTGAATACGAACGACATCGATTTCGTGAACACGCCCGAACACTTCGATCAGCTCGTGGAGCAGATTCGAAACGCCCGAAAGGGCACGCAGTACTACGTACCGCTTGGATCCTGAGTAAACGGACCGAGACGAAGCTACGAGTATTGAGTGCTGAGGACTGAGGACTGAGTGGTCGCGGACGCGAAGCGACTCAGTCCTCAGTCCTCAGTCCTCAGCACTTGCCGTTTCCTCCGGCCCCGAGGAGGAACGATGAAAAAGGTTACCGTCCCCGCCATCCGTTCGATGAAATCGAGTGTGCGGATCGGCATGCTCACCGCCTACGACTATCCATCCGCGAAGGTCGTCGATGCGGCGGGGGCCGACATCATCCTGGTCGGTGATTCGCTCGGTATGGTCGTCCTCGGGTATCCCGACACGCTCAGCGTCACGGTTGCCGACATGCTCCATCACACGCGCGCGGTCGTGCGCGGGACGCAGCGGGCGCTCGTCGTCGGCGACATGCCGTACCTCTCTTATCACGTGTCGCTCGAAGAGTCGGTGCGCAACGCCGGCGAGTTCATTCGCGCCGGCGCGCATGCGGTGAAGGTTGAAGGCGGGAAGCCGTCGCGCATTACGACGATCGCGGCGATCCTCGACGCCGAGATTCCGGTGATGGGACACATCGGTCTCACGCCGCAATCGGTCAACGCCCTCGGCGGCTTTCGGATGCAGGGCAAAGGAGCCGACGAAGCGCGGCGCCTCGTCGATGAAGCGGTCGCGCTCGAAGAGGTCGGCTGTTTCTCCATCGTGCTCGAATGCGTGCCCGCCGAGCTCGCGGCCTTCATCACCGAACGAGTTTCGATTCCGACCATCGGCATCGGCGCCGGTCCCGCCTGCGACGGACAGGTTCTCGTCCTCCACGATCTCCTCGGCATCTACGACGGTCACACGCCCAAGTTCGTCCGCAAATACGCGCATCTCGCCGACGACATGCGTGTCGCCATCGAGGCGTATTTGCTTGATGTGCGCGAAGGGCGTTTCCCCGACGTTGCGACCGAATCGTTCCACGTCGGCGGCGAGGAAGAGCTCAAGCGGCTCTACGGCGCGCAGCAGGTCAAGGTCGTCACGTCGTAAGTGATGCTCAACGTTCGAACGATCGAAGAAATGCGCGCGGCGGTGAACGCTGCGCGCACGCACGGCGCGACGATCGGCTTCGTGCCGACGATGGGCTTTCTGCACGACGGCCATCTCTCGCTGATCGATGAAGCGCGCGCCGCGGGCGCAACGTTCATCGTCGTCTCGATCTTCGTCAATCCGCTGCAGTTCGCACCGAATGAAGATTTCGAGCGTTACCCGCGCGATGAAGCGCGCGACACGGAGCTGCTCGAAGGACGAAACGTCGATCTGCTGTTTCTGCCGCCGGTCGCGGCGATGTATCCGGCCGGCGCGAGCACGATCGTGAAAGCGGGCGACGTCGCCGCGCCGCTGGAAGGGGAACGGCGTCCCGGCCATTTCGACGGCGTCGCGACGATCGTGCTCAAGCTCTTCAACATCGTGCAGCCCGACATCGCCGCGTTCGGACGCAAGGATGCGCAGCAGTGCGCCGTCATCGCGCGGATGGTTCGCGATCTCGATCTGCCGCTGACGTTGCTGTTGGGCGAGACGGTGCGCGAGAGCGACGGCCTCGCGAAGTCATCACGCAACAGCTACCTGTCGGCCGATGAACGGAAGCGCGCGCCGGCGCTGCATCGCGCGCTGCGCGCCGGAGAAGAAGCGCTGCGTCACGGAATCGAAGACGTGGCCGCCGTTGAGCAGTTGATGCGAAAGATGATCGCGGAGACGGACGGCGTCGACGTCGACTATCTCGCGCTCGTCGATCCGGAAACGTTCCTGGCGCCGCTCGATCGGCGGCGCGAGGTGATTCTCGCCGGCGCCGTGCGCGTCGGAAAGACGCGGCTCATCGACAACATCGTCGTACCGCGCGGAACGCCGCCCGGCATCGATTAACATCGCTGCATGAAGTGTCGTACCTGCGGAAGCGCGAACGTCCACCGCTCCCGCCTCCGAAGCTCGCGCGAACGGATCGTCACCATGTTGACGAGCTGGCGTTACTACCGCTGCCAGGATTGCAACGAGCGAATGGCGCTGCGCCGGCCGCCGGAGCCGAAACCGAAGCCGAAGCCGGTCGCGCGCGCCGGCAGCAACAAACGGCGCATGCGGCTGTTCGTGAAGTGGGCGAAGATCGTCGCCGTGGTTCTCGTGCTGCTCGCGGGGCTCTACGTCGTCGCGTCGCCGTACTTCGAGCTGCGGCGTCCGACGCCGCGGCAACAACGATGATGCGGCGCGTGCTGGCGACGATTCTTTTCGCGTCGCTGGCGTGGACGACTGTTCCCGCGCTGCTGCACCTCGCGCGCGAAGCGGCCGCGTTGCGGAGGATGCCGCTCCACGATCGTCGCGCGCTCGTCACGAAAGGCTTTTCGCGCGCGACGGAGGATGTCATCGCATCGACACCGCCGAACGAGCGGCTCGCACTCATTCCTCGCTACGATCATCCCGGCGAAACGGATGCTGCGGTCTTCTTCAATTACTACGCATATCCGCGCGCGACGCGGACGTGGTTCGGACTGCAGGCGTACGCGCTCGACGTCGATCCGCACCGCCCCGCGACGGTCGTCGGCTTCGGCGGCGGACCGCATCGCACGACATACGAAGCGTTGCGCGAGGAGTCGATGTGCGGACCGAACATCGTTCGCGATCTGCAGTCATCCGCCGAAGCACGCCGCGAAATGATCGTGCCGTTCGTCGCCTCGGGCGACGGTCCGCCGCCCGACCTCTACACGGTCGAAGCGGTCTTTGCCGCCGACACGCCGGCGAACGTCGACGTGACGATCTTCCCGTCAGGCATCACGCGACGTTTCGTCGTGAACGGCCGTCGCACGTTTCGCGATCTCTATTACGAAACGACCGGCACTCTCGGCTTCGGCTGGGCGCGCATCCGCAGCGACGTTTCGCTCCGCACCGCGTTTCACTTCGTCAATCGCGGCCGATCAGTGTCGACGCCGATCGCCGTCATCACCGATCCGCCGCCGATGCCGCTTCATTTTCCGCCGCGCCCTGCCGCCCGTCTCTGGCTCGCGAACTTCAGCGACCAGGAGATCATCGCGATGGCCGGCGGTGTCGGCGCGCGCGTTCCCGCGCATGGCCTCATTCAAATGGGACCGGAAGTGATCGTCACCGCGCCCAAACCGCTCTTCGCGTTTCTGTCGGAGAAGAAGCCGGACGGCTCGACGGAGTTCATCTGGCCGTGACCGGCGCACTCATTGCGCTGTTGCTCTTTCCGCTCGCCGGCTGCGCGTTCGGACGCCGTCCGTTCAGCGAAGCGTTTCTCCTCGGTGTCGGTTTGGTCGGCGCCGCGCTGTTCGTCGGCGGTGTGATCGGAGCTCCATTCCCGCTCACGCTGGCGGTTGTTCTCATTGCGGGTGTCGTCGGAATCTCTCAATCCCTCTCCCGCCGGGAGAGGGGTGCCGAAGGCGGGGTGAGGGGCCACGCATTCGCAACCGCACTCACCATCGCCCCGCTCTTCGTCCTCACCTTCATCGCCGCAATCACGCCGCTCACCGATTTCGACGGCCGCGCATTCTGGCTGCTGAAAGCGAAAGCGCTTGCGCACGAGCGCACCATCGACGGGCCGTTCTTTCACAACGAGGTCGTCTTCAGTCCGCGCAATCAATACCCGCTGCTCATCCCGCTCGACGCCGCGACGATCATGTCGCTCGCCCGCGACTCCGACGATCATCAGGTCCGCTTCCTCTACCTCGGCATCTTTGCCGCGCTCGCGTTCCATCTGCGCCGTCGCGTCGGAGCGTGGTGCGCCGCGCTCTTCGTCTGGCTTCCGCAGTTCGCCATCAGCGATGCCGCCGGCGCGCTGACCGCGTACAACGACCTCGCCATCGCCGCATTCGTCGCCTGCGCCTTCTTCGAATTAATGGACGGCGAGCGCCCGCTGCTGTTCGGGCTCTGGCTCTCGTTTCTCGCGCTGACGAAAAGCGAAGGGCTGCCGCTCGCGATCATCCTCGCCGTCATCGGCGCGTTCACCTCTCGCCGCCGCCTCGTCATCGCGCTCGCGCCGCTTGCCATCGCCGTCGTTGCGCTCGTCGCATGGCGAAGCGGGATCCCGCCGACTGATGAAGAACAGTTCCTGTCGCGCCTTCCGCTGCTGCCGCAACATCTCGATCGCCTGCTGCCGGCGATCGGCGGCCTGCTTCGTCACGCCATCGCGCCGAACGTCTGGGGCTTCTTCTGGATCGCGGCGATCGTCGCGCTGACGCTCCTCGCCGTTCGCCGCGAATGGCGTCCCGCCGCCGTCGTCGTTTCCGTCGCGGCGATGTACGTCGCCGCGTACGCCGTCAGCGTCTGGATCCTCGACGATCTGATCGACGCATCGGTCGACCGATTGTTGATGCACGTCGCCGCACCCGCGCTCTTCGCGATCAGTGCGTCCGTACGAAATCGATGAAGCCCGCTTCGATGTCGACGGAGATCAGCTTCACCTTCACGCGATCGCCGATGTCGAGATTCTCGTGGCCGTGTACGAGCTTTCCTTCCACCGGCGGGTGAAAGACGCGCACCCACGTTCCCTTCGCCGACGCGCCGGTGACGAGCCCTTCGAAACGTTCGCCGATGCGATCCGAGAGCATGCACGCCGCCGCCGACTTCCGCACCTGACGCTCCACCTTGTTCGCCGCATCCTCGGCTTCCGTGCAGTGATTGGCGATCTCGTTCAACTCGTCGTCGTTGTACGGCGCCGGCTGATTCGTCAGCGCCGCCTTCACGAGACGCTGCGTGACGAGATCGGGGAAACGTCGATTCGGCGCCGTCGAATGCGTGTAGTCCTTCACCGCCAGGCCGAAGTGGCCGATCGGAGTTTCACCGGCGCGCTCCAGCACATACTCGCCCGCGCCCATCGCCTTCACGATCGCCAGCGACAGATCGGGGAAGCGTGTCGGATCGGCTTTGCGGCGGCGTTTCAGAAATCCTTCCAGCGCTCCGGCGTCAGGATCGGACGGCAGCACCTCGCCGAGGTCTTTCGCGATCGCTTCGATGCGATCCCACCGCTCCGGCGAACGAACGACGCGGCGGATGCTCGAGAAGTGGTGCTTCTCGAGGAAGCGCGCCGTCGCTCCATTTGCCGCGATCATGAAGTCTTCGATCAACTCCTTCGCCACGTTTTTCTCGTCGCGCTTGAGGTCGACGATCTTCCCGTCGCGAAAGACCGGCCTCGCTTCGATCGTTTCGAGATCGAGCGCGCCGTTCTCGTGACGCAGCTCGCGCAGCTGTTGCGCGACGCGGTTCTGCAGCTTGAGATTCTCGGCGAGTCCCGGCACCTCGCCGATCTTCGGCGGCATCTCGCCCTCGCCATCGATCCATGCGGCGAGGCTGTTGTAGGCGAGCTTCGCGTGATTGTGCACGAGCGCGCGATAGAGATCGGATTGCGACACGCTGCCGTCGCTGCCGACCGTCATGTCGATCACCATCGAGAGGCGATCGACGTCTTCGTTCAGCGACGTGCGATCGGTGGAAAGCTCCGGCGGCAGCATCGGGAAGATGCGCGCCGCGGTGTAGACGGAGGTCGTGTTCGTCCGCGCGTGATCGTCGATCGGCGATCCTTTTTTGACGAGCGAGTCGACGTCGGCGATGGCGATCATGACGCGCACGTTGCCGCCGCCAACGTCTTCGGCGACGGTGAGCTGATCGAGATCGCGCGAGTCGTCGTTGTCGATCGAGCACCAGAGCAGCTTGCGCAGATCGCGGATGTCCGGCCCGCTTTCCGGCGGCGCGTTGTCAAGTTTGGCGACCTGCTGCTCGACTTCAGGAGAGAAGTCGGGGAGAAGGCCGCGGTCGATCATCGCCTCGTGGGCGATACCGGCGAGGAGCGAAGCCTGATCGCGATCGTGCATGGCCGGAACGTTATCATCGAAGCGGGATGCAGATCGCGGCGGCGGGAGACCGCGGACTCCTTGCAACGTTCGATGACGCGTCACCGTCATTGCTGCGCTCGCTTGCCGCAGCGGTGCGGCGCGATGCGAACGTCGTCGCGTGCGTGGTCGGTCATGAATCGCTGCTGGCGATTTTTCGGGGCGCGCCGGATGCGAGCGTGTTCGAGCGCGACGTTTCGGATGAGCTGACGCCGGCGGTCGTGCATCGCGTTGCGGTGACGTTCGACGGCGCCGATCTCGATGAGCTGCTCGCGCATGCAGCGCTCACGCGCGATGAGTTCCTGACGCGCGTCGATGGACTCGAGCTCACCGTTCGCTACCTCGGCTTCCGCGCAGGATTCGCATACCTCGATGGCTGGCCGTGGCATCTGCCGCGACGTCCGACGTCGCGGACACGCGTGCCTCGCGGCACGTTCGCGTTCGCGGGAGCAATGGCCGGTTTCTATCCGGTCGATTCACCCGGCGGCTGGAACCTGCTCGGACGAACCGACGCGCCGTTGTGGGATGCGGAGCGGGAGCCGCCGAATCTCTTCGCGCCCGGCGACGTGGTGATCATCGATGCGCATCGCTGAAGTCATCGCACCCGGTCAGTTGACGACGATCGTCGCTGCACGCGACTGGTCGCGAGCCGAGCACGGCGTCACGCCCGGCGGTCCGTTCGATGAGCGCGCCGCGGCGATCGCGAATCGCGCGTGCGGAAATGCCGACGATGCGACGCTGCTCGAATGCGTGCTGGTCGGTCCGCGGCTGCGATTCTTCGCGGAGACGCGCATCGCGGTTTTTGATGGTGAGCTGCGCGTCACCGATGTCGTTGAAATCGACATTGGACGATTGCGGAACTTTCGCGCATGGATAGCGATCGCGGGCGGCATCGATCCGATGGTGCCGCGTTACGCGGAAGCGCCGCGCGTACTGAAGCGCGACGACGTGCTGAACAGGGCGGCCGAAGCGGCCGCCCCCACATTGAAGCAGCAAAGTGTGGAGAGGGCCGCTTCGGCCGCCTCGGATCACCAAACAATCCGCGTTCTCCGCGGCCCCCACTCCGCCCCCTTCGAATCGATCGACTGCGAAGTCACCCCGCAACTCGATCGCGTCGGCATCCGCCTTCGTCCGCTCATCGCGCTCCCGCCCGCGCCGAAAGATCTCCCGTCCATCGGCATGCAGTTCGGTTCCGTGCAACAGCACGCCGATGGAACGCTCGTCGTGATGGGACCCGATCATCCGGTCACCGGCGGCTATCTGCAGCCGGTGACCGTGCTCTCGTCGGAGCTCTGGAAGCTCGCGCAACTCGCGCCGGGTGCGCGCGTGCGGCTCAAAGTGATCGACTACTCGTAGAGATAGCCTTCGCGCGCCTGCACGCGGAACTCGGGATTTTTCAGCGTCACGTTGACGTGCTGGAACCCGCGCGCGCCGCGCGGCTTCTCGGTGCGATAGCTGATCAGGTAGTAGCCGCTCGTCGTCGCTTCGATCTTCCTCAGCGGCGCGGTGAAGTTCGTCGCGTAGCGGAAGTACTCGCCGTTCGTGTCGCTGGCGACGCGCTCGAGCGTCTGATGCAGCGCCGGCGTCGTGCCCGCATCTTCGGTGAGCTGCACCGGATAGACGGTCACGTTCGCGGCGTTGAGCGCTTCGACCATCGGATCGTAGAAACGGCTCGTGTTGAGGATCACGCCGCCGCGCACATTTTCCGCCGGCTCGATGATGCCGGGCGAAAAGATGATCAGGTTCTTACGCGCGTGAATCGGACGGAGCGCGTTCGCGAGCACCGTCAGCGCTTCGTACGTCGTGCCGGTGCGCGACATCATCTTGTCCGCTTCGACATTCGAAAGAATCGACGGACCTTCGCTCGCCGTCTTCGAAGCGGGAAGCCCGAGTCCGAATGCCGATGCGTCCTCGAGCGCTTTGGTCAGCTTCTTCTTGTCGTTGGTGAAATCGCTGTAGACCTTCAGCCGCACGTCGTGGCCGGCGACCGCAACGAGATCGCCGGCCTGCAGCCGCTCGTTGACGAACTGCTGCGCCGCGCGGCGCGCCAGCGTGATGCGATCGAAGAACTCGCTGCCGACCGTCTTGTCGAAGAAGAGGATGTAGTGCCGCGACTCGCGAACGCGTTCGGCTTTGAAGTTCGCGTTCGTCTCCTGATCGGTGAGGAGGCGGCGGTTCGTGAAGTAGTCGACCGAGTCGATCGTCTGCGCGACGCCGTTCTCTTTCACGACGAAGTCGTCCTTCGTCAGGCCGAGCATCTGATGGCCGCCGCGATCGGTGACGACCGCATCGATGAGCACGGTGTTGACGGTGATCTTTTCGCCGAACGTCGTGGTGGTGTTGTCCTGCGCGAATGCCACCGTCGCCATGAGGGCGACGAGGGGAAGGATTCTCAATAGCTGTTTCATGGATTTCGCAACGCGGTGGCGGCGCGGCGGGATTCCGCTTCCGCGCGCCGAGCGCACGCTTCTTGCTCAGCCGTAACAACATCATGCAAAAGCTGTTCGCCGCCGCGCTCCTCGCACTGGTCGCCATGCCGCTCGCCGCACAGCGCCGCGTCGACGTGATCTTCGACGTCGAAGGAGTGCGCAGCAACTCGAAGCCGAAGCAGTTCACGCCAAACGAGACTCGTTTCGAGCCGCGCTTCGGCACCGGCGGCGGACTCGGCTTCGGCGTGAACTGGTACTTCGGCAATCGCGTGTCGCTCGAGACGAAAGCGGCGGTGATCGAATCGAAGATCCGCGTCCGCATCACCGGCAGCGACTACATCGCCTTCGCCGACCTCGGCAACGCGCAGGTCTATCCGATCACCGCGATTCTGCAGTGGCATCTCAACGAGCACGGCGCGATCCGGCCATACATCGGCGCCGGCGCCGGCTACACGATCCTGCGCGACATCGAGAAAACCGCGGGAGGATTCACCGGCGTCAGCTTCGACGATCCGATCGGGCTCGTCGTCGACGGCGGACTGGAGTGGCGGCTCTCGAAGAGGTGGGGATTGAACAGCGACGTGCGCTACATCCCGATCGAAACGAGCTCAAAGGCGCGGTTTGTCGGTACGCGCTCGTCCGTCGAGCTCGACTCGCGGCCCCTGATCGCGTCGGCCGGAATCGTCTATCACTTCTGACGGCTTGACCACGCGGCGGAAATCTCCTATCATCCGCGCTCTTCTCGCGACACCTCGCGAAAGTGAGTCACACCGGCAGTACCAATCGGGGCATAGCTCAGCCTGGTAGAGCGCACGGTTCGGGACCGTGAGGTCGGAGGTTCAAGTCCTCTTGCCCCGACCATCGAAATTTGCTTGACGGCCTCGCAGCGCGAGGCCGTTTTTCGTTATGAAACGGATCGTCATTTTTCTCCTGCTTGCCGTCTCTGCCGCACCGCTCTTCGCGTGGGGCGAGAAGGGACACTACCTCGTCGCCGAGGGCGCTGTCGGCGCGCTCCCGAACGACATGCCGCCGTTCTTCTACCAGTCGTTCTCGGAGCTGATCTATCTCGCGTACGAGCCCGACCGCGTGAAGGGTGCCGGCAAGTCGATGGACGCGGTCAACGAGCCCGATCACTTCATGAACTACGAGTACGCGGACGGGCTCGACCTGCCGCGCGATCGCTACCAGTTCATCGCGCTGATGGAGAGCTCCGGCCGGCTGCGGCAGTACGGCATCACGCCATCGACGACCGGCTTTCTGCCGTGGCGCATCGCCGAGCTGTCGGAGTTGCTGACGACTGAATTTCGCCTCTGGCGCAACGCGCGCGATCCGCGCGACCGCGAGCTGATCGAGCACAACATCATCTACGTCGCCGGCCTGCTCGGGCACTACGCCGGCGACTCATCGAATCCGCATCACGCCACGTCGCAGTTCAACGGCTGGGAACTGCCGAACCCGAACGGCTACTCGAATGATTGCGACGTCCACGCGCGCTTCGAGCAGCAGTTCGTCTCGCACGCCATGGTGCTCGCTGACGTCACCCCAAACGTAGCGCCGCCGATGCTGCGAACGGACTACTTCACGACCGCAATCGAAATGGTGCGCGCCTCGAACAAGCTCGTCGAGCCGCTCTATGCGCTCGACCGCGACGGCGCCTTCTCGCTCTTCGGCCCGGTCTCGCCCGCCGGAAAGTCGTTTGCCGCCGCCCGCCTCGCCGCCGGCGCCTCGCTCCTCCGCGACCTCTGGTGGTCCGCCTGGCGCAACAGCGCCACCGCGCGGAGAAGGTAACTATGGGGTCACATCTAAAAAGTTAAGTTAACTCGGCACCTTGAGTTAACTTAACTTTTTAGATGTGACCCCATAGTTACCCACGGCGTATCCGGGACTCCGGCGCGCGCATTCGCGAACCGCGCCGCAACGAACAGGTAATCCGACAGCCGGTTGACATAGCGCACCGTCCGGCCTTCCTCGCCGAGCGCGACGATCAGCCGCTCGGCGCGACGACACACCGTTCTTGCGACGTGCAGATTCGCCGCGGCGAGACTTCCGCCCGGCAGGATGAACGTTTTCAGCGGCTCCAGCTCGGCTTCCATGGCGTCGATGCCGTGCTCGAGCGCTTCGATTCGCTCCTCGCCGACGCCGCCGAAGCGCTCGTTACCGGGTGACGCCAGTTGCGCGCCGATGTCGAACAGGTCCGACTGCACGCGATGCAGCTCCGCGTCGATCGGGGAATCGCTCCACGTCGCGCGCGCCACTCCGATGAACGAGTTGAGCTCGTCGACCGTACCGTATGCCTCGATGCGCGGATCGTTTTTCGCGACGCGCGCGCCACCAAAAAGCGAAGTGGCGCCCGCGTCGCCGGTGCGCGTGTAGATCTTCATTCCGCTTCGAGTTGCCGGATGCGCTCCTTCACCACCACCTGCGCGAGGTCGGGGATCACTTCCCACGCGATGTTGCGAACGACCTGCTCCGACATCAGCTCGACGACGCGACGTGCGATCCGATCGACCTGTTCGTCCGTCAGCTCGCCGCTCGCGACTGCCGCGGCCGGCGCTGCGCTGACCGCTGCCGGCGTTTCCGCCTGCGCCGGCGACCACATCGGCTGCGGCTCGGGCTCGGGCACTTCCTCTTCAACGCTTTCCGACGACGCCGCGAATGGCGAATCCTCGATGGAAGCGGCCGGCTCTTCGACCGGTGGCGACCAGCGCGGCGTGTCGTGCGTCTCGTCCCACGGCGACGATTGCATCGGCTCGATCGCCGGCGCTTCCGGCTCCGGCTCCGCGATCGGCGCCGACTGCTGCATCTCGTCGAAGCTCATCGCCGCCGGCGCATCCCACGGCGACGGCTCCGGTTCCGCGGGCTCAGCAGGAAGCGACGACGACTGCGAAGCCATCGCCTGCATCTCCTCGAACGACATCCGCGGAAACGCGCGCGTCTCGCCCGCAAACGGCGCGGCCGGCGGCTCATCCCACGGCGAAGGTTCCGGCGCAGCAATCGGTTCGGGCTCTGCGGCTGGCGGCGGTGGCGCGGCCATCTGCTGCATCTCTTCGACCGACATGCGCGGGAACGCACGCGTCTCACCGCTGAACGCGGCCGGCTCTTCCGCCGGCGTATCCCACGGCGAGGGCTCAACCGCCTCCGGCTCTGCGGCGGGCGGTGCGGCCATTTGCTGCATCTCCTCGAACGACATGCGCGGGAACGCACGCGTCTCGCCGCTGAACGCCGCCGGTTCTTCCGCCGGTGTATCCCATGGCGACTGCGCCGAAGTCTCAGCCGGCTCTGCGGGCGGAGCAGTCATCTGCTGCATCTCTTCGAAGCTCATCCGCGGAAACGCGCGCGTCTCTCCGGCGAACGCGGCCGGTTCCGGCGGCGCATCGAACGGCATCTCCGTCGTCGGAGGCGGAGTCGTCTGCGAGCCGAAGATGTCATTCGAGTTCGACTGAAATCCGGCGAACGGATCGGCTGCCGGCGCAGGCGGCGCGGCAAACGGATCGTCGCCACCGGCGAACGGCGGCGGCGCGAACGCGGTCGTCGCGAAATCGGCAACAGGTTCCGGCGCGGCAGGAGCGGGCGCCGCCGCTGCGCTGCTGTGGCTGGCCGCGATCAGCTCTTCGACCTTCGCGATCAGGCTTTGCGATTCGAACGGCTTCGTCACCACCGCATCGCATCCCGCCTTGTCGGCGCGGTCGGGATCGAACGGCTCGAACGTTCCGGTCAGGAGCACCACCGGAATGCCGCGATAGTCCGGATGCGACTTCACGTACTCGCAGACTTCGTAGCCGTTCTTCTCCGGCATGATGATGTCCGAGAGGATGATGTCGGGGCGCATCTCCGACAATTTCTGGATCGCTTTCGCGCCGTTGTTGACCGCGGTGACCTCGTAATCGCCGTCGGAGAACGTCAGCTCGACGACTTTCTGGATCGTGATACTGTCATCCGCGAGAAGGATTTTCTTCGCCATTTTTTACGCTCCTGGATTCCGAGCAAACTAACACGGCAATCACGGGCGAACAAGAGATGCCGGTCACCGCCGATCGCTTTCTCGTTTTCGGCCATCGAGGCAGTCCGCGGCGCTTTGCGGAGAACACGCTGCAGTCGTTTGAAGAGACGCTGCGAGTTGGTGCCGACGGCTTCGAAACCGACCTTCGACTTCTCGCCGATCGCACCGCCATCCTCTTTCATGACGACGAGCTCGACGACGACGCCATCGAGTCGCTGAGCAGCGCGGCCATCACCGAGCGCGGACGCAGCGTCGAGCTGCTCCGCAATCTCGCGCCGTTCGCGCAACGCGCCACGATGCTTCTCGAAGTGAAGCGCGGCCGCTGGGAAGAAGCGCTGCTTGCCGAGATCGCCGGCTGGCCGCGGATCGTCGTCGCGTCCTTCGATCACTCCGCCATCGCCGAGCTCGCGCGCCGCGACGTTCCCTTCGACCTCGGCATCACCGTCTTCGGCTATCCGCTCGACCTCGCGGCGTACGCAAAGCAGCTCCGCGTCGCCTGGTGTTTTCCCGGCTATCACTATGTTGATGAAGCGCTCGTCGAGACGCTACACGCGGAGCACATTCGTGTCGTTCCATGGACGCCGAATCGCGTCCGTGAATGGGATCGGCTGCGCGACATCGGCTGCGACGGCGTGATCACCGATCTCCCCGCCGAGTGCGTTGCGTGGCGTGACGGCGCGGCAGTGCGCTAAACTGCGCGCGTTCAGCAGGAAACAGCAATTGGCGGGAGGGGCGGACCCATGAAGACCTGGGAATACAAGATCATCAACGTCCGGTCGGAGAACTACTCAATGGATCCGCGCCGCGCCGAAGAGCTCAACCGCCTCGGCGATGAAGGATGGGAGCTCGTCAGCATCACCTCCATCAACTTCAAGACCGGCGCAACCGATCACATCGGCATGGTCTTCAAGCGCGAAAAGGCCGCCGCCTCCGTCTGAGCGCCGCGAGCGTCATTTGATATCTTGCGGCGCGTGAGCCGCCCGTTCCTCATTCTCATCGTCCTCGATGGCTTCGGTTGCCGCAAAGAGACCGACGACAACGCCATCGCGCAGGCCGACAAACCGCGCTTCGATCAGCTCTTTGCGAACTGTTCGTGGACGACGCTCGAAGCGTCGGGACTCGCCGTCGGCTTGCCGCCCGGTCAGATGGGCAACTCCGAAGTCGGACATCTGAACATCGGCGCCGGACGGATCGTCGATCAGGACATCGTTCGCATCAGCAAAGCGGCCGGGCATCACGAGCTCGAAAAAAATCAGACGCTCATCGATGCCGTGAAGCACAACGGAACGATTCACTTCGCCGGCCTGCTTTCCGATGGCGGCGTCCATTCGCTGCAGTCGCATCTGTACGGACTCGTCGACGCCGCGATCGCCATCGGCGCGGAACACGTTTACGTTCACGCGATTCTCGATGGCCGCGATACGCCGCCGAAGTCGGCTGAAAAGTATCTCGGCGAGCTGCTCCATTTTCTGAAGGATCGTCCGAAAGCGCAGCTCGCCACCGTCGTCGGTCGCTACTTCACGATGGACCGCGACAAACGGTGGGAACGCGTGCAGCGCGGCTACGACCTGATGACGCTCGGCGTCGGCAGCGAAACGCAGGACTCGCTCGAAACGCTGCATCGCTTCTACGCGCAGTCTGTCACCGATGAATTCATGGAGCCGATGTCAGTCGTCGGCAGCGACGGCGCGCATCGCGGCCGCATCGAGAACGGCGACGCGCTCTGCTTCTTCAACTTCCGCGCGGATCGGATGCGCCAGATCGTCACCGCGTTCAAAGACGATTCGTTCGACGGTTTCAAACGAGCTGTCCATCCGAAGGTCAACCTGTTGACGTTGAATCAATATCGCGAAGATTTCGGCTTGCCGGTCATCTTTCCGCCAGCCGAAATCAGGAACAACCTCGGCGAAGTGCTGTCGCGCGCCGGGCTCCGCCAGTTGCGAATTGCGGAGACGGAGAAATACGCGCACGTCACCTTCTTCTTCAATGGCGGCTCCGACACCGTCTTCGACAAAGAAGAGCGCGTGCTCGTGCCGTCGCCGAAAGTCGCGACCTACGATCTCAAGCCGGAGATGTCGGTCGTCGAGCTCGCCGATCGCGTCGTGGAAGCGGTCGACTCGAAGAAGTTCGACGTCGTCATTCTCAACATCGCCAATCCCGACATGGTCGGCCACACCGGCGTGATGAAGGCGGCGGTCGAATCGGTGCACGACACGGACATCGCCGTCGCGAAAATTCTCGATGCCGTCGCGA
>JAOBAU010000094.1 GCA_025463165.1 Acidobacteriota bacterium | reverse complement strand
TCGAAGCTGCACACGGCCGTGAAGATCGCGCCGCGCTACGGCGCGCCGACCGTTCACGTGCTCGACGCCTCGCGCGCCGTCGGCGTCGTCAGCTCGCTGCTGAGCGCGGAGAAGCGTCCCGACTTCGAAAAGCAGACGCGTGTCGAATACGATCGGCTGCGCGCACAACAGGCGGCGCGTGAAGATGCGCGCACACTGCTGACGATCGACGAAGCGCGCCGCCGCCGCGCGAAGCTCGAGTTCGCCGCGCCACCGCCACCGCCCTTCCTCGGCGTTCGCGTCATCGACGAGTTCCCGCTCGAAGCGATCGAGCCGTTCATCGACTGGACGCCGCTCTTCCAGACCTGGGAACTGCGCGGACGCTATCCGCAGATCCTCGACGAGCCGCGCGCCAAAGAGCTCTACGACGACGCGCGCCGCCTGCTCGCGGAGATCATCGAGAAACGTCTGCTGCAGGCGCGCGCGGTTTACGGCTTCTGGCCGGCGAATGCGATCGGCGACGACATCGAGCTCTATCGCGACGACTCGCGCCGCGATGTGCTCGCGGTCGTCCACACGCTCCGGCAGCAGCAGGAAACGAACACCGGACAAAACCTCGCCCTCGCCGATTTCGTCGCGCCGAAAGGGACCGCGGATTACATCGGCGGCTTCGCCGTCACCGCCGGCATCGGCATCGAAGCGATCGTGCAGCGGTTCGAGAAAGATCACGACGACTACAACTCGATCATGACCAAAGCGCTCGCCGATCGCCTCGCCGAAGCGCTCGCGGAAGCGCTGCATCGCGACGTTCGGACAAAGTGGTACGCGCCGGACGAATCGCTGTCGAACGAAGAGCTGATCGCGGAGAAATACCGCGGCATCCGCCCCGCCGCCGGCTATCCGGCGTCACCCGATCACACCGAAAAGTCGACGCTCTTCACGCTGCTCGGCGCGGAGAAGGCAGGCATTCATCTGACGGAAAACTTCGCGATGATGCCGGCGGCGTCCGTGAGCGGTCTCTACTTCGCGCATCCCGGATCGAAGTACTTCTCGGTCGGAAAAATCGGGAAGGATCAGGTCGCCGACTATCACGTGCGCAAAGCGATGACGCTCGCGGAAGCAGAGCGCTGGCTGTCGCCGAACCTCAGCTACGAGCCGGCGCACGAAGAGGAAGCAGTGTCATCCCGAGCGTAGCGCGCTCGGGATGACGGACGTTAGTGCCCCACCGTCGGCTCGTAGTGAACCTGCTCGACGGCCGTGTGCTGGAACTTGCCCTTCGTCGAGTTGAAGAACGCGGTGACCCGCAGCGAGACCGGTCCGTTCGAGCCATACACGGTGTCGCTGTCGACGACTCCGTTCGCCCAGAAGTCGACCGACTTCGTGCCGTTCGGCGGCACTTCGACACTGAACGGACGTGACGTGTTCGGCATCGTGTAGGCGCCGGCGCCGATCGACTGCACGCTCACGCGCTCCAGAGTGATCGACTCGGACGACGGGTTTTCCACCTGCACGCGATACTGAATCGGGATGCCGCCGGTGACGTGGCGCGCCGCTTCGGCAACGGTGCTGAGCTGCGCGAGCTGCACGACCGGCTCGGTGAGGTTGAGGCTCGCCGCATCCTTCTCATCGGAGCCCGACGAAGACGCGCATCCGGCAAGAGCGAGAACGAACAACGGAAGAACAGCAAAGGACTTCATTCGCATGAACTGCCTCCGATCTGCGTTTCGCAACACCCTTGCCCGAAACGGGCATTCCGCCGCGCTCGCCACAAACAGAAAGGGGAGCGTCTCCGCTCCCCTTTGTCACGAATCGTTTGCGACGTGATTACTTCAGGTAGTTGAGCATTTCCTTCGCGGTTCCCGCTTCGGGACCTTTCGGATCGAGCTCGATGTACTTCTGCAGGTTCGTCCGCGCGTCGGCGTTCTGGCTGGTGCGCGCGTAGATCATCCCGAGCTGGAAGTACGCCATGGCGAACTTCTCATCAGCAGCGATGGCCTGCTTGAGCAGCGGTTCAGCGTCCTTATCCTTGCCGGCGTTGAGGAACTTCACCGCGTCGTTGTAGAGAGCGCTGGCGTTGGCCGGCAGCTTCTTTTTCATCTCCGCCGCTTTCGCCTTGTCGCCGCTCGACGAGTACGCGTCATAGAGAATCGCGTTCATGTCCTCTTCGTCGCCGCCGAGCGCGAGCGCCTTGTTCGCGCTCTCGATCGCCTTCGCCCAGTTCTTCGTGCGAATGGCCATCTTCGCGCGCGCTTCCCAGCCGCGCGTCAGCTTCTCGTTCGCCGCAACCGCTTCGTCGAACTTCGCGAGCGCTTCGGCGTCCTTGCCGTCGTTGGCGAGACCGGCGCCTTCATTGAATGCAGCCACGGCCGGGTCCGCTTTCGTCGTTTCCGCCGCCTTGCCCGATGGCGCTGCAGCAGCCGCGCTCGGCGGCGTCAGTTCGATGTCCTTCACGTTCGGCGTACCGATCGTGAACTTCACGCCGGTCTCTTCATACGGCGCGTAGCCCGGCGCGTTGACGGCGAATTTGTACTTGATCGTTCCCTTGAGCAGGAGGAATGCGAACGTCCCATCCTTCTTCACCGGGAAGTCCGATTTGAAGTTGATCGATTCGGTCGACGACACGGTGACGACCGCGTCGGGAATCGGCTTTTTGGTAACGGTGTCCGTGATCTTTCCGAGCACGCGTACCTCTTCCACTGCAAAAGCGCTCGTCGCCACCGACGCAAGCGCGAGGAGGCACACCGCAAGTGATTTCCGCATCATCAAATCTCCTTGTTGTTGGTTACCGGGAGATATAACGGATCGGCCAAAAGTGGCATTTCCGTTCGTTCTAATCCAGCACGAGATATGTCTGTTCCCTGAGGCCGCGCTCGTAATCCTGAAGCAGCCTCATCCCTTCATTCGGTTTCACGCGGTCGGCTTTGATGGCTGCATCGATCTGCGATTTCATCCGCTTCTCGATGTCACGCGGATCGTACTGCGTCATCGCCAGCACTTCACCAATCGTGTTTCCGGGGATCTCTTCTTCGATGTAGAAGCCGCTCTCTTCATCTTCGTCGAGGAATACATGGACCTCGTTCACGCGGCCGAAGAGATTGTGAATGTCGCCCATGATGTCCTGATAGGCGCCGGTGAGGAAGATGCCGAGGTAGTAGGGCTCGCCCGGCTTGATCTCGTGGAGCGGAAGAGTTTCGCGAACGTCTTTCAGATCGATGTACTTCGAGACTTTGCCGTCGGAGTCGCAGGTGATGTCGACGAGCGTCGACTCGAGCATCGGCCGCTCGTTCAGTCGGTGGATCGGCATCATGGGAAAGAGCTGGCCGAGCGCCCAGTGATCAAGCAGCGACTGGAAGACCGAGAAGTTGCAGATGTGCTGATCGGCGAGCTCGATGTTGAGGTTCTTCAGATCTTCCGGCACCTCTTCGGGATCGATCGTGCGAACGAGATCCTGAATGCGCTCCGCGATCTGCCAGAAGAGCGATTCGACACGCGCTTTCACTTCGAGCTCGAGCAGACCGAGCTCGAACATCGTCTGCGCCTGTTCCTTGATCTGTTCGAGGTCGTGCCACGCCTCGGTGAGATTTTCGCCGGTCAGCGTCGCGTCGATCTCGACGATCTCGCGAATGAGCTTGTGCTCCGATGCGCGTGACGTCAGCGGCTCCAGCGGCGTCTTCTCGATCGCGCCGAAGGCCTGCACGACGAGGACGGAATGATGCGCGACGATGGCGCGTCCCGACTCCGAGATGATGTGCGGATGCGGCACCTTCTCGTCGTCGCAGACATCCATGATGTTGTAGACGATGTCGTTCGCGTACTCCTCGATCGTGTAGTTCATCGATGAGTGGAACGACGAGCGCGAGCCGTCGTAATCAATCGCCAGGCCGCCACCAACGTCGAGGTATTCGAGCGGATGTCCGCTTTTGTGCAGCTTCGCGTAATACATCGCCGCTTCGCGCACGGCGCGTTTGATCGTGGCGATGTCGGGGATCTGCGAGCCGATGTGGAAGTGGAGCAGCTTGAACGCCGACTCCATCTTCGCTTCGCGGAGGATTTCGATCGCTTCGAGAATCTCGGCGGTTGAAAGTCCGAACTTCGCATGTTCGCCGCCGGACGTCGCCCATTTGCCGGCGCCTTTCGAAAGCAGCCGCACGCGCATGCCGATCCACGGCTCGACGTTCATCTCCGCGGCGATCTTCACGATCGCGCGCACTTCCGAAAGCTTCTCCGCGATGAGGATGACCTTCTTGCCGATCTTGCGGCCGATCATCGCCATCCGAATGAACGTGGTGTCTTTGTAGCCGTTGCAGACGATGAGCGAATCGTTGTCGGTGTGTACGGCCAGACCGGCGAAGATCTCCGGCTTCGACCCGACTTCGAGGCCGTAGTTGAACGGCTTGCCGGCATCGAGAATCTCTTCGACGACTTCGCGCAGCTGATTGACCTTGATCGGAAAAACGCCGCGGTACGTACCGCGATAACCGATCTCGGTGATGGCGTTGTTGAACGCGCTGTTCAGCGCTTCGACGCGATGGCGCAACAGATCCTGAAAGCGGATCAGCAGCGGCGCATCGAGATTGAGCGCCTGCGCCTGGCGAAGCGCGTCGATGATCGGGATCGACGTTCCTTTTTCCTGGAGCGGTGCGACGGTCAGGTCGCCGTTCGCGTTGACATCGAAATAGCCGCCGCCCCAGCGGTCGGTCATGTAGAGCGACGCCGAATCTTCGACTGTCCACTCGGGCTGCTGCTCGAATTCTTCAGGATGTGCTTCCAACGTTCAGGGCGCCCTCCAAACTGCGAAGAATAGAACGCCGGAGCCCCGCTGTCATTCCGCGTTTTCAGTCGCGCGAAAACTCGGCGTCGTCGATCGCCGCCATCTCGTTCACCGACAGCGCGACGTCGACCGATTTCGCGCTGTCGATGGCGTGCTCCGGTTTCGATGCGCCGGGGATCGGAACGACGCTCGGCGACTGCTGGCGCACCCACGCCAGTACGACCGCGTGCACGCTCGCGTCACGCGCTTTCGCGATCCGCTGCAGCACGTCGAATTGCGGCAGTTTCTTCGCGAGCCGTCCGCCGCCGACGGGGCTGTACGCGAGGAACGTCACGTTCCGCTCCGCGCAGCCGCGCGCGACGTCGATCGATTCGCGGAAGTATGGATTGAGCCGGTTCTGCACCGACTCGATCGCCACGATTCCGCGTGCGACGTCGAGCTGTTCGAGCGACACGTTGCTCAACCCGACGTAGCGGATCTTCCCGTCGCGCTGTAACTGCGCGAACGCTTCGACGCTCTCTTCGAACGGCACCGCCGGATCGGGAACGTGAAATTGATAGAGGAAGATCTGCTCGACGCCGAGCGCGCGCAGACTCGCTTCGCACGCTTCACGAATGTGTCGCGGCGAACCGTCGCTCGTCCACGCACCGTTCGGCCGGCGCATTCCTGCTTTCGTCGCGATGCGGATGCGATCGCGATCGGCGCGCTCGCGTACCGTCGACGCGATCAGCCGCTCGTTGTGGCCGATGTCCGAATCGTCGATGCAGTAAACGTCAGCGGTGTCGATGAAGTCGATGCCGGCGTCGATCGCCGCGTTGATCGTCCGCCGCGCCTGCTCTTCGGATGGACGTCCCTGAATCGAGAGCGGCATCCCGCCGAAGCCGATGCGCGAGATCGATTCGCCGGTTGCGCCGAGTGTGGTGTGATCCATGCGAGGCATCGTATGACGGAGGCTTTCATGCCGCGCAACCTCATCTGTATCGCGCTCCTCTTACTCACCACCGCCGCCTCGCCCGCTCCGCGATATCGCGTCGTCGAAGTCGCACGCGGACTGGAAGTACCGTGGTCGATCGTCTTCGCGCCCGACGGCCGCGTCCTCTTCACCGAACGTCCCGGACGTTTGCGCGTGATGGTGAAAGGAGTGCTGCAGCCGCAACCGCTGCAGACGTTCCGCGATGTCTCTTCGCATTCCGAGGAGGGATTGATGGGGCTCGCGCTGCATCCGGACTTTGCGAAGAACCATCTGCTTTACGTCAGTTACGCGACGTCGCGCGGCGGCGAGATGTCGGTCGAAGTGATTCGTTTTCGCGAGACCGGACTCTCACTCATGGAACCGAAGACGATCGTGGCCGGATTGCCGGCCGCGCAATATCACGCCGGCTGCCGTTTGCGATTCGGACCCGATCGCAAGCTCTACATCACCACCGGCGACGCGACGTCGCGCGAGATCGCGCAGCAGATGACGTCACTCGGCGGCAAGATCCTCCGCGTGAATGACGACGGCACGATCCCGGCCGACAACCCGTTTCCGAAGTCGCCGATCTGGACGCTCGGCAATCGCAACCCGCAGGGCATCGACTGGGATCCGGTGAGCGGACTGCTGTTCGAAACGGAGCACGGACCATCAGGATTCGACGGCCCCGGCGGCGGCGACGAAGTGAACATCATCGAGCGCGGACGCAACTACGGCTGGCCGCTCGTGCACCATCGCCAGTCGCGCGCCGGCTTCGTCTCGCCGCTCCTCGAATACACGCCGGCCGTCGCACCGGCCAGCGGCATTTTCTGGCACAACGATTTCTGGTTCGGCTGCCTGCGCGGAGAACACGTTCACCACGTCGTGCTCGACGCGAAAGATCGCCGCCGCGTGGTTTCGGAGGAGAACCTCTTCACGACCTACGGACGAATTCGCGAAGTCGCCGCCGCGCCGGACGGATCGTTGTGGTTCTCGACGAGCAATCGCGATGGACGAGGAGATCGGCGCGATGGCGATGATCGGATTTATCGGGTCACGCCGTGACGCGGTAATGCAGCAGCACCACTCCGTCGTCGAACGCTTTCGTCGACGCGAGCGCGAGCTCGACGTTGCGTTGCCGCGGCGCAATCAGCGGAATCCCTTCGCCGATGATCACCGGCACGACATGAATCATGAATTCGTCGATGACCTGTCCGTCGAGCAATTCGGCGATCAGCTCCGCGCCGCCGATCACCCAGATGCCACCGCCGCTTTCCGCGCGCAGCCGACCGACGAATGCAGCGGGCGGCTCGCTGATGAACGTGATGTTCTCCATCTCTTCCTGCGGCGCGCGTGAGAAGACGTAATTCTTCTTCCCCGCGTATGACGCCGGACCGAGCTTGCGACCGACTTCCCACGTTTTCCTTCCCATCAGCACGGTGTCGATCGACGCGTAGAACTCCGGCATCCCGTATTCGCCCTTCGGCCACGGACGATCGAGCCAGCCGACGTCGCCGTCAGGACGCGCGATGAATCCGTCGGCGCTCGT
>JAOBAU010000081.1 GCA_025463165.1 Acidobacteriota bacterium | reverse complement strand
CCGGTCGCGCAGCACCGCCCGCCAGCGCGCGAGGTACGCCGCGCCCAGCAGGACGATGACGGCAAGGCCCGCTACGCCCAGCTCGAGGATGATCTCCGCGTAATCGTTGTGCGCGTGGTTGTAGATGACGTCGAGGTCTTCGGCCTGAACCTGCGAGACGACGTCGACGAACGTGCCGAGGCCGCTGCCGAGGACGGGAAAACGGCGCCAGATCGCGATGGCCGCTGAAATCTCGCTGCGCCGGCCGACGAGGTTGGTCTGTTCGGATGCCGACGGTTTGAAACGCGCGACGGTTCGCTCGGTGCCGAGGAACATGACGAGGCCGCCGATGAGCAGGAGGCCGGCGGCGATGCCGAGGCCGAGCTTGGCGAGAGCGACCGCGTGTGAATGGCGGCGATGGCGTCGCGGACGAAGGAGCAGCGCGCCCGACGCGGCAGCGCCGGCCGCGAGCGACAGCAGCGCGCCGCGCGACTGCGCGACGAGGATGGCGACGATGCACGCGAGCGCGACGCCGATCCCGGCGCCGAACAGCAGCAGTTTCCGTTCGAGCAGTCGAATGAAGCGGCGGCGAAGCGGCGTGCCGCTCTGAGCCGCTTCGCGCCACGCCAGCGCCGCGAGGAAGGTGGCCATCGGCAGGATGATCGCGGCGTAGTGCGCGAAGTGATTCGGATTCACGAACGTGCCGGTGACGCGATTGAAGATCATCGAGTTCGGCCAGCCCCAGATCGCGTAACGGCGAAGCGCCGCTTCGCGCACGCCGTAGAGCACTTCGAACAGCGCGGTTCCGCCGAGGACCGCGGCGAAGGCGACGCGGCGCGTGTGAGTGCGGATCAGCAGCGCCGCCGCCTGAAACGTGGCGAAGAACGCGAGGAAGCGGAAGAGATGCAGCCACGTCGCGCCGGGATTGACGCTGATCGGATACGAGTCGGCCGGCTGCGCGTTGAGCATCAGCGCGGCGACACGCGACGCGCGGCTCCAGGTCGCAAACGACTCCGGCGACAGCAGCCGCAGCAGTGAGCCGGGGAGTTCGACGAGTTGCAGCGCGGCGAGCAGCGCGAAGGCGATCGCCCCCGCGGTCCAGATGCGATACGGCGCGGTCGGACGCGAAACGCCGTCGGCTCGCGAGCGGAGAAATGCGGCGACCGCGCAGATCAGGAGCGGCGGAATGATCAGTGCCGGCTGGGCCGCGTCGATCACCGAGGCGAACGGCATCGGCAGCCACACGAGATACGCGAAGAGCGCGACGACGCACGCCCGTTCGATCTGCGGTTCCGGCATTGGCCGACGATTGTACGTGCGCAGACGCTTGCGGGCTCACCGGTCTGGTCTGTTACCATGCGGCGTTCGCCCGCCAGAGGAGAGAGTGAGGAGGGGGTAAGTGCGTCAGGCCATTCCACGAATGCTGGCGATTGCAGTTTTCATGGCGATCGCTCCCTGTCAACTATCCGCGCAGGAAGGGCTGCGCGACCGCGATCGTACCTTCGAGGCCAGCCGGAAAATCGCTGCCGACCTGCAGAAGGCGCGCGCGCATTACGGTCCGTTTTACTTCCTCTCGAACGTCGAGCTCACGGACATCGGCTACAACCAGACCCTCTTTACGCCTACGTCTTCGGAAGATGGCGCCATCTCTCTCGGCATCCGCGCGCCGCAGCGTCTCTACTTCGTCCCGACGAAAAAGCAGGTTTACTCACTCGAGCTCACGCCGCAGTACGCGTTCTCGACGAGCCACCTCTCCGACGGCCAGCTCGGTTACCTGGGCCGTTTCGATGCGCAATACCTGCTGAATCATCTCTATCTCGACCTCTACGGTGTCCGCGCCGACGAAGCGCGCGCGGCGACGTCCGAGATCAATCGCCTCGTCACCGTCCGTGAAGACACCGCCGGCATCGCGGGCGAATATCGCTACTCGTCGCGCTCGAGCGCGTCGTTCACCGCCGCGAGCAAGAAGTACACGTATCCGACCGACCGCCTGCAGCCGGAGAACATTCCGATCTCGCTGCTCGATCGCCGGCAGCAGGACTATCACCTGTCGCTCAACCACAAGACCTTTCCGCTGACGTCGCTCTTTCTCGTCGGCGAGGTCAGCAACTACCGCTTCGATCGCGCGACGTACAAAGACGCGCATCGGACCTACGCCGGCATTGGCGCCAACCGCACCAGCGG
The DNA here is from genome assembly GCA_025463165.1 of Acidobacteriota bacterium. Lineage (GTDB taxonomy): Bacteria > Acidobacteriota > Thermoanaerobaculia > Gp7-AA8 > Gp7-AA8 > JAOBAU01. Next base: position 6,968 of record JAOBAU010000081.1, on the reverse strand, counting down.
CCGCGGCACGCTGCGGCTCGAAGCCGGCGTCGCAAAGCTCGACTTCCTGACGAAAGGTTATCCGGGCTTCAACGGTTTCGTCGGCAACCTTCGTTCGACGTATGAGATGAGCGGACGGGCGACGGCGACCGCGGACCTCGTGCGCGACCTCGAATTCTCAGTCTTCGCCGACCGCAACAACTTCTATGTAAGCGACCACGGCAGCGTCGGCGTCACATACATCGCCACCAAACGCCTGAATCTGAACGCCGGTTTCGCGGCGACGAAGAACAGGTATCCGGTGGCGACGTTCGATCGCTTCGGAATCGTTCATCGCCGCGTCGATACGGCGCTTTTCCCCTCGGTGGGCTGGCTTTACTCACGCCGGCGGTTCAGCGGCGGCTTCGATGTCGGCTGGTACAAACGGACTTCCAACTTCGACGTGGACGAGACGGATGGAATACGTGTCATCCTGCATTTGTCGTTTACGCCATAGTCCAAACACCAAATAATAACGATTTAACCGAGCGCGGCCACGGGTTTCACGAAAGTTTGATGCAGTCCGGTGGCGCCGCTCACGGTACGAACGTACGATGACGACACGGTCCAATAGCTCAGGGGTTCAGTCCGCCGCCTTCCGCAGGGAAGGCGGTGGAGTTTCTTCACCGAAGACGACGATGCGCAAGATCGGAGCATTCGCTGCCGTTCTGGTGGCACTTTCGAGCGCTGCCTTCGCTCAGCTGCAGGTTCCGCAGCCGCCGGCGGCGCAACAGGCTCGCCCGAATGCAACTTCGAGCGAGGCACCGATCGGCAGCCGCGACGTGCTCGAGATCCGCGTGCTGCAGGATCCGGCGCTGAACACCACCGCTACCGTCGGCGACGACGGCCGCATCAGTCTGCCGGTCGTCGGCAAAGTCGATATCTCCGGCCTCACTCCGATGCAGGCGGAGATGCGCATCAAGCAGGTCCTCGAGGCAAAGATCCTGACCAAAGCCGACGTCACCGTCCAGGTGCTCGTCGCCGGCAGCAAACCGATCTCGGTCATCGGCGCGGTCACGCGTCCGGGCGGCATCAACGTCACCGGCAATATCACGCTCATCCAGGCGATCACGCAGGCCGGCGGACTCGCGCCGGGCTAAGGAAAGACGATCTACGTTCTGCGCACCGCGTCGAACGGACTGACCGAACAGATCGCGATCGACGTCGACGATCTGATGGTGAACGGCAATCCCGATCTCAACCTGCCGCTCGCTCCGAACGACGTCGTCAACATTCCGGTCGACACGCCGATCTCCGTCTACATCCTCGGCGAGGTCGTTCGTCCGGGGAAGGTCGACTTCCGCCGCTCGCAGACGCCGACGCTGCTTCAGGCGCTTGCGGCAGCCGGCGCGCCGACCGATCGCGCATCAGCGCGCGTCGTCGTCAAGCGGATGGTGAACGGACGCGAGACGACGATCAATGCGAACTGGAGAAGGATCGTCGACGGCAAGCAGTCCGACATCCAGCTGCTCGACAACGATACCGTCTTCGTCAAAGAAAGCGTATTTTGATGGCCGGTGGCATGCAGCCTCGGCGATAGCTGGTCAGGCTGATTTCGCCGGCCGCTGCGCCGGGGCGCTCAACCATGGATCTCAATTCGACGACAGGCCAGGAAGTCCACCTCTCCCACTACTGGAACATCATCTACAAACGATGGAAGGTCGCACTGTCGATCCTCATCGTCGTGATGGTGGGAACGTTCCTCGCCAGTTACTTCTCGAAGCCGCTGTACCGTTCGGCGATCACCATCCAGATCGAGCGTGAGAATCCGAATCAGCTCACCGTCGAAGATCTCTTCGGCATCGCCGCGTCCGATCAGGAGTTCCTGCAGACGCAGTACGTCCTGCTGAAAAGTCGCGGCCTCGCCGCGCGCGTCATCGACGATCACAAGCTGCTGAGCGATCCGGAGTTCTATCCGGCCGGAATCGCCGGCAAGTCGAAGGAAGAGATCGCGAAAATCCGCGACGGCATGATCGACGTGATTCTCGGACCGCTCGAGGTCACGCCGGTCCGCAACACGTCGCTCGTCGAGGTTGCCTACGTCGCTCCGAGTCCGCGACTCGCGCAGAAGATCACCGAAGGCGTCGGCGATTCGTACATGAGCATGAATCTCGAGCAGAAGCTCGAGAGTGTGAAGGAAGCGAGCGAGTTTCTCAGCAAGCAGATCGCGCAGCTCCATCGTGAGATCGACGTCACGCGCGGCGAGTTGCAGAAGTACGGCGAGAGCAAAGACATCGTCTCCGTCGGCGGCGCCGACAACATCACGGTCCAGAAGCTCAGCAAGCTGAACGAAGAGTTCACGAACGTGCAGAGCCAGGCGATCCAGAAGCAGGGTGCATACGCCGCGATCGTTCGCGCGACGCCCGAAACAGTCGTCGCGAACGACCCGCTCGTCGCGCAGATGAACGAGGAAGAGACTCGCCTGCAGCGCGACTACAACCAGAAGCTCGCCACCTTCCGTCCCGAGTATCCCGACATGGTGAAGTTGAAAGGGATGATCGAGCGGACGCGACAGGCAAAAGCGAACGCGATTCAGGAAGCGTACAACCGCGCGCGCGAACGCGCCCGCAACGAGATGGTGCAGGGCGACGCGCAGGTGGCGTCGATGCGCGTGGCGTTCGAAGAGCAGAAGCGCGAAGCGATGAAACTGAACGCGAACGCGAATGGCTACACCGACCTTCGCTCGGCGGTCGACAGCAAACAGACGTTGCTCGATCAGCTCGCCAAACGTCAGAACGAAACGGAAGTCACCGCGCGCCTGCGCGGCTCCGCAAACTCGAACATCCGCTGGGTCGATCACGCCCAGCTGCCGACCGCGCGCTTCAACGTCACGATGAAGCGCAATCTTCAGAGCGCGTTTCCGCTCGGCGTGATCCTCGGTCTCGCCGCGATCTTCTTCCTCGAGTACATGGATCGCTCCATCAAGTCGCCGGAAGAGCTCGAGCGCGTCACCGGCTTCGCGTCGCTCGGCGTCATTCCATCGGCGCACTCGCTCACGCGCGGCTACGGATACGGCTACGGCGCCTACGGCAACACGCCGTCGAAGCCGCGGGCGATCGAAGAGAGCAGCGCGCTGCAGCACGGCATCGATCTTTTGCCGCACGTCGACTCACGCTCGCCGGTCTCCGAGGCCTATCGCGCGTTTCGTACGTCGCTTCTGCTCGCGTCGGCGAACTCGCCGAAAGTCATCGTCATCACGTCGACGTTCGCACGCGAAGGAAAAACCACCACGTCGGTCAATCTCGCGGTCGTCCTAGCGCAAATGGGCAAGCCGGTCCTGCTCATCGACGCCGATCTTCGCCGTCCGCGTCTGCAGAAAGTCTTCCGCGGCAAGATGAACCTCGGGCTCGTCAACTATCTCGCGGCGAACATCCCGCTCGAAGACGTCATTCAGGAGACGATCGTCCCGCATCTCTCCGTCGTTCTCTCCGGACCGACGCCGCCGAATCCATCGGAGCTCCTCGCGTCCGATCGGATGAAGCATCTCATCCACGACATCCGCTCGAAGTTCGCGTACGTGATCTTCGATTCGCCGCCGGTGCTCGCCGTGACCGACTCGATCGTGCTCGCCGCCAGCGCCGACGGCGTCGTCCTCTGCGTACACGGCGGTCAGACTCCGCGCGATCTCGTGCAGCGTTCCTCCGAACGTCTGCGCCAGAGCAACATCCCGGTCCTCGGCGCGATCCTCAACAATCTCGATCTGCAGCAGTACGGCTACACGTTCCGCAAGAGCTACTACGACTACTACGACAGCGACGAGCCGCGTGACGGCGAGGGCGAGAAGAAAGCCGCTCTGCGTTGATCGACGTTCACCACCACTGCCTGCCCGACGTCGATGACGGCCCGCGCGACTGGGACGAAGCGGTGGCGCTCTGCCGGATGTCGGCCGAGCAGGGAATCGAGACGATCGTCGCCACGCCGCACGTGTTGCGCGGACGCTGGTCGAATACGTCGCGCGCCGAATTGCAGTCGCGCCTCGACGAACTGCAGCGCCGCATCGGCGCTTCGCCGCGACTCCTCCTCGGCTCCGAGTACTTCTTCGCGCACGACATCAACGAAGCGCTCGCCGGCGGGACGATCGTGCCGCTGGCCGGCAGCCGTTACGTGCTGATCGAGTTCGCGTCGAACAACATCCCGCCGATGGTCGAGCAGCCGCTCTATCGAATGCAGCTCGACGGCTGGGTGCCGCTGATCGCGCATCCCGAGCGCAACATGGTTTTTCAGGCGAAGCCGGAGCTGCTCGTCGCGCTCATGCAACAGGGCGCGCGGACGCAGATCACGACCGCGAGCTTCGCCGGAAAGTTCGGCGACAAAGCGCAGCACGCGGCGCTCGACTGGCTTCGCCGCGGGATGGTGAACCTCGTCGCCACCGACGCGCACAACACGACGAAACGGCCTCCGATCGTCGCCGAAGCGCGAAAGATCGTGGCCGATGCGACGAACGATGCGATTGCCGAGGCGCTGTTCGTCGAGAATCCGCGCGCGGTGATTGAAGGAAGGGCGTTCGTTTACGAGCCGGAGTTGCCGTATCCTACGGAGAAGTCCCCGTTCCTCAGTCGTTTGAAGCGGTTCCTGGGCGCATCGTGAGAAGACTGAACCTCCGCCACGCCGCGTTTGCGGCGCTCGTCGTCGTCATCTTTGCGGCACCGCTGCGTGCGCAGGGACCGAGCACGTTCTATACAACGCTTTTGGAACGCGGCCTGGCCGACGCAAAGATCGGAAACTGGAAAGCGGCCGCGCAGGAACTGCGCATTGCCGCGTTCGGCCTGATCGACGATCTTCCGCGATATCAAACCGCCCATGTTTACGGCGCGATCGCCAGTGAACGCCTCGGCCAGTTCGACGAAGCGCGCAACGCGGCGGAGAAAGTGGTGATCGCCGAGCGGATCTCGCGCGCGTACACGACGCTGCAACTCGATCCGGCAACGCGCTCGGCGTTTGAATCGCTCGTCGCAAAGTACGTCACCGCGGAACGTCTCGCGGCCGCGCCGGCGTTCGCGCACATCATCAGCACGCGGCCGTCAACGCCGCGTCCGCCGGCGATGACCACCACGACGACATCGACCGCGACGCCGCCGAAACCAGCGCCACCGCCGCTCGCGGAAGGCGCCGACATCGCACTCCGCGCGCGCAATTACTGGATCGCGGGCGATCTCGTGAACGCGGTGAAGCTCGCCACCGAAGCGATCAATCTCGATTTCGCGAGCGGTCCCGCGCGCGAGGTCCTCGGGAACATCGCCGCGATCGAGCGCCGATGGACCGACGTCGTCGAGCACTTCACGATCGCGCGCACCACGCAGCGGCTGACGGAAGACGAGAAGAACAAACTCGCGACGGGACTGGCGAACGTCAACCGCGCCGCGGACGCTGCGGCATTGCGACGGACGATGATCGCCACTGCTACGCCGATGGCCGTGCAGCCGCAACCGGCGCCGGTCACGCGTCCAACTCCTCCGCCGCCCGCGCCTGTGCCGCAGCCACAACCACGCGTCGTCACTCCGCAACCGCAGCCCATCGTCATTCCGAGACCGGCGCCGCCGCGTCCAACGAATCAACCGCGCACGCCGCCACCAACTCCGGTCGAACCGGCTGACGGTCGCGCAAGCGTGAGCCGGGCGCCGATCACGACCCGGGCCGTCGCGAGCATGTCGACACGCAGCGCCTCACCACCACCCGCGCCTGCTCCGAGCGGCGGCGCGGGAGTCGTTCGCAGCGCCGCCGTCGCGAGCACCGGCTCCAACAGTCCGATGGTGAACGCCGCGCGACACTCCCCTTCCGAAGCGATCCTCGCATCCGATCCCGTGCTGATGCTTGCCGACGCCGACCGGCTGCTCACGCAGGGAAAGGTCATCGCCGCCCGCGAGCTCTTCGCGCGCGTCGCGCATCTGCAAACACTCAATCGCACCACGCTCCTCGGCGCAGCGCGCGGTCTGAATCAGACATCGGCCTGGCGTGACTCGTCAGCGAGCTATCAGCGCGCCTATCCGCTCGAGCCCGGCGAAGAGCTGCATATGTTTCACGAAGCCGTCAATCGCTATGAATTGGGCGACTATCCGTTCGCGAAAGAGCTGCTGCGGCGAGCTCTGCCGAAGCTTCCTGCCAGCCGCGAGCTCACCGCCTACAAATCGAAGATCGAAGCAAGGCCCTGAACTTTGTTCTATCATCGGCGTGTTCTGTCCAAAAAACCGAGGACCTTATGAACACGATCAAAGCACTCGCCGGCGTTCTTTTGCTCTGCAGCGCCACCGCCGTCTTCGCCCAGCAGCAGGGGACGATCGACTTCCATCCGATCAACTGCGTGCGCGGCGGAGAGATGACCGTGCTGCAGATGTCGGTGCAGGACAAAGGTCTGCTGCGCGTCTACTTCCGTCGCGCCGGCGCCACCGACTGGTGCTCGGTCGACGGCACGAACCGCGGTCCGCTCTCGAGCATCACGCTGCCGAAGTTCGATGACGGCGACGAGATCGAGTACTACTTCGTGGTCATCGACGGCAAGCAGGTCGTCGCCAAGTCGCCGCAGATTTACCGCGCGAAGGCCACCGCATCGTGCGATGCGAACGTCGCGCGCCACGTGATGTCGCTTCCGATGGAGTGCCTGCCGGCCGGCTCGAATCCGATCGCCGACTCACTCGCGGCCGGTTACGCGCTCAACAGCACGACCGGCGTCGATCCGCGCTTTGCATCGCCGGACCGTCCGCAATAAATCGAGTCTCTGAATCCAAGTGTGGAGGCGGCCGAAGCGGCCGCCTTTGCTGTTTCTTGAGGCGGCCGAAGCGGCCGCCTCCACACTTACCTCAGTGCGCTTTCGCCTTCTTCACTTCTTCCGTCAGTGCGGGAAGAATCGTGAAGAGATCGCCGACAATGCCGAGGTCGGCCACGCGGAAGATCGGCGCCTCCGGATCCTTGTTGATGGCGACGATGTGCTTCGACGACGACATACCGGCGAGATG
>JAOBAU010000078.1 GCA_025463165.1 Acidobacteriota bacterium | reverse complement strand
TCGTAGTCCGCATCGAAGGCGAAGTCGTGTCGCGCTCCGCGGAGAGCCGCAATTCGAAGATGCCGACCGGCGATATCGAAGTGATCGCGCGCGGAGTCGAGATTCTCAATCGCGCCGACACGCCGCCGTTCGCGATCGAAGACGAGACCGACGCGGCGGAAGAGCTGCGCCTGCAGTACCGCTATCTCGATCTGCGCCGTCAGCCGCTGACGCGCAATCTGATGCTCCGCCACAACGTCGCCTTCAAAGTGCGCGACTTCATGAATCGCTACGGCTTCCTCGAGATCGAAACGCCGATGCTGACGAAGTCGACGCCGGAAGGAGCGCGCGATTACCTGGTGCCGAGCCGCGTACACAAAGGAACGTTCTACGCGCTGCCGCAGTCGCCGCAGATTTTCAAACAGCTCTGTATGGTCTCCGGTCTGGAGCGCTACTTCCAGATCGCGCGCTGCTTCCGCGACGAAGATCTCCGCCGCGATCGGCAGCCGGAGTTCACGCAGATCGACGTCGAAGCGTCGTTCATCGATGAAGAGTTCATCTACGAGCTGATCGAAGGACTCTTCACCGAGATCTTCCCGCTGGCCGGCATCGAGGTGACGACACCGTTCCCGCGCATGACATGGCAGGAAGCGATGGAGCGTTTCGGCAGCGATCGGCCCGACACGCGTTTCGCAATGGAGCTGACGGACATCTCCGCCGCCGCGAAGGCGATCGAATTCACGCCGTTCCGCGACGCCGTCACGATTCGCGCGATCGTCGTGCCCGGCGGCGCGACGCTGTCGCGCAAGAAGATCGATGAGCTGACAGAAGAAGCGAAGAAGCTCGGCGCGACCGGCCTGGTCTGGATGAAGTTCGATGCGCAGAAAGGCTCGTCGATCAAGAAGTTCGTCGACGATGCCGCGTTCGAATCACTCCGCACCGCGCTCGGCGCGAACGAGAACGATCTCGCGCTGATTGTCGCCGGCAAACCGCAACTCGTCTTCGATGTTCTCGGAAACCTGCGGCTGCGAGTCGCGAAAGAACAGGGACTGATTCCGGATGAGTCGTGGAAGTTCCTCTGGGTCACCGACTTTCCGCTGTTCGAATGGGATGAAGAATCGCAGCGCTACTTCGCGCGCCATCACCCGTTCACATCGCCGGCCGTCGACGCACTCGATAAGTTAGAGAGCGATCCCGGCGCCGTCCTCGCCCGCGCGTACGACGTCGTGCTCAACGGCCTCGAGCTCGGCGGCGGCTCGATCCGCATCAACAAGCCGGAACTACAGCAACGAATGTTCGCAGCTCTCGGTATCTCATCGGAAGAAGCGCAATCGCGTTTCGGCTTCCTCATCGACGCCTTCCGCTACGGCGCCCCTCCGCACGGCGGCATCGCCCTCGGCCTCGATCGCATCGTGATGCTGATGTCGCGATCGGAGTCGTTGCGCGACGTCATCGCCTTCCCGAAAACCGCCAGGGCGCAGGACCTGATGTGCGACGCGCCGTCGACGGTGGACGAGAAACAGCTGGAGGAACTATCCCTCTCCCTCCGGGAGAGGGTGGCGCGAAGCGCCGGGTGAGGGGCCAGGCAAAAGCTACAGCTGGCTAATCGCGAAGAGAATGCGGTCCTCGATGAAGGACCATTCGTCCTTTAACTCGCGGTTCGTAATGCGCAGCACTTTGATCCCGTACGTCGCCAACTCTCGTGTCCGTGCCTCATCGCGAACACTGACCTCCTCGTGCCATGCCCCGTCGATCTCGATCGCGAACTTCAAACGATGGCAGTAGAAGTCGAGAACGTATGGTCCGATTGGGTGCTGGCGTCGAAATTTGAAGCGTGCGAACCGGCGGCTACGTAGCGACTGCCAGAGTCGATTTTCCTCTGTGGTTAGTTCGTGACGAAGGCGACGCGCGTTGTCGGCGGTGGTGGTGATTTGCATCTCGATCTCAGCGTACCTCGGTCGCGGTGCCACGCCCCTCACCGGCGCTTCGCGCCACCCTCTCCCGGAGGGAGAGGGATGTATGTAGACTTCGCGGCACTTGAATCCCTTCCTTACGATTCGCCAGGCGTCGGCCACGTATCCCGTCTTCGTCGGGCGTGAGCTCCTCGATCGCGTCGGCGCGCTGGTGCGCACGCGCGGCCGCGTTTTCGTCATCACGTCCGAACAGCTGCGCGTACGGTTCGGCGAGCGGGTCGCGAAATCGTTCGCGGCGGCGGACATCATCACAATCGCGGAAGGGGAGGCGCATAAATCGCTCTCCACCGCGAACGACGTCGTGACGGCGCTGCTCGAGCGCGGCGCGAAGCGTGATTCGCTGGCGGTCGTCGTCGGTGGCGGGATGATCGGCGATACGGCTGGCTTCGCGGCGTCGATCTTTCTGCGCGGGATCGATCTCGTGCATGTCCCGACGACGCTGCTCGCGCAGGTCGACAGTTCGATCGGCGGGAAGCTGGCCGTCAATCACGAGAAGGGCAAGAACCTCATCGGTAGTTTTTATCCTCCGCGCGCGGTGATCAGCGATACGTCGGTGCTGTCGACCCTGCCTCGCCGCGAATTTTTGAGCGGAATCTTTGAAGCGCTGAAGGGCGGCGTGATCGGTGACGTGGCGTTGTTCGAACTGCTCGAGCATGGCGGCGAGATCGATGTCGACGACGTCGTGCGCCGCGCGATTCGTGTGAAGGCGGAGATCGTCTCCGCGGATGAGAAAGAATCCGACGTCCGGCGCCTGCTGAACTACGGACACACAATCGCGCACGGAATCGAAGCGGCGCTGCATTACGAAGGGCTGACTCACGGCGAGGCGGTGGCCTGGGGAATGATCGGCGCGAACGCGATCGCTGTTCGTCGCGGGATCCTCGCGCCCTCCATCAGCGCGCGCATCAACGATGCGATTCGCGCGTGGCAACCGTCGCCGCTGCCGCCGCTCGACGCACGCGAGATTCTCGCGGCGACCGAGCATGACAAGAAGAACACCGGTACGCAGCGCGTCATGGTGCTGCCGCGCGAGATCGGTGTTTGCGACGTCGTGAGCGACGTGGCCGAAGACGAGATCGCGTTCGGGATTGCGGCTGCGTTAGCCGACGGCCGGCCAGCCGCCTGACGCGCCCGTCGAGCGTTTCACCGGCAGCTTGAGCACCATGCTCGTGCCGACGCCTTCGATCGACGCCACCGAAATCTCGCCGCCGTGCGCTTCGATGATCTGCTTGACGATGTAAAGCCCGAGCCCCGTCCCGCCGCCGCCGCGCAGCGACTTGTTGCCGCTCTGCTTGTACTTCTCCCAAATCTGCGCGAGCTCGGCGGCCTTGATTCCCATCCCGCTGTCGGTGACGGTGACGACGATCGAATCGGGTGTATCGCCGTTGCGCACGACCTGCGCGCCGACGGAGATCATCCCTTTCTTCGGCGTGAACTTCAGCGAGTTCGAGACGAGGTTGATCACCGCCTGCGTCAGCTTCTCCACCGACCCGATGATCATCGGCACGTCGCGGCCGTGCGCGGTGACGAGGAAAATCTCATCGCGCGCCGCGACCGTCTGCAGCGAACGAACAGCGCGCTTGAGCACGCCCGCAATGCGCACCGGTTCTTTCTCGACGACGAAGTTGCCCGACTCGATCTTCGAGAAGTCGAGCAACTCGTTGATCAGTCCCATCATCCGCTCCGACTCGCGCTGCGCTTCGTTGAGCAGATCGGTGTACATCGCATCGAGCCGCGTCCCTTCCTGCGACAGCACGAACTCCAGCGTTCCCTGAATGCCGGAAAGCGGACCGCGCAGATCGTGTACGACCATCGACGTGAAGTCGGACTTGGCCTGCTCCATCTCGCGCTGCGCCGTGACGTCATCGAACGACAGCGCAACCGCACGCGATTCTTCGCGTGCGACAAGCATGATCCGATCGACGCGGTAGACGCGACCTTCGATCTCGACGTCGAGCGTTTTTGGCTCGTCGTCGGCATCGACGAAGAATCCCTGCAGCCAGCCGCGCTCGCCAGCCAGCATGCGCGACGCGTCTTTCAGCCACGCGCTGGCGTCGGATCCGAACGTCGCTTCGAACGCGCCGTTGCGATATTCGATCAGGCCGGTCTCGGTGATGACGGCGATCGGCGTCGTGAGCCGGTCGAGCAGCGATACGGCGAACGGAATCATTGCGGCACCGTGATGGCGCGCTCGAACTGCAGCTTGGCCAGCGTGAAGAGTGTCGTGAAAGTGTCGAACGGGCTGAGGATCAGCAGCTTTTGCAGATCGAGACGTCCGTCGATGAGCGAGACCAGATAGCCTTCCTGGGCGTTGAGGTTGAAGCGGTCGAAGTTCGTCAGGAACTCGGGGGAGAGTTTCGGCACCACCTGCATTCCTTTGGCGTGGCCGACGAAATCACGGACGATGGCGTTGCGAACGATCTCGATGTAGCCGCGCAGCGAGAGATCGGACGGATACGCTTTCGCGGCTTCCATCAACTTCAACCAGGTGTGCCACACGCCGTTTTGCTTGAGAGAGTCGCCGACGAGACGGCTCCATTCAGGCGATGGCGGCGCCTTCGGAGACGGGACCGATGCCATTCGCCGCGCATTGTAGCTCGGGCCGGTACGGCCCGGCCGGTACGACCGGCTGCGTTGATTCGCAAGCGTCTTTCTTCGGCTTCGCGGCGGATGCTTTCCGGACAGTCGTGGTTCGCGGATAGAATTCTTTGTGTGTCGGAAGATCATCAACTCATCCCCGAGCGTCCGCGCTCGCGCCGCCGCACCGCCGTGGTGCTGCTCTTCATCGCCGCGCTGCTCGGACTGCCTGCCGGTTTCATCGTCGCGAACGCGATCCGCGTCCCGACCGTCAAATCGCTCGACGACTATCAGCCGGCCATCATCACGCGCATCTACGATCGGCAGGGGATTCCGTTCGCCGAGTATTCGATTCAGAAACGGATCGTCGTCACGAAGCGCGACATGGCGCCGGCGCTGGTCGACGCTGTCGTGGCAACCGAGGATGCGGATTTCTATCGGCATGGCGGATTCAATCCGAAGGCGATCGTTCGCGCGCTGATCAAAGACATCGTCGCGCGCAAACGCATCGAAGGCGCGTCGACGCTCACGCAGCAGGTGGCGAAGCAGCTCTTCCTGACGCGCGAGAAATCGCTGCGCCGCAAGATCAATGAAGCGATCCTCGCCGTCGACATCGAGAAGAACTTCACCAAAGACCAGATCTTCGAGCTCTACGCCAATCAGATGTACCTCGGCCACGGCGCGTACGGCGTCGAAGCGGCCTCGCGGCTCTACTTCGGCAAACATGCGAAAGACCTGACGCTGCCCGAAGCGGCGATGATCGCCGGCTTGATGCGCTCGCCGAATTCGTCGAGTCCGATCTCGCATCCGGCCGATGCGCTGGCGCGACGCAATCACGTACTGCGACGGATGCGCGACGAAAAGAAAATCACGCGCGACGCGTATGAGCACGCCGTCAACGCTCCGATCGTCCTCGGCACTTACAAAGAAGAAGCGCCGGCAACCGGCGCCTACTTCTCCGAATCGATTCGCCAGTACATCGAGAACGCGCCGCAATATGGCGTCGAGAATCTCTATCAGCGCGGACTGAAGGTTTATTCGACGCTCGATTTGCGGATGCAGCAGGCGGCGGAAGCGTCGTTGCAGCGCGGACTCCGTGCGTGGGATCGGCGTCGCGGGTTCCGCAAGCCGACGCGGAACCTTGTGGCCGAGGGGATCGATATTGCGACGTATAAGGATCCGAGCTGGAGCAACGAGCCGTATAACGCCGACAAGCTCTATCCCGCGATCGTCACCAGCGTCGACAAAACCGGCGTAAAGGCGCGCGTCAATCGCGACGAGATCACTCTTGCTCCTTCCGCGTTTGCGTGGACGCAGCGCAAAACGATGGAAGCGACGCTGAAGCCCGGCGATCAGATCTTCGTCCGCGTCGAAGACGATCCGAAAACGAAAGCAAAGAAGTGGATGCTCGATCAGCTGCCGCAGGTGCAGGGCGCGGTCGTGATACTCGACGTGAAGACTGGCGAAGTGCGCGCGCTCGTCGGCGGCTACGACTTCCAGATGTCGAAGTTCAATCGCGCGACGCAGTCGCGGCGACAGACCGGATCGGGATTCAAGCCGCTCGTCTACGGCGCCGCGTTCGAGAAAGGGCTGACGCCGGCCGACACGTTGTTCGATGCGCCGATCTCGATTCCCGTCGGCAATCAGATCTACTCACCGAAGAACTACTACGGCAAATACGCCGGCATCGTGACGATTCAGCGCGCGCTGGAACTGTCGATCAACGTGCCGGCGGTCAAGACCTGGATGATGGTCGGCGCAAATCGCGTCGTCGACTTCGCGCGGCGTTGCGGCATCACCTCCGACATCCCGCGCTATCCATCGACCGCGCTCGGCGCCGCCGGCGTTTCGCCGATCGAGATGACCGCCGCGTACAACGTCTTCCCCAATCAGGGCGTGTATGTGAAGCCGCGATTCATTCGGAAGATCACCGATCAGACCGATCGCGTGCTTGAAGAACAGTTACCCGAGTTGTCGGAAGCGACGCAGGCACAGGTGGCGTACGTGCTCGCGCATGTGATGAAGGGAACGATTCAGCGCGGCACCGCATTCGAGGCGCACGGACTGCCGCCGATGCTGGCCGGAAAAACGGGAACGACAAACGGCTACACCGACGCGTGGTTCATCGGCTTCTCGCAGGAGTATTGCGTCGGCGTGTGGGTTGGTTACGACGATCCGAGCCGCTCGCTCGGCGGCGGCGGAACCGGCGCCGAAGTGGCGCTGCCGATCTGGATCGACATCGTCAAGAAGATCGATGCGCTGAAACTGCGGACGCCGCGGCCGGACTTCGATCAGCCGCCCGGCATCGTCATCGTGCCGATGGATCTGCAGAGCGGACGCCGCGGAATCGGTCCATGTGGTCGCGTCGTCATGGAAGCATTCATCGCCGGTCAGGAACCCGATCACGATTGCAGCGGCGCGAGCGTCGCGGTGAGCAAGCTGCCGTATTACCTGCAGCGTCCGTACTATCAGCCGAAGGAGCTGGAGCCGACGCAGGCCGCCACCGATGCGGCGGCGCAGGCGGGCGAGGGGGCGGAATCACCGGCGCCTGGTGTGAACGAGCCGAAGGTCCCGCCGGAGACGACGACGCAGCCGCCGCAGTGACCCGAGCAATCTACTTCGAGTAGAATTGCGGCGGTTTCCACCACAATCGTTCCAGGAGTTTTTCATGCGTCGATTCATTCACGCCGCCGCGATTCTCGTCTGCATCCTCGTCTCCCAATCCGCCTTCGCCGGCTCCGGCGTGATGGCGAAGGTCCTCGGCACGGTCAACGGCAACACGCTGAAGATCCAGCTTCGCGGGCAGGAAACGATGCTGCGTCTCTACGGAATCGCGACGCCCGATCCGAACGATTCGTCGAAGCCGATCCTGAAGAAGCTCGGCCTCGAAGCGATGGAGTTTCTCCGCGAGTACGTGAAGTCGGGATGGGTGTACGTTGAGTTCCCGACCGGCAGCCCGGTCGCGGACAAAGACGGCGTCGTCGACGGATTCGTCTACGGCGGCGCGCAGAGCCAGTTCCTGAACGAGCAGTTGATCGCTGAAGGGTTCGGCGTCGTCAATCGCAAAGTGCAATCGGCATTTCGCGACAGCCTCATCAAAGTCGAAGCGAAAGCGAAAGCGAGTCAGCGCGGGATCTGGGGCTCGTTCGGCGCGGGCGGCGGCAAAGACGTCGCCGCCGGAAACAGCCACCAGGGAACGTACATGGGCGAAGCGGCGCCGCAGAATGGCAGCGTCGAGTACGTCACGTTCTGGATCATCAGCTTCTACTAGCGCTTCAGCCTGAACGCGCGAACGCCGATCAGCATCGAGTGGACGTTCAGTCCCGGATTGCGCTGCGCCGTTCCGCCATTCGAGATGTGCGAGAACCGATAGCCGATCATCAGCGGCCGATCCGATTGCGGAGAGAGCGTCACGCCGAATCCCGCCTGCGATGAAACGTTGAAGCGCGACGTCGCGGCCGGAACGCGCCGGTTCGACCACATCGGACCGGTGCCGATCTCGAAGTATGGCTGCACGCTCGACGTCGTCAGCCAGTGATGCCGTGCGAAGAAGAACGCGGTCTCGGCGCGCACGTGATCGTTCGGATCACCGTACGTGTAGCCGAACCAGCTGCGCGCCTGGCGCACTTTGCTGTAGCTCAACGCGAGACCGGCGTCGGTGTTCGGCAGCCAGTTCGTCATGTGTTTCGAGTCGGCGACGAGCTCGAAATGGAACGTACGAAAGACCGATCGGCCGTGCCAGTTGAGCGGATTCTGTCCGCCGCTGAACTGCACGTTGATTTCACGTGGTGCAAACTCGCCCGCGCGCAGCGCGGCAGTCGACGACAACAGCATCGCCAGAGCGACGATCACTCTCATCGGGAATCCTCTCGGGGGAAATTGTACTCAGCCGGCGACGTGGCGCGTGATCATGTCGACCATCTTGTCGCGGGTGAGCGGCTTGCGCATCCAGGCGTTTGCGCCCGAGCTCGGGAACATCTCTTCCAGCGATTTTTCCGGCAGGTCGGAGATGAGGACGATCGGGATGTCCTTCTTGTTCGACTGCGACTTCAGCACTTCGCTCAACCGGTTGCCTTTGATGCTCGGCAGGTTGACGTCGAGGAAGATGATGTCGGGGGTGTTGCCCGCGAGGACGTGGTTGAACTCGATCCAGCTCGAAGCGGTCAACACGGTGCAGCCTTCTCGTTCGAGCAACGCGCGTCCGAGCTTCAGGACGAGCGGGTTGTCGTCGAGGATCAGTACCGTAACCTTCGACAGCGTAGTCATTTCCGAATCATGGTTCCTTCCGCGGTTGAGGAGCAGGGGCGATTTCCGGCCGCCATGATACATTTTCCACGCAGTCGCGCGAACCGCTTTTTGAGGACATTCCTTGCTCCCTTCCGACCCTGAAATCGCAACACCTGAACCACCGCCGCCCGCTGCTTCGCAATCGTCGTTTCAGTTGCCGGCCGAGTATTACGCGGCGCCCGTCGTCGCGAAGCCGCTCGTTCCGTCGTGGGTGCCGTTCGGTTGCGGCGGCGCCGCGCTCTTCTTTCTCGTCGTCCTGTTCGCCGGCGCGACGATGATCTCTAGCGGCGCAATTTCCGGCCTGCTCGACTTCACGTTCAACACGATGGAAAGCGAGATCACGCGGATGTTCGCCTCTGACGTTTCGCCGGTGCAGCGCGCGGCGTTCAAGACGGAGATGGAGACGACGCGTGCAAACATTCGTAACGGCAAGTCCGATCTGCGTCTGCTGCAACCGCTGATCGCCACGATTCAGGAAGCGGTTTCGGACAAGCTCGTGAATGCAGCCGAGACCGAGCAGATGATGCGCGAGATGCAGAAAGCGAATGCGCAGGCCGCGAAGCCGCGGCCGAAGAAGAAGCCGTGATGGATTTCAAGCTCGTCTCGCCGTTCGAGCCGCAGGGCGATCAGCCGGCCGCGATCGCGCAGCTGATCGAAGGCGTCCAGTCAGGTCTCCGCGATCAGGTGCTCCTCGGCGTCACCGGCTCCGGAAAAACGTTCACGGTCGCGAAAGTGATCGAGCAGATCAATCGTCCGACGCTCGTTCTCAGTCACAACAAAACGCTCGCCGCGCAGCTCTATCAGGAGTTCAAGAACTTCTTTCCCGAAAATCGCGTCGAGTACTTCGTCTCGTATTACGACTACTACCAGCCAGAGGCGTACATCCCGCAGAACGATCTCTACATCGAAAAGGAGATGACGAAGAACGAGGAGATCGACAAGCTGCGGCTCGCCGCGACGAAGTCGCTGTTCGAGCGGCGCGACGTCATCATCGTTTCCTCGGTCTCCTGCATCTACGGCATCGGCGATCCCGAGCTCTATTACGGAATGCTGCTCTTCTTCGAGCGCGGCGCCGAGCAGCCGATGACGCAGTATCTGCGCAAGCTGACGGAGCTGCAGTACGAGCGGACGCCGTACGATCTCGGCCGCGGCATGTTCCGCGTGCGCGGCGATGTGCTCGAAGTCTGGCCGGCGTATGAAGACGACGCCGTCCGCATCGAATTCTTCGGCGACGAGATCGACAAGATCACGCGCATCGATCCGATCACAGGACGCGCGGGACGAACCTACGACCGGCTCGCCATCTATCCGCGAACGCATTACGTGACGCCGCGCGAGCGGCTCATGCAGGCGATGGAGAACATCCGTGTCGAGCTCGATGAGCGCGTCACCGAACTGCGCGCGCACGATCGTCTCCTCGAAGCGCAGCGTCTTTCGCAGCGAACGCTTTTCGATCTCGAGATGATCGCGGAGCTCGGTTACTGCAACGGCATCGAGAACTATTCACGACATCTGTCGGGCCGCTCACCGGGTGAGCCGCCGCCGACGCTCATCGATTACTTCCCGAAAGACCTGCTGCTGATCGTCGACGAATCGCACCAGACGATTCCGCAGGTGAAGGCGATGTGGGGCGGCGATCGCGCGCGCAAGAACACGCTCGTCGAGTACGGCTTCCGGCTGCCGAGCGCGATCGACAACCGTCCGCTGGCGTTCGCGGAGTTCGAGGGCAAGCTCGATCAGATCATCTACGTCTCGGCGACGCCTGGTCCGTTCGAGCTCGAGAAGACCGGCGGACTGTTTGCCGAGCAGGTCATCCGTCCGACCGGACTGCTCGATCCGCAGATCGTGATCCGGCCGGTGAAAGGTCAGGTCGACGATCTGATCGGAGCGATCAAAGCGACGATCGCGAAGAACGAGCGCGTGCTCGTCACGACGTTGACGAAACGGATGGCCGAGGATTTGACGCGGTATCTGCTGGAGCTCGGGATCAAGGTCAACTATCTGCACTCCGATGTCGAGACGCTCGAGCGCATCGCGATCCTTCGCGATTTCCGCACCGGTGTGTACGACGTCGTCGTCGGAATCAATCTGTTGCGCGAGGGGCTCGATCTGCCGGAGGTTTCGACGGTCGCGATTCTCGACGCCGACAAGGAAGGATTCCTTCGCTCGGGCACGTCGCTCATTCAGACGATCGGCCGCGCCGCGCGCAACGTGAACGGCGTCGCCATTCTCTACGCCGATCACATGACTGATTCGCTGAAGTACGCGATCAACGAGACGAATCGCCGCCGCGAGATTCAGCACGCGTACAACATCGAGCACGGCATCGAGCCGGCGACGGTCATCCGTTCGTTCGATTCCGATCTCGTGAAGATGTCGAACCTCGATTACTTCGAGATTCCCGGCGGACCGACCACGCGCGCGAATCTGAATCTCGGTCCCGATGAGGATCTCGACAAGGCCATCTCGCGACTGACGAAAGAGATGAAGGACGCCGCGAAGAATCTCGACTTCGAGAAGGCGGGGGAGATTCGCGACAAGCTGCGCGAGCTGAAGGAAATCCGCATCTTCGTCTGAGTGCAGTTTCCACTCCTGCACTCAGGTTGACGAATAAATTTGCGGGATTTGACGCATTCCAGCGCGAATTCGCCTACAGTTGTCTCGTTCCCCCCAATCCGCGAGAAGTGAGACGATTGTGAACTTCGACATCGCCGTTGTTGCGTTCCCGGATGGCACGGTCCGGAATCTCAATCCGACCGAGTTCTATGCGATCCCGCTGGGAGATCGCATCCAGCTCCTGACGGGAAAGCGGATCACGTTCCGGCGCAACAGCGAAACCATCTCGCCGATGGACGCATTGAAGAAGAAATGATGCGACCTCGAGGCCGGAACTTCGTCATCGCTCTCGCGGCGATCATCTGGATCGCGACGGTCGTGATCTCGTATCGATCGGTGCGCGCCTTCGAGAGCACGCCCGGCGCGGCTGCCGATGCGCGCGCGAGTTGGCCGTCGAATGCCGGCGTCGAGCGGAATCTCTCCGGACCGACACTGGTGATGCTCGCGCATCCGCACTGCTCGTGCAGCCGAGCGAGCGTCGCGGAACTTGCGGAGGTCATCGCCCGCGGTCCGCGTAATTTGCAGACGGTCGTGTTCGTCTTTCGTCCGAGCGACTTTCCGGCGGGATGGGAACGGACCGCTGTCTGGAACGCGGCCGAGAAACTGCCGAACACGCGGGTGGTCGTCGACCTTGACGGCGCGGCGGCGCGCCGATTCGGCGCGATCACCTCGGGCCAGACATTTCTGTACGACCGCGCGGGCGTGCTGCGCTTCTCCGGCGGCATCACTTCGGCGCGCGGCCATCGCGGCGAAAACAGCGGACGCGATTCGGTGATCCGGATCGCGAACACCGCGGCGGGATTCAGCACGCATTCAGTGTTCGGTTGTGCGATCGGCGGCAAGTCGTGAAGGGAGACAGCATGGAACCAGTGAACGGTAGCGACCACGATTCACGAATCGATGCGTTGACGAATGAGCGATTGACCGCGCGGCGCGTTCGCGTCGATCGGATGTTTGCGGTGCTGCTCGTCGTGCAATGGCTTGCTGCAATCGCGACGGCCGTGTTCTTCTCGCCGTACGCGTGGGCCGGCCGCGAACGCGCGATTCACGTTCACGTCTGGATCGCGCTGCTCGGCGGCGGGGGACTGATCCTGCTGCCCATTCTCCTGGCGTGGCTGAAACCAGGCGCGCCGATCACGCGTCATGTCATCGCTGCCGCGCAGATGCTTTCATCGGCGCTGCTCATCCATCTCAGCGGCGGCCGCATCGAAACGCACTTCCACGTCTTCGGCTCGCTCGCGTTTCTCGCGTTCTATCGCGACTGGCGCGTGCTTTTCTCCGCGACTCTGGTGGTCGCGCTCGATCATTTCCTGCGCGGGGTGTATGCGCCGCAGTCGGTGTTCGGAGTGCTGGCAGCCAGTCC
>JAOBAU010000067.1 GCA_025463165.1 Acidobacteriota bacterium | reverse complement strand
CGCACGGCGCTGGAGCGCAGGGACGAAAGGCAGCCGATGCAGGCGCCGATGCGGAGACAGCCGAGAAGATAGGTATGGGGCATGAGGTATGAGGTATGAGTCGCTTCGCGTTCACGTGGATTTTCGCCGACGCGAAGCGACTCATACCTCATACCTCATGCCTCGGCACTAGAATCCCCGCGTGCTCGAAGTCACGTTGGAAGCAGTCCAGTTCGCGTATCCGTCATTCGACATCAACGTATCAACAACCTTCGAACGCACCACGCACACCGCCATCGTCGGTCCTCCCGCGTGCGGTGCTTCCACTCTGCTTCGTCTCATTGCCGGTGAGTTGCGGCCGCGGAGCGGTGAGATTCGGATCGGGACTCGGGTCGTCAATTCGCTGAAGACTTCGCGGCGGCCGCTTTTGTATGTCACCGCGTCGCTCGATGTTTCTTCGCGGTGGTCGGTGCAGCATGCGCTCGTCGCGGCGGTGCGAACGCGGACTCTCGATCGGGAAGATCGTCATCGCGAATATGCGCTGGCCGTCGAACAGTGGCGGCTTGCGTCATTGCTCGAGCGGAAGATCGCGACGCTCTCATCGACCGAGCGCGTGCTCGTGCAGCTGGCGCGCATCGAGCTGCAGCGGCCTGGCATCGTCGTCGCCGATCGTTTGTTCGAAGCGGTCAATCCATCGCTGCTGCCGGTGCTCGTCGACGATTTCCATCGCATGCTGCGCGTCATCGGCGCGACCGTGATCACGGCGCCGAGCTCATCGCACGAGCTCGGGCTCACCGATCACATTCTCGTCATGCGCGCCGGCCGCATCATCCAGGAAGGAACTGCGGCCGACGTGTTCGCGAAGCCGGTCGATGAAGCGGCGGCGCTCGCGACCGGCGAAGTGAACGCGATCCCGGTCACGATTCGCGGCGATCTCGTCGACTCCGCGATCGGCCAGTGGCAGGTCGATCCTCCGCCGTTCGCCGGCGACGGAGTCGCTATCGCGCGGCCCGACGACTTCACGCTCGCTGCAAAAGGAGAAGACTCCGATCTCATCTTCGGCATTGAGGAAGCGAGCTTCCGCGACGGGCGCTGGTACCTGCGCGGAATGCTGAGCGGCGGCGTCTGGCTGCGCGTCGCCGTTCCGCGCGACGCAAAAGTGCACAAGGGACGGTTACTCGCGCTTCGCTTCGATCCGTCGCGCTTCCGCCTCGTGCCCGGCGGCACTGCGCCGCTGACGACGATCCCGACGGATGTCGTTCCGTTACTGCGCGATTCGCGCTAGCAGGGTACGCTGTTTGCAGTCGGGCCATGGATTGAACGACGTCTCTCGATCGGGAGCACCAATTTGAGCATTCGCGCGCGCCGGCCCCCGCAGAAACTCCGCAAACTTCTGGTGATCGAGGACGATCACACGACGCTCGCGCTGTATCGCGACGTCCTCTCGCCATACGGTTTCGAAGTGCTGACCGCCGAGAACGGCTCGCGTGCCATTCCGATCGTCGAGTCCAATCCCGACATCCAGCTCGTCATCCTCGACCTGCAGATGCCGGAGATGGACGGCCGCGAATGGCTGCGCTGGTTCCGCGGCAAACATCAGGCGTCGCCGGTGATCGTCATCTCCGCCTACAAGCTCGAAGGCGCCGACGCCGACCTCGCGCCGGCCGTCGTGCTCGAGAAGCCGTTCCACATCGACGAGTTCCTCGATCTGGTCGGCCTCTTCTGCGGCCTCGGCACACCAAGCGAACCGCTCTCGGCTTCGTAACGGCTAATCCGCCATCTCCGCGAGCACGACGCGCAAACGTTTGCGCGCGAACGACAGATGCGCGCGCACCGTTCCTTCCGCGAGCGACATCGTCTTCGCGATCTCCGCGTGCGCGCAGCCATCGATGAAGAAGAGCGCGGCGACGCGCCGCTGCTGCGGCGGCAACTCGCCGAGCGCGCGCCACACCATCCGCTCGATCAGCCGTCCGTTCGCGACGACGTCCGGCGACACGTCACGCAGAATCGTTCGCGCCACGCCGCTCGCCTTGTCGCGATAGCGCGACGCCAGCCATTCGAAGGCCGCCACATCGCCGCAACGAAATCCTTCCGTCGCGCTCGCTTCGCTGAAGTAAGGGGTGAAATCGAGCGCGCTCATTCGTGACTCGCCGTCCTGCGTCGCGGACCTGCCGGCGCGGTGACCGCGCACGCGCTCGACGTAAGCGCAATCGCATAATCGCCCGACGCCCCCGCTTTCAACGTGTTTGCGATCACAGTCCATGTGCCGCTCGACGTCAGCGTGAACGTCAGTCGCGAGCTCGTGTTTGATTCGGTGACGTCGTCGTTGTCGGCAACCGGTTTGTTGTGCGGATCGCGATGCGCGTCTTCACGACCGCGGATCCACGACGCGTCCGATGAAGAGAATCTGTTCGCCGGAGCGAATGATGTAGAGGAACGGGTGATCGACGATGAAGGGATCGGGCGGCGGCGGAAGTTCGGTGCTCGTCCACGCTGTCGTGCCATCAAAGGCCGCCGACGCTTCCGTTCCTTCTTCGTCGACGATGATGCGTGCGACGTGAACGACGTCGGAGACAGCCAGCGGCGCCGCCGATGTCGTCATGCCGGAGAGCTCCGCGCCTCGCG
>JAOBAU010000061.1 GCA_025463165.1 Acidobacteriota bacterium | reverse complement strand
CATTACTTAGAGACCGCGTACTACTGTTCGTTCGACGCGTTCGTTTCCTTCCACATACCGTGCTGCAGAAAGATGTGCGACGGCATGTTCAGCGCGTGAAATGCCGCCGGCGCGACCTTCGCGTACCGCTGCGCGGCGCGCAGTCCGAGCGGCGCGTGCAGCGGATCGTCGTACGCGTGAATCAGGTAGTGCAGCACGCCGGGATGGATCGGATTCGCGGCATAGAGCGGTTCGAGAATCGCGGCGGCGCGGATCTGTTTGCGCGCGTCGGGCTCGTCAGCGGCGCGGAGACCGAGGATCGAGAGCGCGTGGAACGCCTGCGCTTCGGCGTCGTTCGGATTCGCGAGCGCGAGCTGTTCCATGGCGTGTTCGTATGCGAGGTCGCGCGCATGCTTGTCGCCGTCGCCGTAAAGCGCGCGGATCGCGTCGATGTACGCCGCTTCGCGCGGCGTCTTCGCCGGAATCGTGGCGAGTTTGTCGACGATCTTCTTCGCCGCCGGCAGCTCGACTTCCATCCAGATCGGATGGTTGTACGTCATCGCCTCGCCCCAGTACGCGAGCGCGAACGTCGGATCGACTGACTCCGCTTCGCGGAACGCGTCGGCCGCTTCCTCGTACCAGAAACTGTGCAGCGCCGCGATGCCGCGCAGAAACGGCTGCTGCGCCGCTTCGCTGCCGGAGTTCGGAAACGAGATCGAGCCGAGCTGCTGCGCCTGCAGCGGCGTTGCGAGAAGGAGCAGGAGAAGAAAGAGATGACGCATCAGAGAAGAATAGCGCTCTCGGCGACTGATGCTCCGTTCATTCGGGAATGCCGCCGAACCTGGTGAATATCTGACGCGCTCCGCCATACGCAATTCCTTCTTCCGGCGATTTGACACGGCCGCGATCGATTCCGAAACCATCGCGGAGCTCAACGACCGGCGCATCAAAGAAGAATTGGGGCTCTCGGCATAATGTGAGGATGTTCGACGAGACAACGTTTCTCTTTCGTCCGACCGGGCCGCACGAGCTCGCGCTGGTCGAGGCGAGCGGATGGAAGCGCTGGCCGGCACGCCTGCCGGAGCAACCGATCTTCTATCCGGTCACGAACGAAGCGTACGCGGCGGAGATCGCATCGAACTGGAACGTGGCCGAGAGCGGCTCCGGCTACGTCACTCGATTCGCGGTGCAGAACGCCTTCATGCAGCGATACGAAACGCACACGGTTGGCGCGACGCAGCATTCCGAATGGTGGATTCCGGCCGAGGAGCTGGAGGAGTTGAACGACAACATCGTCGGCGCGATTCAGGTCATCGCGACATACGGAAATGGTGAGCAAACGAATCGCTCGATTCCGTACACAACTGTCATGCCGGTGCTTCACTATCGCGAGCTCCGCGACGCCGTCGCATGGCTCATCTTCGTCTTCGGTTTGAAAGAACGCCTGCAGATCGGCGAGCACCGCGCACAGATGCTGTTCGGCAACGGCGCGCTGGTCACGGCGCAATCCGACGAACCGGCTCCGTCATCGCTCCTCGTGCGCGTCCCTCACGTCGACAGTCATCATCAACACGCGAAGGAATGCGGCGCGACCATCGTCCGTCCTCCCGCCGATCATCCTTACGGCGAACGTCAATACACGGCCGCCGATCCCGGCGGTCATGTCTGGACCTTTTCGCAAACAATCGCCGACTCCAATCCTGCTGAGTGGGGCGGAGTATTAAAGTGACGCCATGCGACTGATCGTCGGAACGAGCGGCTACAGCTACAAGGAATGGAAAGGGATCTTCTATCCCGACGACCTGCCGGCCGCGAAGATGCTTCCGTACTACGCGGAGCGTTTCGGCAGCGTTGAGATCAACAACACGTTCTACCGGATGCCCGATCCGAAGACGGTCGAGAAATGGGGGACGCAGGTTCCCGACGATTTCACGTTCGTCATCAAAGCGCCGCAGCGGATCACGCATCAGAAGAAGCTCGTCGATTGTGCGGATGACGTTCGCTACCTTTTCGAAGCGGCCTCGGTGCTCGGTCCGAAGCTTGGTCCGATTCTCTTTCAACTCCCGCCGTATTCGCGCAAAGACGTCGCGAAGTTGCGCGACTTCATCGCGCTGCTGCCGGAAGACAAGCGCGTCGCGTTCGAGTTTCGCCACGCTTCGTGGTGCGATGACGAGGTCTACGATCTCCTGCGCGCGCGCGACGCCGCCATCTGTCTCGCCGACACCGACGAGGTCACCGATCGCGACGCGCTCGTAATTCCGACGGCGTCGTGGGGTTATCTCCGGCTGCGCCGCACCGAATACGCGCCGGGCGAGTTGCCGGCGTGGCGCGATCGCATCCTCCGCCAGCCGTGGGGCGACGCGTACGTTTTCTTCAAGCACGAGGACGAAGCGAAGGGGCCGCGGTTCGCGGTCGACTTTCTCGCCGCCCATTGACGACGCCGCGCGCCGTCCGTACTCTCTTGCCGCTCCCATGTCGCTGATCCGCAGCGTGCTCGTCTTTTCGATGTTGATCTCGCTCAAGTATCTGAGCCGGATCTTCTATCGCCACGATTTCCAATGGGTCGGCGACGTTCCCGAACGGCCGTGGAAAGACATCCGCCTCGTCGCCTTCCTCAATCACACCTCTCTCTTCGAGCCTGTCTTCCTCGGCGGTTGTCCGCTCGATTTTCTCTGGCGCATCGCCGCGCACGGAGTCGTCCCCGCCGCCGATAAAACGACCGGCCGTCCGCTCGTCGGGATCGTGTTCAAGTTCGTCGCGCATCACGTCATCGCCATCACCCGCGAGCGCGACAACACCTGGTTCGAGGTGCTGAGCAAGATCGACCCGATGTCGATGGTGATCATCGCTCCGGAAGGCCGCATGAAGCGCCGCAACGGACTCGATCTCAACGGCAATCCGATGACGGTGCGCGGCGGAATCGCCGACATCCTCCTCGCCATCAGGCAGGGCCGGATGCTGGTCGCGTACAGCGGCGGACTGCATCACGTGCAGATTCCGGGACACGTGCCGATGCTTTTCAAGACCGTTCGGATGCGTCTCGAGATCGTGAGAATCGAGGAGTACATCGCCGCGATGACCGCGAAGAGCGGCCCCGAACAGTTCAAGAAGAGCGTGATGAAAGATCTCGATCAGCGTCGCGACTTCTACTGTCCGGCGGAAGAATCGGATGCGACGAAAGTAGCGTGACGAACTCCTCGACCGGCATCGGCCGGCTGAAGAGAAATCCCTGCACGTAATCGGCGCCGAGCTCGCGCAGCAGCTCGAGCTGTTCATCGCGCTCGACTCCTTCCGCGATCACCGTCAGTCCGACGTCGTGCGCGAGCGCGATGATCGACTTCGTGATCGCACACGAGCGCTCGTTGTCCGGAATGTCCTTCACGAACTCGCCCGGAATCTTCAGCCCGTCGAGCGGGAAGTGCTTCACGTGCTCGATCGATGAATGGCCGGTGCCGAAGTCGTCGAGCCAGAGCTGCACGCCGTGCTCTTTCAACTCGTCGAGCATGTGTACCGTCTCTTTCGGATCTTCGATGTAGCTCGTCTCGGTGATCTCGAGATTGACGCGGTGCCAGTCGGTGCCGCAGCCGGAGAGCAGTTTCTCGAGACGCGCGACGAGGTCTCCTTCCTGAAACTCGCGCGGCGAAAGATTGATGTTGATGTGGACGTGCGGCGAGAGCTGCTGCCAGCGCGCGGCGTCCGCGTACGCATTCCGTACCAGCCACGAATCGAGCGCATACATCGCCGACGACTCCTCGGCTGCCTCGGTGAGCTTCACCGCGCTGCGGATCTCGCCGTTTGCGCGGCGCGCGCGCAGCAGCGCCTCCGCGCTGACGATCTTCCGCGACTCCAGTTCGTGAATCGGCTGATAGAAGATGACGAGCTGGTCGTCATCGAGTGCGCGTTGCACTCCTTTGTGCGCTTCGTCGGAGGCCATTGCAGCTCATCAATCCAAAAGCGGTGCCGTCATCCGTTACCATCGCGCATCCATGTCCGAGTTCCGATTCCGATCGAGACGCTTCGCCCGCGCGAAGCGCGTGCAATCCGTGCAGCATCTGACCGGCGCGCTGATGCTCATCACCGCCGCGATCGCGCATCTCAGCGATTCCGGCGAGCATCACTCAATGATCCTGCCGGCGCTCGAGCTGCTCGCCGGCGGACTGCTCGTCGGCAGCGTCGTCGCGGAGAAACTGCATCACCGCAAAGGAACGACGTCGCACAGCGCCATCGGCTGGGTGGAGATCGCCGGCGCCGTGATGGCGTTCGTCGAAGCGCTCTCGCGGATGCAGCAGCGACATCACGTTTCGTTCTACGTGCTGTCGTTCGTCGCGCCGCTGATGCTGTTGCTCTTCGGGATCTTCGATCTGCGCCTGCGCACGTTCCGGCACTTCGTCGCAAACGAAGACGGGATCGTGCGCCGCTCGCACCTCATTCACCTCGCCGTGCCGAAGCGATATCGATGGGCGTCGATGAAGAGCTTCCGCGTACTGCCAACGTCGATCGAAGTGACGGAGCGCGAAGGCGGCACGATGACGATCGCGCTCCGCGACGTCGTCGAGCGCGAGGAAGCAGTGACGTGGTTTCGCGAGCAGCTGACGAAACGCGGCGTGGTCGAGAGCTGACTACTTCTTCAGCAGTTGCCACATCGCAATCGCGGCGCCGATCGCGGCGATCGCGATCACCACTTTGTTGCGCCGCAGGAAATCAGCGACCGATCCGTTCTTCTGTTGCTGCTGGCGCGCGCGCTCGTTCACCGCGCCCATCTCGACACGCTGCGGGCGCGATTTGATCGCCGCCGCCACCGCCCCTTCGAACTCTTTCAACGTTCGCGGTTCCTCGGACGCCACGGCAACGCCGCGCTGCGTGTCGATGTGTACCGCGTCCGATTGCACCGGCGTGACGATCCGCTCGCCATGCTCGTCTTTGCTCACGTCGTAGGCGCCCTGATCGAAGTAGAGGACCGTCGGTCCGAGTTTCGTCTGCTTCAGGAACACGACGCGCTCGTCGCCTTCTCGAAACGCCGGAATGCCGATCGTGCTCTGGTTGAGAGTTCCGACGTGGCCGCCCGGCATGACGATCGTCAGTTCACTCGACGGCTGACCCTTCATTGCTTTCTCGACGCGAATGGTCGAGTACGTCAGGATCCAGCGTCCGCTCGGATCCATCTGCGAGCGCGTGCCGACGACTTTGCCGAGGACGATTCCGGCCGCGTTGTCGACCTTTTCGTCGAATGAGACCGCCTGCGCCACGGTCGCGCTCGCTGTCGATGACAGCAGCGCAGCGCCGGATATTGCGGCAGCTGCAACGAGGGAACGCAAGCGGTTATTTGAAGTCATGATGATGCACAACAAAGCAATCGGCAGGCCATTTCATCCATTCGCATCGAGCACCCGTCCGAGGAACGCTCCGACAACTCGTAGTTCCTCGTCCGACACCTGATGTCCGATCGGAAACTCATGGTATTCGGGCACGATGCCGTGATCTTCGAGCACCCGTCGCGTTCGCCTCGCGGCATTGATCGGAATCACCTCGTCGGCCGTTCCATGCGCGAGCAACACCTGACGATCGTTGTTCGCGCGCAGGTCCGGCAGCTCATCCTCGTAGAGCGCGCCGCTCATCACGACGATGCCGGCGACCGCGCGCTCGGTGCGAAAGCCAACGTCGAGCGACATCATCCCGCCCTGTGAAAAGCCGCTGATGACGATCTTTCCATCCGGCGTCGGATAGCTCGCGACGACCTCGTCGATGAACGCGAGCAGCAACGCGCGCGACGCGGCGATCGAGTTGCGCTCGGCCGGCCAGCC
Organism: Acidobacteriota bacterium; assembly: GCA_025463165.1. Lineage (GTDB taxonomy): Bacteria > Acidobacteriota > Thermoanaerobaculia > Gp7-AA8 > Gp7-AA8 > JAOBAU01. The sequence continues at coordinate 748 of JAOBAU010000061.1, read as the reverse complement.
GTCGAACCAGGTGAAGCCCGCGGTCATCCCCCGACTAATCTCGAATGGACGCGGCGCGTTCGGCAGCACGAAGCGATAACCGTTGTCGAGATACGGCGCGAGGTCGGCGAGATCGTTCGCATCGGCGCCGCGCCCGTGAATCACGATGACGAGCGGCAACGCGACCGTATCGGCCGCGCCGCTCGGCGTCGAAACGATGCAGCGGAGTGAAAGATCGTTGCGTTGCGAGATCGTCATCGGCTGGCGATTCTAAATCGCGACTGACGTTCGCGCGACGCGGGAGGGCGCTGTGCAGTAAAATTGAGCGCTTCAAGGCCGGCAGAATCGGTGGCGACGCGAAGGCTCTGCCATCTACGCAGCCGGCCGTGCCGGCCCGAGGAGAATTCGTGCATATCAATGACCTCCTGAAGATCGCAGCGGAACGGCGCGCGTCGGACCTGCACATCAAGGTCGGATCGCATCCGGTCATCCGCGTCGACGGCGAGCTCACTCCGCTGGTCGAACTGAAGCGCCTCATGCAGGAAGACACGATCGCGATGGCCTTCTCGATCATGTCGTCGCGCCAGAAAGAGAAGTTCAAGAACAACTACGAGATCGATATCGCCTACTCGGTTCCCGGCCTCGGCCGTTTCCGCTGCAACATCTTTCAGCAGCGCGGCACCGTCGGCATGGTCCTTCGCGTCATCCCGGTCAAGATTCTTTCCATTCGCGAGTTGATGCTTCCGGTCGTCCTCGAGAAGATCGCCGA
>JAOBAU010000049.1 GCA_025463165.1 Acidobacteriota bacterium | reverse complement strand
GGCGTCCTCGGCGGCGAGATCGGTGGCGTGAAAGGCGGCGTCGTTGGTGGCGTCGTCGGCGGCACGGTCGGCGGCACCGGCACCGGAAAAGAAGGCGAAGGAACGGGCGGCGTGGAAACGCCTCCTGCAGCGCCGGCCGGACCGATGCGCGTCGGCGGCGACGTCAAAGCGCCGGTCGTCACGCGTCGCGTCGAACCGACCTATCCGGAAGTCGCGCGCAAAGCACGCGTCGCCGGCGTCGTCGTGGTCGAAGCGATCATCGACAAGCAGGGCAACGTCGACCAGGTTCGCATACTGAAAGGACTCCCGATGGGACTTTCAGCCGAAGCCGAGGATGCGGTGCGCAAGTGGAAGTTCCGTCCCGGCACGCTCAACGGCCAGCCGGTCGACGTGATCTTCAGTTTGACGGTGACGTTTACGCTCGGCGGCGACGTGCAGTAAAGCGTTGAGACCGCGGGCATCTCGCCCGCGGTCTCAAAACGCCTGCGCCTGTTCCACGCTCCGCGGCTCCGGCTTCACCTTCCGCGCGATCGCTTTTCCCTGCAGGAAGAACAACAGGTAATCGCGGCCGCCCGCCTTCGAGTTCGTCCCCGACATGTTGAAACCGCCGAACGGATGCACGCCGACGAGCGCGCCGGTGCACTTCCGATTGATGTACAGATTGCCGACGAAGAACTCCTCCTCGGCGCGGCGCAGCTTCTCCGGATTGTCGCTGAAGACGGCGCCGGTCAGTCCGTACTGCGTGCCGTTCGCGATGCGCAGCGCGTCATCGAAATCTTTCGCCTTCATCACCGCGAGGACCGGTCCGAAGATCTCTTCCTGCGCGATCGTTGCATCGGGATCGACGTCGGCGATGACGGTCGGCTCGACGAAGAAGCCTTCGTCCGATCGCACTTCGCCGCCGGCGACGAGGCGTCCTTCCGTCTTCCCCTTCTCGATGTACTCGCGGATCCGCTTCATCGATCCTTCGTTCACGACCGGACCGATCTGCGCATCGCCTGACTCCGCGCTGCCGATGCGAAGCGCTTTCGTTTTCGCGACGACCATCGGCACGAACTCGTCGTAGATCGCGGCGTCGACGATGAGCCGCGAACAGGCCGAGCACTTCTGTCCCTGAAAACCAAACGCCGACGCAACAACGGCCGCCGCGGCGTCATCGAGATTCTTCGTTTCCTTGTCGACGATGATCGCGTCTTTGCCGCCCATCTCCGCGATGACGCGCTTGATCCAGAGCTGGCCTTTCGGCGTCTTCGCGGCGACTTCATTGATGTGCAGTCCGACCTCTTTCGAGCCGGTGAAGGCGATGAAGCGGGTCTTCGGATGCGTGACGAGCGGATCGCCGACTTCCGCGCCGCCGCCGCTGACGAAGTTCACGACGCCGGCCGGCATCCCGGCTTCTTCGAGCAGCGCGAAGAAGCGATACGCGATCCACGGCGAATCCGACGCCGGCTTCAGCACGACCGTGTTGCCCGCGACGACCGCGGCGGTGGTCATGCCGGCCATGATGGCCAGCGGAAAGTTCCACGGCGGAATGACGGCGCCGACGCCGAGCGGCAGGTAAACGAGATCGTTGTCTTCCGACTCGATCTTCGTGATCGGCTGCTCGCCCGCGTACCGATACGCTTCCCTCGCGTAGAACTCGAGAAAATCGATCGCCTCTGCCGTATCGGCGTCCGCTTCAACCCACGTCTTGCCGACTTCGTAAATCATCACCGCGGAGAACTCATGCTTGCGCTGGCGCAGCAGTTCCGCCGCTTTCAGCAGCAGGCCGGCACGCTGTTCGATCGGCGCGCGCTTCCACGTTTCGAATGCCTTCAGCGCCGCCTCGACCGCCTGCTCGACGTGCGAGGGCTGGCCTTTCTGGAAACGGCCGAGGAATTGAGACTTGTGCGAAGGGTTGATCGACTCGAAGGTTTTCAGGCCTGTGATGCGCTCACCGCCGATGACGATCGGGTACTCGCGGCCGAGCTCTCCCTTCACCGTCTCCAGCGCGGCTTCGATGGCGGCGCGGTTTTCCGGTTGCGAAAAATCGGTGAGCGGCTCGTTCCTGAACTCTGGCAGCATTGGCTGAATCTCCTTCGGCGCCGGTGTTGCAGCGCGGTGGGTATGTACTCGAAAACGATACGGATGGCAACGTGCGCCGCGGTGCTCGTTGCGGCCTCCTGCGGAACGTTCCGCTCGATGGCGCCGTGGCGCTCACAACCCGAACATCCGGAAGTGAATCTCGCTTTCACACTCGAGAAAAATCTCGTGGTCATGCAGTCGGTTTCCGTCGATGGACGGAAGGGACGATTCCTCTTCGGATCGGCGACACAGCAGACGGTGCTCGATCCGAAGCTGCGCATTGTTGAGGGATCGCATGCGCTGCAGTTGAGCACGCGCGACGCCATCCGCTTCACACCGGCGTCCGCGGACATGCACGGCATCGCCGACGGCATCATCGGCGCGGACGTCTGGGGCAGTCACGCCGTATCGATCGATTACTTCGCGGGACTTGTCACGTATCAGAAGGATGGGATCTATCGCGAGCTGATGAACGTCTATTCGTTCACGAGCGAGCCGGCCGTACGGCTGAGCGTCGACGGCGACACGATCGACGCGATCGTCGACACGACCTCGCCCGATACACTGACGCTGCCGCGCGGCCCGCACGCCGCCGTGCGCCGGAAAGCGCGCATCACACTGGCCGGCGCGGATTTTGGCGAAGTCGACGTGCAGTATGCCGACGTCAGCGCGCCGCGCATCGGCAACCGGCTGCTGTCGCACTTTCTGGTGTCGATCGACTACGGGCGGCGAGTCGTCGGTCTGTGGCGCGATCCGCGTTTCGGATGAGCTGGTAGCGCGCTTGCAGAATCCCGCCGCGGGTATTCATGCGGCGTCACCTCCCCCGGCTTCTTTGCATCGCCCTGATGCTCGGCGCGATCGCGCGTCCGTTGCTGGCCGTCGACTCGGAAGGCGGTTACGCCAATCGCACGAGTGTCGCGGCCGGCGACACCATCGAGTTTCGCATCGCCACGGCGATGAGTCCGTTCGACGTGGAGCTCGTCAATCTCGCGCATCCAACCGACGTCCTCACCACCATCGACGGGCTGACGTCGATTGCGCGCGACTGCACCGGCATGTGGGAAACCGGCTGCGGCTGGCCACTCACGACACAATTCACAGTTCCGTCAACATGGCCGAGCGGCTACTACGCAGCGCGGTTCCCGACTTCCGCCGGCACGCGCAACATCATCTTCGTGGTCCGCGCGGCGAATCCGGGAACGACGTCGCCGATCGTCGTCATCTCGCCGACGAACACCTACACCGCCTACAACCAGTTCAGCGGGAAGAGCGTTTACGACACGCTGTCGACGAACAATCAGCGCGCGCACATCGTCTCATTCAATCGCCCTTACGCCGACACCGCCGGCCTCGGCCGTTATCCGGCGTGGGAGCAGCAGTTCGTCGATTGGATGACGTCGGAGAATCGCCCGTTCGAAGTCGTCGCCGACGACGATCTCGAAGATCCCTCGCTCCTCGGCCACTACAAGCTCGCCGTCATCGTCGGCCACTCCGAATACTGGACGCGCAATGCACGCCGCAACCTCGAGAACTTCAGCGCCGGCGGCGGACACATCGCCATCTTCGGCGGCAACACGATGTGGTGGCAGGCGCGGCTCGACCTCCCCGCGCGCCAGTTCATTTGCTACAAAGATGCGTCGCTCGATCCGGAGAACGGCGTCCACAACAATCTCGTCACGGTGAACTGGTACGACTCGCCGGTCTTCAATCCGGAGAACGGCATCACCGGCGAATCGTTCCGCAACGCCGGCTACGTGAACCGCGCGGCGAACGGCTACGACCCGCTGCCAACCGTGCAGCGCGTGCCATACACGGTCGTCGATCCGAACAGCTGGGTGTTCGCCGGCACCGGCGTGACGAAAGGACAGCAGATCGCGCAGGCCACGGGCGGCATCGAAGTCGACGGCGTGATCTTCAACAGCGACGGCTCCGGCAACCTGACGCCTGACGGTTCCGACGGCACGCCGCTCAACTTCAACATCCTCGCCACGATCCCGGCGGAAGGCGGCTACGGCACGATCGGTCTTTACACGAATGCGCGCGGCGCCGCGGTCTTCAACGCCGGCACGCGCGACTGGTCGCACGGACTGGCCGGCGACGTCGTCGTCGCGCAAATGACGCGCAACGTCCTCGATCGTCTCGCCACCGGACAAGCGCTGCCCTATCAGCCGCGCAACGCCGTCAATCGCACGTCCGACAATTTCAATGTCGCCAGCCCGCACGCGGGCGTGTTGCCGGGATGGAGCGGCGATCTGCTCGAAGCATCGCTGACTTCCGGCTGCGCGCACGAAGGCGGCTTCGGCCTGCGGCTCACCGGCGCGCACTGGACGCAGCTCGTGCGCAACATCGCACCAGACAACTCCGGCCTCGCGGCCGCGAGCGTGAACTTCTACGTCAATGTCGATCAGCTGACGTCGACGGCCGACTGGCCGATCCCGCTCGTGAAGTTGTCGAAGCGAACGAACGGCGACGACGTCGCGATCGTCGTCGCGGAGCTGCAGATGCGCGCCGAAGGAAAGTCGCTGCGCGTTTCGACGATGGACGACTCCGGCGCGCGCACCGCGAGCTCGAACTGGATCGTGCTGCCGTCCGGCTGGCTGCCGGTGCGGATGTCGTGGCGCTCGCCGGGACGCGTCGAGCTGCAGGCCGGCGCGGAGCTCGTGCAGACGACGAATCCGCAATCCGCGCAGACCGTCAACGAGGTTTTCATGGAGTTCGTCGGCAGCGACTTCGAAGCGCACGGCTCCGTCTGCATCGACGAGTTGTCGATGCGCGATCCGACGACGCATACGTCACTCATCTCATCGCGGAATCCGTCGACGTCCGGCGGCAGCGTCACCTTCACCGCGACCGTCTCCCCCGCCGCCGCCACCGGCACGATCACGCTGCGCGAAGGAAACACCACCATCGCGAGCGGCGCGCTGACGAACGGCGTCGCGATCATCAACGTCTCCGTCCTCGCGCCAGGGACGCATCCGATCGTCGCGGTTTACTCCGGCGACGCGCTCTTCGAATCGAGCTCCTCGAGCGTACTCGTGCAGCGCGTCGTCTCGTCGACCGTTCGCTCCGATCTGAACGATGACGGACGCTCCGACATCGTGCTGCAGAACAGCGGGAGCTCGGCGGTCGCGGCGTGGCTGATGACCGACAACACGATCGTCGAAGGGAAGATCGTCTCGACTCCCGGCGCCGACTGGCAGATCGTCGCGACCGGCGATACCGACGGCGACGGGAAGGACGACATCATCGTCCGCAATCGCGCTACCGGCGCGATCGCGGTCTGGCGAATGAACGGCACCGCGATGATCGCGAACACGACCATCGCCGTCGCAAAAACATCATGGCGAGTCGTCGGCGCGCGCAACTTCAATCACGATGGACGCGACGATCTCGTGCTGCAGGATTCATCAACCGGCTCCGTCGCGCTCTGGCAGCTCGACGGCGCAACGCTCATCGCCGGCTCGATCCTCGGCAATCCGGGAATCGCCGTCCGCGCCGTCGGCATCGGCAACTTCGGCGGCGACGCGATCATCTTCCGCGGCGACTCCGGCACCATCTCGCGCTGGATCGTCAACGGCACGACGGTGACGTCGAATCAGATCATCAGCACGCCGGCGTCGGACTGGAACGTCGTCGCCGTCGGCGATTACAACGGCGACGGCAACGACGATCTCGCGCTGCAGAACCTCACGTCGCGCACCGTCGCCGTCTGGCTGATCGCGCCGAACGGCTTCGCAATCACGCAGGGTGTCGCGGTCTCGACGCCGGTTCCCGACTGGCGCGTGGTCGGCGGCGGCGACTACGACGGCAACGGCCGCTCCGATCTGCTGCTCTGGAACAGCGCCACGAACGCGATCGCGCAATGGCAGATGAACGGGACGGCCATCGCGAAGGGATGGAACATCGCCACGCAGCCGGGCTGGCGTCCGCTCGGCAACTAGCTATCATTCCCGCGGAGCCATCGATGAAAGTCGAGCGCACGGCGGAAGCAGTCTTCACGATCGAATTCGAAAGCGAGCAGGAGCTGCGCGAGGAGCATCGTCTCAATCTCGCGCACGGCGCGCTGCGCCTCGCGACGACAGAGAACGTTCCGCTGTACACGACGCTGCTCGTCACGCTGCGTGGTCCGAGCGGCGGCGAAACGCACGTTCGCGCGACCGCCGTTGCAAAGCTCCCCGACGGAATCGCGCTCGCCGTCGATGGCAACGCCGACGAGATGCTGCAGCGATTGCTGCCGGCCGAGGAACCGGCGCAGGAAGCCGCGGAAGAAAGCAGTGACGAGAAAACGCAGCAGAACACCTGGGATCGCATTCGCTCGCTCTCGCAGATGCAGAAGCTGTTGCTCGCGGTGAAGGCGGAGCGGTCCGAGCGCGCGTTGCTGCTGCAGGACAACGATCCGCGCGTGCTGTTGTCGCTGCTCCGCAATCCGCGACTGACCGTTGATGAGGTCGCGCGCATGGCGAAGTCGTCGTTCCTCAACTTCCAGATCGCCGACGTCATCATGAAAGCGTCGCAGTGGTCATCGAATCTCGACGTGCGGCTGGGGCTGATCCACAATCCGAAAACGCCGCAGGCACTCGCGCTGCGCATTCTTCCGACGCTGCCGGAGACCGACGTCCGCGCGATCGCACGAGCCGGCACGAACATGGCGCTCAAGCAGGCGGCGCTGCGGCGGCTGCAGGGAAAGTGACCGTTGCGTGAGGATTCGCGCCGCGCGAGCGCTCTACAATCGAACAAGCATGTGTCGCCTCCTCGTCCTCATCTCACTGCTCGTTGCAACACCGCTCGCCGCACAATCGCCATTTCGCCTGAGCGGTGTTCTCAGCGGACGTTCGGTTTACGCAACCGGTCAGCCGTCGTGGCTGAACGGCGGCTTCGGACGCTTCGACGTTGGCGCATCAGCGGCTGGTGAAAGTCACAGCGATCTCCTCGCGTCGCTGCAGCTCGGCGCCGACTGGACGCCGGCGCAGTGGTTCGATCTCCACGTCTCCGGCGTCGCGCGTCGCGACGCGGATGGCGCGCGCGGAAAACGGGCGGGACTCGTCGAGGCCTACGCCGACTTTCGCGCCGGCGAAGTGCAGCTCCGCGCCGGCGAGTTCTTCCTCCCCACGTCGCGCGAGAACAAAGACGACCTCTGGACGTCGCCGTACACGATGACGCTTTCCGCGTGGAACAGCTGGATCGCGCAGGAAGTGCGGCCGATCGGCGTCGACCTCGAATGGAAGCACCTCGGTTCGAACGTCGTCACGACGCTCGCCGGCACCGCGTTCAAAGGGAACGACGCGATGGGCTCACTCCTCGCGTGGCGCGGCTGGACGCTCGACAATCGACTGAGCGTGCACAACGAAGTGCTGCCGTTGCCGCCGCTCTTCTCGCTGCGCGATCCGCAAATGTTCGGCGCCAATCAGCGCTCCGATGGCACGCTGCCGATCGGCCGCGACCTCGATGGCCGCATCGGTTACTCCGCGCGCTTCCGCGTCACGCTGCCCGAACGCGGGATGCTGCAGTTCGCGCGCGTCGACAACCGCGGCGATCGTCGTCTGCATCGCGGCGAGTATTCATGGGCGACGACGTTCAACGTCATCAGCGGTGAATTCGGCAACCGCGACGCGACGATGCTGGCCGCCGAATACGGATTCGGCAGGACCGGCATGGGCTTCGTCCCCGACGCGCGCGTGCAGATGAATTTCAACTCCGGCTACCTTCTGTTGTCGCGCAAAGTCAGTCGCATGCGCTACTCGGCGCGCTTCGACACGTTCGCAACCGAGGATCGCGATCACAGCGTCGCGGAGACGAACACGGAGCATGGCCGCTCGTGGACCTTCGCCGCGTTTTACGAAGCGAACGAACATCTGCGCACCGGCCTCGAACTGGTGAACGTCACCGGCAGCCGTCGCGCCGCGCAGGAATCGGGAGCCGATCCGAATACCGACGCGCGCACGCTGACCGCGGAAATGCGCTACCGCTTTTAGCCGTTCAGTTGAACCGCGGGCGCCTTCCCTCCATAATCGCGCCCGAACACGGTCCCCGAAAGCCCACGATGTTCGTCACCGGAATCATCACGTTCGCCGCGATGCTCACGCTCACTCCGTCACGCGCCCATGCGCAGATGCAGAAGTACCCGCGCATCGAAGCAGCGGTGAGGCACGACCGCGTCCTGATCGTCGCGCCGCACATCGACGACGAAGTGATCGCCGCCGGCGGTTACGCCGCCGATGCGATCGCGAGTGGCGCCGAGGTCTACGTCGTCTTTCTGACGGCGGGAGACTGCAACCGTTTCTCCGCGCGACTGATGCACAAAACGCTGGAGCCGTCCCCGTCGAACTATCTCGACGTCGGCCGCGCGCGCATCACCGAGGCGAAAGCGGCGATGAAAATCCTCGGCGTTGCCGAAGATCACTTCTTCGTCCTCGGCTATCCCGATCGCGGGCTCCGTCCGATGCTCGAGAATCGCACCGCCGTCGTCCGCTCGCGCGGCACAGCGCAGCGCTCGGTGCCGTATGAGAATGCGATGTCGCCCGGCGCGACGTACACGTATGAAAGCCTGATGCGCGATATGTCCAACGTCGTCGCGCTGACGAATCCGACGACCGTCATCGCGCCGGTGCCGTTCGATCAGCATCCCGATCACAGCGCCGCCGCGGCGATCACCGACATCGCGCTCAGCCGCGCCGGCCTCACACCCGCCCGCCTCGGCTATCTCATCCACATGGGCCGCATCCCGACGTCGTGGGTTAACAAACCGGGCGGCGCGCTGCTCCCGCCGGCGCGCATGAAGTCGTTTTCGTGGGGAACGTACGCGCTCTCCGATCGCGTCGTGCAGGTCAAACACAACGTGCTCATGACGTACAAGAGCCAGCGCCCGTACGTCTTCCTGCTGCGCAACAAGTTCGTCCGCCGCAACGAGCTCTTCTTCGTCTATCCGCCGGTCGCCGCGCCGGTCGCCGCGACACCTGCGCGCATCTCGATCGCGCGGTAACGTCAGCGATGGGGCGACGCCCTTGCATGACGACGAGCATGCGCATCCTGCCACTGCTCCTCGCGCTGACCTGCGCAACGCGGCAACCGATCGCTCCCGCACGAGCGCCCGATTACGACGTCCGAATCATCAACGGTGACGTCATCGACGGCGGCGGCGGAAAACGGATCCGCGCCGACGTCGGAATCCGCGGCGATGCAATCGCGAAGATCGGCGATCTCTCGCGCGCCACATCGCGCATCACCATCGACGCCGCGAATCAGGTCGTAACTCCCGGCTTCATCGATCTGCTCGGCCATTCGGAAGGCTCCGTGCTGATCGATCCTGCGCTCGAAGGAAAAGTGCGGCAGGGTGTGACGACCGAGGTGACCGGCGAAGGCCATTCGCCCGGACCGCTGAGCGAAGCGATGGCCGCCGAGGCGCAGCGAACGAAACTGCCGGGATATCCGGACGTCACGTGGCGGACGCTCGATGACTTTATGCGCGTCGTCGAGCAACGGCACTCCGCGATCAACTTCGCCTTCTACATCGGCGCGGCGAACCCGCGGGAGATCGTCCTCGGCGACGCCGATCGTGCGCCGACCGCCGCCGAGCTCGCGAAGATGGAAGCGATCGTCGACGAAGCGATGAAGAGCGGCGCGGTCGGACTGACGACGGCGCTCATCTATCCGCCCGGCCGCTTCGCAACGACGGATGAACTGATCGCGCTCGCGCGCGTCGCCGGAAAACATGGCGGCGGTTACTGGACGCATCTCCGCAGCGAGTCGGCGACGATGCCGGCGGCACTCGACGAAGCGTTCCGCATCGGCCGCGAAGCGCACGTGCCGGTCAACATCTTTCACCTGAAAGCGGGCGGCTCGATGGGCGGGCGGATGGCGGAAGTCGTCGCGAAGATCGAGCAAGCGCGCAGGAGCGGGCTCGATGTCGCGTCGCAGATTTATCCGTACACGGCGACGTCGACCGACATGACGTCGCTCGTGCCGGCGTGGGCGCTGGAAGGCGGCTATCTGAAGTTCGTGGCGCGATTGAAAGATCCGGCGACACGAGCACGCGTGCTCGAAGCGCTGCGCACCGGCGACGGCTCCGGCATCCTCGTGCGCAACGTGCCGGGAGGCACGCCGGAGATGAAACAGTTCGAGCGAAAGAAGCTCGACGTCATCGCGAAGGCGATGAACACGACGCCGTCCGAAGCCGCGCTGCGGCTGTTCGAAGCGAGCCAGTCATCGCCGATCGCGATCTACTTCGGACTGCGCGAAGACGATCTGATGCTCGCCATGAAGCAGCCCTGGGTCGCGGTCGGATCGGACTCCGGCGCGGTCGTCGGCGCGATGCGCGAGTACGGCGCGCACCCTCGCGCATACGGCACGTTCCCCAGAATCCTCGGCCACTACGTTCGCGACGAGAAGCTCTTCACGCTCGAGGAGGCAGTGCGCAAGATGACCTCGCTCGCGGCATCACGCGCCGGACTGCGCGATCGCGGCACGCTGCGAGAAGCGATGCGCGCCGACATCGTCGTCTTCGATCCGAAGACCATCCGCGACGTCTCGACATACGAAGATCCGCATCACTTCTCGGAAGGAATCTCGAACGTGATCGTCAACGGCACGCCGGTGCTGCAGGACGCGAAGATGACCGGCGCGCTGCCGGGCCGCGTGCTGCGGCACGTCAGCCAAAAGCAGTGAACAGGATCGCGCCGACGAAGGGCCCGAGCATCAGCAGCATCCCGGCGATCCATATCCCCGCGAACGCGAACAGCGCGGAAAAGAAACCAGCGCCGTAGTAGCGCTTCATCGCCAGATAGAGATAGATGAAGAGCGCGATCGACGTCGTGATGCCGATCGTTTTGCTGGCGATGCCGGGGCCGATGCCGGTGAAATAGCGGATCGGCCAGATGGCGAGCGAGACGACGTACGAGAAGCTGAGGTAATGCGCGGCGAAGACGAAATGCTCGGCGAGCTTTCGTTCGGAGCCGACCATGACGAGGCCGAGCACGAGTCCGATCGCGATGATGTTGCTGAGCTGCAGCAGTGAGATCCAGTGCTGCCACCGCTCGTCGATCCGCTCCGCGACTTCCTCGCGCGTCATGTGCTTCTTCTTCGCGACCATGTCGAGCAGCGTGCCTACCGCTTTCGCGTCGTGCTTCGCGGCCGTGCGGATGCTGAATGCCGCCAGCGGCTTATACGCCGTGTACGCGACGAAGAAGAACGCGAAGAGGATGAGAAAGAGCCGCAGCGGCGCGATGTAACGCGACTTCCGTCCCGCGAAATACTCGACGGTCAGCGCGCCCGGTTGCGTGATCAGCAGCCGCAGCGTCGTGAAGAGCTTCGAGTCGAGATGCACGAGCTCATGCACCGCGTGTCCGGCGAAATGCCCCATCGAATAGTCGTGATGGGACGGCTGCTGTTCGCCGCAACGCGGACAGTAGATCTCCGCGCCGGGCGCCGCGCAGTTCGTGCAGAGCGATGAGTTAAGTTGAGTTTCCAGATGTGACCCCAACTTAACGCCGCGCGACGCGGCGGCGCAACATCACACTCGTTTCTCCGCGCAGGCTGGCGTCGACGAAGTCGCTGATCATCTGCTGGTACTTCTGTTCGTCGAACTGTTTGTCGCTGTGTTGCGCGGTCGGGAGGAAGACGAGTTGCGAGGCGACGCCGTTTTCGCGCAGCGCGTCGTGCAGGATCTGGCTCTGGCGCCACGGAACGAGACAGTCGAGCAGTCCCTGCATGATGAGGAACGGTGGATCGTCGTTCGTCACGTACGTGATCGGATTCGCGGTCATCGTTTTCGCCTGACAGCTCTGGATCGGACAACCCATCAACAGCGACGGCGGCATGAACGACGCGTTGCCGTCGAGGAGATCGCTGCACGGGAGTTTCTGTTCGTCCATCTTCAGCAGATCGGTCGGGCCGTAGAGGTCGATGACGGCCTGCACGCGGCTGGAGAACTGCGCGTTGCCGAGCGCGACTCCTTCGAGCGAATCGTCGCCGCCGCTGGTGCCGAGAACCGCCGCGAGATGACCGCCGGCGGAGGTGCCGAAGACGCCGATGTGCTCGGAGTCGAGATGATAGCGGGCGGCGTTCGCGCGCAGCCAGCGGATCGCGGCCTTGCAGTCTTCGATCTGCGCCGGCCAGACATAACGCGGCGCGAGCCGATAGTCGATCGACGCAACGGCGTAGCCGCGCGACGCCTGGCGAATGGCCGGTCCGCCGAAACGATCGCCGGTGATCCAGCCGCCGCTGTGCAGATAGAGAATCACCGGATGCGGTCCGGGTCCGTCGGGCACGCGGAGGTCCATCAGCAGCGGCGTGCCGCCGGGACTGGCGTACTCGATGTTGCTGACGATGGAGAACGTGCCGGTGCCGGGAGTCGGCGCGTTCGCGGCGGCGGCGAACGGCGCCGCGGCCGCAAACATCACCAGGAGGATCAGGGATCGCATCGCTTCGTCAGACCGGGCGGAACTGCAGGGCGATCGAGGGAGCGCCGACTTCCTTGCCGTTCGCTTCGGCGCGCGGGTAGATGAAGTAGTTCAGCGGCTCGGACGTTTTCGGCGCGAGCACGAGATCGCGGCCGACGGTGAACTGCACGCGGTTCGGATCGAGATGGCCGAACAGATACGCGCGCACGTTCGGATCGCTCGACTTCGACGCGTCCGACGCATCGACCGGAATCCAGCCTTTGCCTCT
>JAOBAU010000036.1 GCA_025463165.1 Acidobacteriota bacterium | reverse complement strand
GAAGAATGCCCATGGCAATCCGATGATGCCTTCATTTGAGAGGGAGCCGCGGGCGGTGTCGCATGCGGACAACACGACGACTTCCGGCATTCGAAGCTCGGCGATCTCGCGCGCTTCCAGGAGTCCGTCCTCCTCGTCGCCGGCGTCGGCGCCGGGCGAGAGCAACAGCGACGAGTACATCGGCTCCGTCTCGTCGACGAGACCGTGCGCGGCGACGTGCAGCACGGAAAAACGGCTGCCGTTCCGCTTCACGATGCTCTCCCTTGCCTCCGCGCCCACATAAGAACGACTGCGTTTCGAGCCATAGACCTTCGCGATGCGGCGCACCTCTGTCTCCGTCTCGGGAATCCGCGGCAGCGACGGGATCGGCGTCGATGCGGGATTCGCAAGCGCAAGCAGCATTGGCCGGCCATGCCTCCGCGGTTGCTCGGTGTCGAGCAAGCCGGCGGCCGGCGCATAGGAGACCGGCAATCGTTCGATGAGCGGCCGGTGGTCGCGATCGGCGAGCGTGTGGAATGGCAACGTCCACAACACTTCGTGTGGCACGATCGTGAGCGCCGTCGCGCCGCGCAGCACCTCCGCGACCGGCTGGATCAGCAGCTCGTGCAGCTTTCGCCCGACCGCGGCATAGCTGAGATCGCGCCGCGCAATGGCAGTGGTGTACTGAGCAACCAGCGATCGCAGCGCCGCGGGATTCACGGTCACCTGCCGCACGATCATCGCCAGCGTTCCATCTGCCTGACGGCGCGCCGCGAAGATCAGCGTCCGGTTGCCTGTCATCACGTACTCGATCAACGCCACGCCGGATGTCATCGCCGGCATCGAGCGATCGAAGAAAAACCGGGCATGCGGCGGACTGCTCGTGACCGCGGCGGCGTCCGATTGTGCGCGCGCGTCAGCCAGACGCCAGCGCGCCTGCTCGAGTTGCGCATGTACGTCATCCGATGCCGGCCGCCGGTGCGATGCGAGCAAACGGCGATTCAGGTAAGCGATCAGGCGATCGGCGTTCCTCTCCTCGTCGGACCTTCCGCGCGGTACCGCGATCGTCATCTCCGATCGCATTTCCCGCAGCTGGGACGAGCGCATCTCCTCCGCCGTTTCCAGCGCGTCCATCCAGCGCTCCTCGTCCACCAGCAACTCGATCAACGGCAGATAGAGACCGCCCATGACCGCATCGTCGAAGAGGCGTTTCTGCCGTGCGCCGGGAGCACTCCGAAGATCGCGCGCATGCGCATCGATGGCGACGCGGAGCAGATCGATCGCCGTCTCGCAATCGCCAAGTTGCGCGAGCGCGGAGGCGAGAATGAATACGAGCTGGATCGAGCCGGGAAATGCCTCCCAGGAAAGACGAATGGCCTCCTCCGGACGACGCTGCCTGAAGCGCAGCAGCGCGAGAGTCGTTTTCGCGATGCTCGTCAGATCGGGGCGGGCAACCTCATCGGCGACCGCCAGCGCGGCCCGCAGGCTCTGTTCCATCAACGCGTCATCGCCGCGCCAGCTGGCCAGAGATGCGCGTCGCACGTGCAGCCAGAAGGCGGACTCGCTGCACTCGAGCCCGAGGGGCTCGAGCAGGGAGAACCCTTCTTCGATGACGCGTTCCATCTCGTCGAGCCGGTGCTCGTTCGAATAGTTACGAGCCAGTTCGGTGAGGATCGACGCAATGATCGGCTTCATGTCAGTGGCGCGAGCCAGCCGCAACGCCTCCTCGTAATGAAGGATGGCCAGACTGGAGTCGGAGACCCACGCGTAGGTTCCTCCGAAATTCATTTCCGCCGAGATGCGGGCGCTTGCCTCGCCCGACTCCTCGGCAAAACGCGCGGCGAGCGCGGCGTATCCGAGTGCCCGGCGATGCTCCTGAAGATCGTCGAACGTCTTTGCCATCTGCGAGGCCGCCAGCGCGATGATCGTGACGTCGGCGACGAACGGCTCCAGTTCGAGCGCGCGAAGAAACGACTCGCCCTTCGTCGGTACGACCAGGACCTCCGCGCGACCGATTCGCACCAGAGCTCTCGCCACTTCGTCAGGGTCGCCGGCGCGCTCCGCGGCCGCCAGACCTTCTCGCGCAACGCGCAGGCTCGCCGAGTAGTCGGGCGTCACGCCGTTGTCATAGCGCATCAGGACGCTCAGCGTTGAGAGCACCTGCGCATTCGCACGCGCATCGCCGCTTTGATCGGCCAGCGCTCGGGCGAATTTCGTCAACGTCCACGCGTCGTGCGGATGGCCTCCGTTCAGGAGGTCGATCGCTGAACGGGTAGCTGCGCCGGCGACTGCATTCCATTGTGATTCCGGCAGCGCCGCCGTCATGAGCTCGCGGTCGCAGTCGCTCGCCACCAGCCAGCGATTCACGAACGTGTCGGCAGACGGCGCCCAGCGGACGATGCGCCATTCCTCGCCGGCGCGCGCCAGCGTCACGACCGCCGAGTCGGTCTCGAGCCACGTTAACGAAGGCCGCCACTCGCTGCGAACCGACGATGTGATGGAGACGGTGGCCGACGCGCTCGCGGCGTCAGCTGATTCGATCGTGATCTCCTGACGCTCGAGCTGCCGGCATCGATTCCGATGTTTTCTCCGGACGCGCGCGATGAATGCATCGCGCTCTTTCGCGTCCGTCCAGAGCCGCGACATGGCCCGGAGGTCGCCAGACGCATCGGCGCGGCAAGCCGCTTCGAGCACGGGCCGGAAACCGTTTTCGGAAGCACCCGTGACCATGATGGAAACGAGCAGGAGCGCAGCGGGATGCACGGCGGCATGATCGCACGCCGTATTTCACGCCGATCCGACGGTGGCATGAGGTCGCGGCGATACAATGAACGGAGGAGGCCGCCGATGAAAGTCTGTCCGGATGCGAGGGAGCTGGCTCGGCGATGGTTCGACAGACCACCTGATTCGTCATGCTGCGATTTGAGTTGATGTTTCTCGGCGCCGGCCTGCTCGTCACGTTGTTGGGCATTCCGCTGATGCAGCGCCGCATCGCGCCGAATCCCTGGTACGGGCTGCGACTCCCCGCCACCGCGGCCAGTGAATCAGTCTGGTACGACGCGAATGAGGCGATGGGACGCGATTTCGTTAAGCTCGGAATCGTGCAGCTGGTCATCGCTGCGGCGGCTCTCGTTGCGTCGATTCCGCAGCCGATTTACGTCGGCGCGAACCTCGTGGCGATCGTGCTCGGGGCGCTCATCGTGACGAGCGTCGGCGTCGCGCGCGCCAATCGGCTGCGGCGCGAGTCGCAAATGTGACGCGACATCGGTAGCGAAACCGACGTGCAATGACCGAGAATCGGCGGACCATGTGCCGAAACATCAAGACCCTTTTCAATTTCGAGCCGCCTGTCACCGAGGATGAGATTCGCGACGCGTCCCTGCAGTTCGTCAGGAAGCTCTCCGGTTTCACGAAGCCATCAAAAGCGAACGAGGAGGCGTTCCATCGCGCCATCGATGAGATCTCCACGGCGGCGCACACGCTGCTGCACTCGCTCGTCACGAACGCGGAGCCGCGCGATCGCGAGATCGAAGCCGAACGTTTGCGGGCGAGGTCGGCGGAGCGATTCGGTCGTTAGTCATGTTCGAGACGGTTGCTCCGGAGGCGTTTCATACGCGTACGCGCAAGGCGTATCGCTCGCTGCCGGTGTCGATCGTCACGCATGTCATCGTCTTCGCGGCATTCGTGATTGCGCCGCACTGGCGCGCGGAGTTTCCCGATCAGCCGCCGCGGCTCGTCCGTCCGTACTCGATCGCCGCCGCCCCCGCTCCCCCGCCCCCGCTCCCCTCCGCCGCCCCCGCCCGTCCGGCCAATCCTGCGACGCCGGCGACGACGTCACCCGCGGTCGCGCCGCCTCCGCCCGCACTCGACGTCGCGCCGACCGTCATCCCTGATTCGATTCCGATCGTGCCGATGCGCACGGCGACGCTCTCGCTCGCCGCATTCGCGCCGCTTCCTTCGCCGGCCGGCGCGGATGACGGTGCGGAAGGAGCAGGCGGCGGCACAGGTAGCGGAACCGGCACCGGCGCCGCGGAAGGAAAGCCGGACGGACTTCAGGGCGGGGTGATGGTCGGCGATCGTGTGCTTTTCGGACGGAACGTCAACCTGCCGCTCTACGTCGAGAAGAAACTCTTCCCGCAATATCCCGAAGACGCGCGGATGCTCCATCGCGAAGACGACGTCACGCTGCGCTACATCATCGGAAAAGACGGCCACGTGCGAGAGGTCGTCGTGCTCGAACATCCTCGCTGGCCGAAGTTCGAGGACTCGGCCGTGCGCGCCATCCGCACGTGGCGTTTCCGTCCTTTCAAGGTCGACGGCGAAGCGCACGAAGTCGAGCACGAGCTCGTGGTCAGTTTCCGGCTCGAATAACGTCTGATTGCTGGACAGGTGTTCGGATCGCGACGGATATCGCTCTGCTTCCAATTCGAGTAAACCGTTAATTTACAGCGACTTACGACACATCGGCATTCTGGCAGGGAGGACGCTCTATCCGACCGCCGGATGCACACCGCAAAACCGACTTCTTCGACTCGCCCGGCCCCTTCCCGCGGTTCCACACAGTGGGCGCTGGAAATGGCTCTGCTCGCCGCTGTCATGCTCACCGCGGTCGCGGCGTGGACGATCACGTCGCTCTATCACCACTACTCCGACGTCATCGATCTGGCGAAGCTGAGCGAGCTGAGCGCCAACATCACGCACCTCGATGAAACACTGACCTCTTCCGCGCGTGTCGCGGCGCTCTCGAACGACCCGGAGTGGGACAGGAAATACGACGAGGCGGCGAA
Source organism: Acidobacteriota bacterium (assembly GCA_025463165.1). Taxonomy (GTDB): domain Bacteria; phylum Acidobacteriota; class Thermoanaerobaculia; order Gp7-AA8; family Gp7-AA8; genus JAOBAU01. The sequence continues at coordinate 3,855 of JAOBAU010000036.1, read as the reverse complement.
AGAATTCGCGCCGACGTGGGAACAGCTGAAGCGCGAGCTGGCCCGCAACGAGCTCGGCATTCGCACCGGCGCCGCCGATCAGGCCGATCGCGAAACGACGCGGATGGAGCGTGAGGCGCTCGCGCTCGCCGGCGACGGCAACACCGCTGCCGCGACCGCGCTGCTCTCGACCGACCGCTATCGCGAAATGAAAGCGACGTTCGGTCAGCTGACGAGCGTCATCAATCAGGTCGTCCGCGAGCACATCGAGAACGGCCGCGAACGGACCAGCCGCCGCAACGCGATCCTCATCGGCACCTGCCTGCTGCTCCTTCCACTCTTCGTCATCTCATGGGCGTACGCATTGATGGCGCTGCACTGCTACATCGAGGCGCGCGACCGCGCCGAGCAATCGGTGCGCGAGAGCGATGAGCGTTTCTCGATCGCGTCGCGCGCCACGAACGACGTGATCTGGGACTGGAACCTCGCCGACAACACCGTCTGGTTCAACGAAGCACTACAGACGAACCTCGGCTACTCGAGCTGGGGCATGGTGAACATCACGCGCTGGGCCGATGCGATCCATCCGGAAGACGTCCGCGGCGTGATGGACAGCATCCGGACGATGGTCGACTCCGACGGCCAGTCGTGGGCGCGTGAATATCGCTTCCTGCGCGGCGACGGCAAGAACTACGCGTACATCCTCGATCGCGGGTTTCTGATGCGCGATGCCGACGGAAAGCCGACGCGGATGATCGGCGCGATGCTCGATCTGACGGATGCGAAGCGCGCCGAGGCCGAGCTGCGTGAGGTGAACGTGCAGCTCGAACGGCTTGGCCGGAAGAACGAGCTGATTCTCAACGCCGCCGCGGACGGGATCGTCGGACTCGACCTCGACGGCCGCGCCACGTTCATCAACCGCGCCGCCGCGGAAATGCTCCGCCTCTCGATGAACAATCTTCGCGGCCAGCGCTTCCACGAACTGATTCATCACACGCGTGAGTACGGCAAAGCGCATCCGTTCGAAGAGTGTCCGAACATGCGCGCGCTGCGCGACGGCGAGATGTCGCGGGTCCCAAACGACATCTTCTGGCGCCGCGATCAGACGAGCTTCGCCGTCGAGTATTCGACGACGCCGATGCGCAACGAATCGGGCCAGCTCGTCGGCGCGGTCATGACTTTCCACGACACGACCGAGCGTCTCGAAGTACAGCGGATGAAAGACGAATTCGTCTCGATCGTCAGCCATGAATTGCGCACGCCGCTCACGTCGATCCGCGGCGCGCTCGGCCTGCTCGCCGGCGGATTGATGGCGTCGTCGCCGGTGAAAGGCCAGCGCATGCTCGACATCGCGGTCTCGAACACCGACCGCCTCGTGCGGCTGATCAACGACATTCTCGACATCGAGCGGATCGACTCCGGCAAGGTCGTGCTGACGAAGAGCATCTGCAACGCCGCGACGCTGCTGCGCGACTCGATCGACGTCATGCGCCCGATCGCCGACAAAGCCGGCGTTCTTCTCGAGCTCGGCCGCGTCGAATCGGCGACGATCAACGCCGACGCCGATCGCGTCATCCAGACGCTCACCAATCTGCTCAGCAACGCCATCAAGTTCTCGCCGTCGGGATCGGCGGTCACGATCTCCGCGATTCACGAGCGCGACGGCGTGGCCTTCCGCGTCAAAGATCGCGGCCGCGGCATTCCGGCCGACAAGCTCGACAGCGTCTTCGATCGCTTCCAGCAGGTCGATGCGTCCGATTCGCGCGAGAAAGGCGGCTCGGGTCTCGGCCTGACGATCTGCCGCAGCATCGTTCGCGAGCACGGCGGCGAGATGCACGTCGAGAGCGTCGTCGGTGAGGGAAGCGAGTTCCGTTTCTCGATTCCGGCAGCGCTCCTCGAAGCGAGCGGCCGGAAACCTGGTGCCGCTCCCCGCATCGTCGTTTGCGATGACGATCCGAACCTTCGCGAAGTGCTCGAAGCGATGCTGGACGGATACGGCTACGACGTTCGCACGGCCGAAGGCGGCGACGAGCTGCTGCGCCTCCTGCCGAGCTTCACTCCCGACGTCATCCTGCTCGACATCTTCATGCCGGCGGGCGGCGGCTGGGAAACGTTGTCGCGCCTGAAGAACAATCCGGAAACGGCCGAGATCCCGGTCGTCATTCTCAGCGGCATCAAGGCCGACGAGATGGCGGCGCCGTTCGATCTCGCCGGCTGGGTGAACAAACCGCTCGATGAAAGGACGCTCATCGCGACGCTCGAGCACGCGCTCGGCCTCGCCGGCCGGCGCCCGCGAATCATGATCGTCGAAGACGATTTCGATCTCGCGCGCGTCATCACCGAATCATTCGCGCGCCACGGAATCGAGACCTGTCATGCAGCGACCGGACGGGAAGCGATCGCGCTCGCTCGCGAAGTCACGCCCGATCTGCTGATCCTCGATCTCGTGCTGCCGGAGCTCGATGGCTTCGGCGTCGTCGAGTGGCTGCGCGAGCAGGAGAAGCTCTGCAAAGTGCCGATGGTCGTCTACTCGGCGACCGATCCGACGACGTCGGAACGCCAGCGCCTCACGCTCGGACCGACCCAGTTCCTGACCAAAAGCCGCGTGCCGCCGCAGGAGTTCGAGCGGCGCGTCGTCGACCTCCTCGCCACCATGACTCGCACGCAAAAGGAAATCGCACATGTCGCCTAAACGAATTCTGATCATCGACGACGAAGATGACATCCGCGAAGTCGCGGCGATCACGCTGGAGATCGGCGGCTTCGAAGTGCTGACCGCATCGACCGGACGCAAAGGGATCGAGTGCGCGGCAGCCGAACAGCCCGACGCGATCCTGCTCGACGTGATGATGCCGGAGCTCGACGGACCGGCCACGTTCGCGATGCTGCGGCAGTTTCAGGCGACGCGCGACATCCCCGTCATCTTCCTCACAGCCAAAGTGCAATCCGCGGATCGCCGCTGTCTGGGCTCCCTCGGCGCGCGCGCAATCATGGCCAAACCGTTCGACCCCAACAGCCTCGCGAGCGACATCAGCGCCGCACTCGGCTGGTAACCACTGAAGAAAAAGGAACGCACAATGAGCGCACAACCATTCGAGCCGAGCTTCTCCATCGTCACTCCCGATATCTACGTAACGGCCTGCCCGAGCTGCGCGGCGCTCGCCGACGTGTCGCAGTCGCCATGGTGCGATTGCGTGACGAAAGAGCGGACGCCGGTCTGCGAATCCTGCGGCGAATGCCGCTGCAAACGTCCGGTGAAGGAACGGCTGGAGTTCCGCATGCGCGCGCCGAAGTCGCTGATGTCGCTCTTCAGGCAGCCGGCGCCGCGGCTGACGATGGCGCCCGCGCTGAAAGCGCCGCTGGTTCTGCTCGTCGATGACGATGAAGAGATTCGTCTGATCGGCTCGCACGTCATTCGCAAGCTCGGCTACCGCTGCATCACCGCGGGAAGCGGTCCGGAAGCGCTCGTGATGGCGGCCGGCGAACAGCCGGCCGTCGTGATCACCGACGCGCTGATGCCGAAGATGGACGGCCGCGATCTCTGCCGCTTCATCAAGAAGTCGTCGGATGCGAAAGTCATCATCATGACCGCGCTCTACACCGCGCCGCACTACAAGTACGAAGCGTTCAAGTCGTACGGCGCCGACGGCTATCTCGCCAAGCCGATCGAGTTCGCCGCGCTGCAGTCGACGCTCGAAAGGTTGATGGCGTGAGCGCGGTACTCGACTGGACGATGTTGCGCGCGCATTTCGAGAAGCGGCTGGCCGAGCGCGTCGTGGTGATGGAAGCGACGCTCGCCGATCTCGAAGGTTCGAACAGCGCGGACGCACGCGCCGCCCTCGAGCGCCAGTTTCACAGCCTCGCCGGCATCGCCGG
>JAOBAU010000033.1 GCA_025463165.1 Acidobacteriota bacterium | reverse complement strand
TCGCCTTCATCGCACGCTCGGCCCGCGCGGGATCCGGGTCGGAGAACAGCTCCTCCATGCCGTCCGGGACGACCTGCCAGGACAGCCCGAACTTGTCCCGGCACCAGCCGCACTGCACTTCCTGGCCGCCGTCGGCGGTGAGCTGCTCCCAGAAGCGATCGACCTCTTCCTGACTTTCGCAATTCACGATGAACGAGATTGCTTCGCTGAACTTGAACATCGGACCGCCGTTCAGTCCGAGATACGGCTGGCCGTTCAGCTCGAACGAAACCGTCATCGCGCTGCCTTTCGGCCGTCCGGACGCCTGCGACGCTGCTTCGTCGTATCGCGAAATCGTTCCCACCTTCGAATTCGGGAAGATTGACACGTAGAAATTCGCCGCTTCCTCGGCCTGATTGTCGAACCACAGATTCGGTGTAATGCCTTTCATTGCATCCCCTCACTTCTTAAGTTGCGCGATGATCTCATTTGTTTTCTCGGTCCACTTCTTCGCCTCAGAAATGTCACCGCGGCGGTCGTACATGCCGGCCAGCATTCCGTACAACCCGGCGATGCCGCGCTGGTCTTCACGATTGCCGGGATCGGCTTCGACGAGCCGCCGCCGGATCGCCAGCGCGTGATCGAACGACTGCTGCGCCTCGTCTCCTCGTTCCAGATTGAGGAGCGCGCTGGCCTGCTGTTCGTACGCGAATGCGAGATCGTGCTGCGCCTCGATGTTGTTCGGATCGGCGACCGCCAGCTCGCGCAGCGTCACGAGCGCGCGCGTCGTGGCATCGAGCGCGTGTCGCCCGTCGCTGATGGAGTTGTAGAGCGTCGCCGTCATCACCAGTTGATCGGCCACGTCTCGCCGCGCGACGCCATCCTGCGGCGCGAGCGCGGCACGCTCCTGCAACGCGGCGAGCGAGGCGTTGTGATGCGCGAGCGACTGCTCGGGACTGCGCAGCGCGCCGCGCGTGTACCAGCCGCCGAGCCGCTGATTGGCGCGCGCGATCTCTTTCAGCAGATCGCGGCGATGCGGTCCATTCGGCGCGATCTTCGCGAGAATCGTCAGCGCTGATTCGTACGCGCCGCGCGGTGCGATGCCATCCGCATGCGCGGGCGTCAAATCGCCGCTGAGGTAGATCGAATCGCCGATCGCCACCCAGGCGCGCGCCAGCGCCAGATCGCCGGCGATGCCGCGATCGGGCATCGCTTCCCAGATCGCGCGCGCCGCCTGATGATCGGCGAGCGACTCGCTGAAATGCAGCGCACGCTGCTCGACCAGTCCGGCGCGATCGTGGAGTTCAGCGAGCAGCGTCAGCACCTTGCGATTCTCGGCGTCGCGGCGATGCAGCTCATTCGCGATCGCCATCGCTTTGCGATAGCTGCGCAGGGCGCCGGTCGAATCGCCGAGGTTCGGGCGATATGGAAGACCCTGCACGTCGCCAATCCGTTCGTATGCGCCGGCCAGTTCCAGCTGCAGCGGCGCATTGTCGCTTGCATCGGCGGCGAGCGCGTCGAGATAGACGAGCGCGCGACGAACGAGCAGCTCGCGCGCGGGCGTGGAGCCCGGCAGCGTGGCGATGGAATCGTGCAGCTCGAAGACGATCGAGCGCGCCAGCGTGCGGACGAGATCGAAGCGCCGCTCGGCGACGCGCTTCTGCCGCAGCGTCACAGTAAATGCGACGGCGATCACGACGACGACCGCGACGGCCGCGGCGACGACGAAGCGATTGCGACGCACGAATTTCGCGGTGCGATAGCCGAACGTTGCGCCGCGTGCGGCGATCGGATGTCCGCCGAGATGGCGGCGAATGTCATCGGCGAATTTTTCGACCGACCCGTAGCGGCGATTCGGATCGGGATCGAGCGCGACGCCGAGGATGCAGTCGAGATCTCCGCGCAACGCGCGATCGCCGATCGTGCTGGCGCGCGGCGCTTCGGCGAACGGCAACCGCTCCTTTCCGGCGAACGGCTTCTGCTCCGTCAGCAGTTCGAAGAGCAGGACGCCGAGCGAGTAGACGTCGGTCGCCGTCGTCACGATGCGGCCGAGCAGTTGTTCGGGGCTCGCGTAGTCGGGAGTCATGAGGCGGGTGATCGTCGCGTCGGCGGGAATCGTGTCGGACGTCAGTTTGGCGATGCCGAAATCGAGCAGCTTCGGGACGCCGTCGCTGGTGACGAGCACGTTGGCCGGTTTGATGTCGCGATGAATGACGAGATTGCGATGCGCGTACTGCACGGCGTCGCACAGCTGGAGGAAAAGCCGCAGGCGCGCTTCGAGCGGCAGCGCGCGATCGCGGCAGTACGCATCGATCGTCGTTCCCTCGACGTACTCCATCGCCAGGAACGGCAGCCCGGCCGCGGACGTGCCGCCATCGAGCAGGCGTGCGATGTTCGGATGTTCGAGCGCCGCGAGGATCTGCCGCTCCTGGCGGAAACGGCGCAGCATCGCGGTGCCGACGGCATCGGCGCGGACGAGCTTCACCGCGACGCGCTGCGTGAACTGCTCGCCTTCGCGCTCGCCGAGGTAGACCGCGCCCATGCCGCCGTTCCCGAGCTGACGAATCAGCCGATACGGGCCGATCGATTGCTCGCGCGGCATTCCTCGGCTCAACTCCCATAAAGATTCGTCGAGAAATCCGCCGGTGTGATCGTGTTCGGCGAGCAGTGCTTCCGTCTCCTCGCGAATCGCGGCATCAGACTCAAGTTCGAGTTGCGCGACGCGCTCGGCGGGAGGCAATTCCGCGCAAGCGTGGAACAGCTCGCGCACGCGCTCCCAGAACGGATCGGTCGCGGAGCCGGTCGTCATGCGGCGCTCATCGCCCGCCGCAGCCATGCGCGCGCGAGCGTCCATTCGCGGCTGACCGTCGCGGGAGAGATCGACAGCGCTTCGGCGGTTTCGTCGAGCGTCAGTCCGGCGAAGAAACGGAGCTCGACGAGCTTCGCCTGTTTCGGATAGATCGCCGCGAGCCGATCGAGTGCGAGATCGAGCGCGATCAGATCGAAGTCACGTTCTTCGCAGAGCTCCACCGCGAGCTCGATGGCGATCGGCACTTCGCCGCCGCCGCGCTTCTCGCTCTTCCGGCGACGGGCGTGATCGACGAGGATGCGCCGCATCACCTGCGCCGCGACCGCGAAGAAATGCAGGCGATCGCGCCATTCGACGTGACGCTGATCGGCGAGGCGGAGATAGACCTCGTGCACGAGCGCGGTCGGTTGCAGGGTGTGTCCGTGCCGCTCGCGAATGAGATGGCGATCGGCCATTTCGCGCAGCGGCTCGTAGAGCACCAGCATCAGGCGGTCGCGCGCGTCGGGCGCTCCGGCGTTCCACTCACGCAGCAACTGGGTGACATCCGACATTGGGGATTTCGTGATTGTACGGCTGACGCGATGAGGGAGTTTGCCGGCGCTTTGCGCGACCTCTATCAGAAGGAGCTTCTCGTCTATGCCGACCCTGCGCCGCGCCATCTTTGCGCTGTTTCTCTGTCTTGTCCCGTCACTCGTGCTCGCTCAGGCCGACATGCAGATCACGGCCAGCGACTCGCCCGATCCGGTCGCGCCTGACGGCAACATCACCTACACGGTGAACGTCACGAACGCCGGTCCGAGTGCGACGACATCCGCGCACCTGAACATCGTGCTCAACGGCACGCTGCTGTTTCAGTCGATCACGGCGCCGGCCGGCTGGAACTGCGGCTCGATCCCGGTCGGCTACGGCGGATCGATCACCTGCACGGCGGCGGTGCTCGCCGTCGGCGCATCGCCATTCACGATCGTGCTGAACGCCGGGAAGGCGCAGTTCGGCATCACCGACCAGACGATCAATCAGCTGTTCGGCGTGAACAGCGCGCTCGCCGATCCGAACAACGCCAACAACAACGTCACCGTCTCGACCGCGTACGTCACGCCCGATTCCGACATGAGCATTACGGCGAGCGATGCGCCCGATCCGGTTTTCCCGGATGGCAACATTACTTACACCGTGAACGTCACGAACGGCGGACCGGACGTCACGCAGAATGCGCGGCTCAACATCGTCCTGAACGGCACGCTGCTCTATCAGTCGATCGTCGCTCCGGCGGGCTGGAGTTGTCCGGCGCTGCCGGTCGGATACGGCGGGTCGATCACCTGCACCGCGGCGACGTTTCCGGTGTCGACGTCGCAATTCACAGTCGTGCTGAAGGCCGGCGCCGCGCAGTTCGGCGTCAACGATCAGACGATCAATCAGCTGTTCGGCGTCAACAGCGATCTCTCTGATCCGAACAACGCCAACAACAACGTCACCGTCTCGACCGCGTACGTCACGCCCGACTCCGACATGAGCATCACGGCGAGCGATGCGCCCGATCCGGTCGCGCCTGACGGCAACATCACGTACACGGTCAACGTCACGAATGGCGGCCCTGACATCGCGCAGAACGCGCGATTGAATGTCGTGCTGAACAACACGTTGCGGTTTCAGTCGATGGTCGTGCCGGCGGGATGGAGCTGCCCGGCGCTGGCGGTTGGCTACGGCGCGTCATTCACCTGCACGGCGACGACCCTCGGACTCGGAACGTCGCTATTCACGATCGTGCTGAACGCCGGCTCCGCGCAGTTCGGCGTCAACGACCAAACGATCAATCAGCTGTTCGGCGTCAACAGCGATCTCTCCGATCCGAACAACGCCAACAACAACGTCACCGTCTCGACCGCGTACGTGACGCCCGACTCCGACATGAGCATCACGGCCAGCGATGCGCCCGATCCGGTCTTTCCGAACGGCAACATCACCTACACGGTCAACGTCACGAACGGCGGTCCCGATGTTGCGCAGAACGCGCGGCTCAACGTGGTGCTCAACAACACACTCCGCTTTCAGTCGATGGTCGTGCCCGCGGGATGGAGTTGTCCGGCGCTGGCGGTCGGCTACGGCGCGTCATTCACCTGCACGGCGACGACCCTCGGACTCGGAACGTCGCCATTCACGATCGTGCTGAACGCCGGCTCCGCGCAGTTCGGCGTCAACGATCAAACGATCAATCAGCTCTTCGGCGTGAACAGCGATCTCTCCGATCCGAACAACGCCAACAACAACGTCACCGTCTCGACCGCGTACGTGACGCCGGACTCCGACATGAGCATCACGGCCAGCGATGCGCCCGATCCCGTCTTCCCGAACGGCAACATCACCTACACCGTCAACGTCACGAACGGCGGTCCCGACGTCGCGCAGAACGCGCGGCTGAACGTCGTGCTGAACAACACGCTGCGCTTTCAGTCGATGGTCGTGCCTGCGGGATGGAGTTGTCCGGCGCTGGCGGTCGGCTACGGCGCGTCGTTCACCTGTACCGCAACAACGTTCCCGGTCTCGACGTCGCAGTTTACGATCGTGCTGAATGCAGGATCGGCGCAGTTCGGCATCAACGATCAGACGATCAATCAGCTCTTCGGCGTCAACAGCGATCTCTCCGATCCGAACAACGCCAACAACAACGTGACGGTCTCGACGCTGTACTCGACGCCCGACGCCGACATGAGCGTGACGGCGAGCGACGCGCCCGATCCGGTGACGCCGGGACAGAACATCACGTACACGATCAACGTGACGAACGGCGGTCCCGACTCCGCGACCAACGCGCACATGACGGCGCCGCTCAATGCGAACCTGACGTTCCAGTCGATCGCACTGCCGGCCGGCTGGTCGTGCACGCAGCCCGCGATCGGCGTGAACGGCATCGTCGATTGCCAGGTCGCGTCGATGCCGATGTCGACCGCGGTCTTCACGCTCGTCGCGCAGGTCAGCCCCTCGCTCAACAACGGTCCGGGCGGCACCATCCAGCAGAGTTTCGTCACGTCGAATGACGCGCAGGATTCAACGCAGGCGAACAACACGACGCAGGTGACGACGACCTATACGACGCTGCAGTCGAACCTCGTGGCTACGAACGCCGATTCGCCCGATCCGGTCGTGCCGGGGAACACGATCACTTACACGCAGACGATCACGAACAACGGTCCCGACGCGGCGGCGAACGCGAAGATGACGCAGACGCTGCCGGCCGGCGTGACGTTTCAGTCGATGATTGCGCCGGGAGGGTGGTCGTGCACGACGCCGGCAATCGGCGCGGGCGGCACGATCAACTGCTCGATCGCCTCACTGGCGAACGCCGGCAGCGCGTCGTTCACGCTCGTCGTCAACGTCACCGCAACGTCCGGCTCGATCAGCGAAACCGTCACCGCCTCCAGCGACAACTTCGACAACGTCATCGGCAACAACTCGGCGACGGCGGTGACGACGATCGATTCCGCCGATCTGTCGATCGCGAAGACGACCGGTGCGACGAGCGTCGCTCCCGGCGGAACCGTGACGTACACGGTCACCATTCACAACTCCGGACCGAGCACCGCGACGAGCATCGTGATGACCGACACGCTGCCGGCCTCGCTGCTCTTCCAGTCGATCGTCGCGGCGGCCGGCTTCAACTGCACGACACCTGCAATCGGCGCGACCGGCACGATCACCTGCAACGGCGCGACGCTGACGAACGGCGCGAACGCGATCTTCACGCTGACGACGACGATCGCCAACAACGCGACAGGCTCGATCAACAACAGCGCCGCCGTCTCGAGCGCGACGTTCGATCCGAACAGCGGCAACGCGTCCGGCAATGCGCCGGCGGTCGCGGTCAACAACGGACCGAGCGCCGATCTCTCGATGACGAAGACGACACAGTCGTCGGGCGCCGCGCCCGGCGCCACGATCACCTACACGCTGACCGCGCACAACGCCGGACCCGATGCGGCATCGACCGTCGTCGTCACCGATGTACTGCCGGCCTCGCTGCTCTTTCAGTCGATCGTCGCGCCGGCCGGTTTCAACTGCACGACGCCGGCAATCGGCGCGAGCGGCACGATCACCTGCAACGGCGCCACGCTCGCGAACGGCGCAAACGCGCCGTTCACGCTGACGGTGCGCGTCGCCGCGAATGCCAGCGGCAGCATCACGAATGGCGCGAGCATATCCAGTGCGACCAGCGATCCGAATGGCGGCAACGGTTCCGGCTCCGCGACGCCGGTCACGGTGCTTCCGCCGTCGATCGATCTCTCGCTCACGAAGACGACGCCATCAACTTCGGTCACGACCGGCAGCACGATCAGTTACACGATCACGGTCGCGAACGGCGGTCCATCGACCGCAACGAACGTGACGATGACCGACGTGTTGCCGGCCGGGCTGCAGTTCGTCAGCGCCGTTCCATCGCAGGGTTCCTGCTCCGGCACGACGACCGTTACCTGCTCGCTCGGCAGCATTCTCGGCGGCGCGAACGCGACGATCACGCTGCAGGCGCAGGTGACGTCGAACAGCGGTTCGATCACGAACAGCGCGACAGTTTCAGGAACGGAGACCGATTCGAATCCCGGCAACAACGGCGGTTCCTCGCCGGCGGTTCCGGTCGGCGAGCCGATTCCGGCACTATCGATGTGGGCGCTGATCGCGATGGCGATCGTGCTGGGTGGTGTGGCGTTGCTCCGGATGAAGTAGCGGCGTCAGAGGAGGGCGGCGCGCGTACGCCGCACTCCTTATTTTCCGCCGGTGGCCGACTTGAATGCTTCGGCGGCGTAGTGGAAAAAGTGCGACGACTGCAGCCAGCTTTTCTCCGGGTAGTACGCGAAGATCGGGCTGCCGCCGCGGACCGTATCGATGATCTGCTTCGCGATTTCCGGCCGGACTGCCGGACATCCCCAGCTGCGTCCGAGACGTCCAAGCACGCGGATCGCTTCGCGGCTGACATAGGACGCGCCGTGCATGACGATCAGGCGATCCCAGGCCATGTCGTTCACCCCTTCTTCGAGGCCTTTCAAGCGAAGCGAATAGCCGTTGCTGCCGAAGTACGTGTCGGCAGTGACGAAGAGCCCGAGGCTGGTGGCGAGACTGCCGGAGGCATTGGAGAAAAAGCTGGCGCGATCGCCGCCGCTGTTTTTGCCGTGCGCGACGAGCTCGCGAAAAAGGAGTTTGTGCGCGGCGAGGTCGAAGACGAAAAGGCGCGGCTCGGATGACGGGAGCGAATAGTCGATGACGGTGAGGAGCTCGCGGCGTTTGATGAGGCCGCGCTCGGCCGCTTTCGTCGCCGCTTCCATCGCCATGCGAAGGACTTCCGAGCGGAGGCCGGGAGCCTGTCGAAGGAGCGACGCCATGACGGCGTCACCGGGATCGCCGCCGGCATAGGCGGCGGGCACGACAAACGTCGTGGCGATAAAAAAAGTGAAAAGCAATCGCTTCATCAGGAGCTCGGGGACCGTGGACTTGGACTTAAGGACGCGCCATGATAGCAAATAATTTCGGCGGCCACGGGCCGCTGCGTTGATTCGCTCAGCGTCGGCGGACGGCTTCGCGGCGAATCGTGGCCCCACTCCCCGTTCACGGACGGTTAGGATTCCTCTCGTGAATCTACCTCTGCTCATCCTCGGCCGGCTCCTTCGTGAGAGCGGCTACGACTTCACGACGATCACGCCCGTCTCGCATCGGCGCGTGAACGCGCGGCCGGAAAATTCAGTTGCCCGCTCGCTGCGCGACGTCTTCGGCTGGAGCCGTCCTTTTCCGCGCACGTTGCTCCCGCCGCGGATGCTCGAGTTGCTGCGCGAAGCCGGAGAGTTGCTGGAGGACGGTGAGCTGCTGCGCAGCGGCGTGCGGTTCTCGACACGCGGCGAGCTGCTCTTCGTCCACTCCGCGTTCCCGACCAGCGGCGCCGACGCGGTCTTCTTCGGCCCCGACACCTATCGCTATCTGTCGCTGCTCGAATGGCTCGCCCCGACGGCGCGACGCGCGGTCGACATCGGTTGTGGCGGCGGCGCCGGCGGGCTGTTCATCGCCGGCAATTGCGAGAGCGTCGTGCTTGCCGACATCAACGACGTCGCGCTTCGTTACTCGCGGATCAACGCGGAGCTGAACGGCGTCGAGAACGTGGAGATCGTCGCCAGCGACGTGCTGCGCGGCGTCGGCGGCGACGTCGATCTGATCATCGCCAATCCACCGTATCTCGTCGACGACGACGCGCGGTTGTATCGCGACGGCGGCGGGCGATTCGGCGAACGGTTGTCGCTTGAGATCGTGCGGCAATCGCTCGAGCGACTCTCTTCCGGCGGACGGCTGATTCTCTACACCGCGTCGGCCATCGTCGAAGGGACGGATACATTCCGGAAAGCGGTCGAGCCGCTGCTGATGGAAAAAAGTGCAGAGATCCGGTACAAAGAGCTCGATCCGGACGTCTTTCATGAAGAGCTCGATCGCGACGCCTACCGCTCCGCGGAGCGGATCGCCGTGGTCGCGCTCGACGTCACGATCCGCTGATTCAGTGTGGGGGCGGGCGCTTCGCCCGCCCAGGCGGCCGGAGCGGCCGCCTCCACAGGCAAGCCGCATGCACTACCTGCTGACGGAGCGAGCATGTCATCGGCAGCCATCGAGCTTTTCGTCTCGCGCAACGACCGCGAGCAGTTCGCGATTCAGGAGCGCCTCTCGCGTCTCAATGACGCTCGTCTCCGGCCTCGCCTGAACGAATCGGCGCTCTCGCTCGCCGACGAGATGGAGTTGCGCCGGGTGGAAACGTCGTTTCTGGCGTCGGAGCGCGATGCGATTGCGGAACGCGCGGCGACCGCACCGTCGGATGCCGAGGCGTTTCTCGCGTGGTTCGAGGAGTTGCGCGAGAGGGGACCGGGCCAGCACGATCCGCTTTTTCCGTGGCTGGCGGAGCGCGCGTCGCTCGAACAACTGAGCTGGTTTCTGTCGCAGGAAGTGGCCGGCGAAGCGGGCTTCGACGACCTCGTGGCGCTGACGCAGTTGAAGATGCCGGTCCGCGCGAAGCTGGAGCTGGCGCGCAACTACTGGGATGAGATGGGGCGCGGCAACGCGGACGGAATGCACGGGCCGATGCTCGATCGGCTGGCCGCCGATCTCAACCTCAGTTCACGGAATCACACGATCGTCTGGGAGGCGACCGCGGTCGGAAATCTGCTGATGGGACTGGCGGCGAATCGCGCCACCGCGTTTGAATCGATCGGCGCGCTTGGCGTCGTCGAGCTGACCGCGCCCGGCCGCGCCGCGTGCGTCAGCGCGGGACTGGAACGGCTCGGCGTTCCGGCGGGGACGCGCCGCTACTACGCGCTGCATGCGACGCTCGACATCCGCCACTCCGCGTCGTGGAACGAAGAGATCATCGTGCCGCTGGTGCGTGATGATCCGCGCGTCGCGCGAGCGATCGCCGCCGGCGCGCTGATGCGGCTGAACGCGGGCGCACGATCGTTCGTTCGTTATCGCGCGGAGCTCGGCGTCACGGTTCAGAAGTAACCGAGACGCTGCATCGTGGCGCGATCGCGCAGGAGAAACTGTTCGCCGATGTCGGTGCGATAGCGCAGGTTCGGAATGACGACTTTGCGCGTGCGCGCATAGGCGTCGTCGCGCGCTTCTTCGACGGTCGCGCCGCGGCCGGTCACGACCATCACGTAGCCGACCGTTCCCGCGGTGACGAGCTGTTCGCGCTCCATCGCCACCTCCGCGAAATGGAGCTGCTCGCGATCGGCGTCGGTGAGCGAGTCGCGGAAGAGGATCGGCGCCCCTTTCGAGAGCGACTCGTAGCCGTGGTAGTACGGAAACGTCGGCACGGTCAGGACAACGCAGATCGCGTAACCGTCGTATGTCTCGATGCTCGTCGCGCCGTCGAGGAGTCGCTGGAAGACAGCGCTCCATCCGCCGATCTGCATGGCGTCGAGAATCGCGAAACCGGGATAGCCGAAGCGGCAGGTCAGCTCGAGCGGAAAGATGCCGCGCTCGTTCACGATCGTGTTCAGGTTGATGTAGCCGACGTAGCCTGACTCGGCGAGCAGCGGTGCGAGTTTTCGCAGCGTGACGTCGAACAGCGGCGATGCGCCGCGATACGTCAGCAGCGTTCCCATCTCGCCGGTCAACTCGCCGAGATTGCCGTTGAAGAAGCGCTTGTGCTCCCAGTCGAGATTGGCCGGCGCGAGAAACTCGCGGCCGTTGAAGAACGCGCCGACGCCGACCTCGACGCCGCTGACGTGCTCCATCAGGATGAAGCTCGGCCGCTCGTCGTATGACCAGCGATCGCGCTGCAGGCGAA
>JAOBAU010000015.1 GCA_025463165.1 Acidobacteriota bacterium | reverse complement strand
GTGCGTGCGGAGCAGTTTCAGCAGAAACGCGCATGCGCCGGCCGCGAGCACGTTCACGAGGATGAACGATTGGTCGAGGTGTGTCAGACCGATCGAATACCAGGTGTCGAGGCCGCTGCTCACGGTAACTCCGAAGGAGAAATTTCGAGAGTGAACGCCGGTGATCGCGTAGAGTCCGTTGCGGATTGCGAACGCGAACGGTCCGACCGAAATGCTCACGACCTGCGGTGCCTGTACGAAGAGCGAAAGCCAGAGTCCGCGCCGCGTGCAGCGCCAGAGCTCGATGCCGGCCCAGACGTCGAGCACGATTGCCGCGATAAGGATCGCCAGCGATACGCCGCGCGTCGAAGGGAGCTGACTCGCTGCTGTCAACGCACCGAGAAACTGCGAGGCGGCGATGATTCGTCGCCACGGCCGCACACGGCGCTCGCGACGCGCCTCCGGTGCGCGTGGTTCCGCTCCGCGACGGCGCAACTCCTCGCACACGATCGCCCATCGCTCCGGAAACGCTTCCCGATCGATGTGCCGCGCGACGTCTTCGAGATCCGTCCGCGACATGAAGCGGTAGTCGGGCGAGCCGTGCACTATTTCCGCAATGCTTTCAACAGCTCCTCCCGGAAGTAACCGGAAGGAATCGATCCCTGCTCGATGAACAGCAGGTGGAATCGTTTCAGATCGAAGGCGCTGCCGAGTTGCTGCTCCGCATCTTTCCGCAATGCGTAGATTTCATCCTTGCCGAGCCGATAGGTGATTGCCTGCGTCGGCCACTTCGAGTAGCGGAAGATCGCCCCCTCCGCACTCTTGCAGCTCGTCGCTTTCGTCGCATTCTTCAGCGCGTTTTCATCGCGGCACGATCCGGTCGTGAAGTTGACGACCTGCGAAAAGAGATCGACGGCATCGTCGTACGACATCCGCCCGGTGTGGATTCCGATGTCGACACGGACGCGGAGGTCGCGATAGAGCTTCCCCTGCAACTGGTAGAGACGTTCCTCCGGTGTGTAGAAACCGTTCGGCGCGCCGGGCTGCGGTTCCGCCATCAGCGCTTCGGCGTAGAGTCCCCATCCTTCGCCCGACATCGAGTCTTCCCACATCGATGAGGAGTCTTCGACCGCGCCCGGCGTCAGCCACCGGATCGGCGAAACGGCGCCGCGCTTCGCGGTCATCACTTTGTAGTACCAGTCGTGGCCGGGGAAGCCTTCGTGCGCGGAGAGATCGGCGAGCGCGGAGCGGTTGTTCTCTTTCAGCGCGGCGACGTCATTGTCAGTCGGCGTGACGTAGAAACGTCCGACGCCGGTGGTCTTGAAGGGCGGTGCCGGATAGTACGCGGCTCCGTCGATCGATGCGCGCAGCGGCGGCGGCGTTTCGACGACTTCGAGTTTGTAATCGGCCGGCACGTCGAAGATGCCGGTTTTGCGCGAGTAGTCGACCAGCCGGATCGCGGCGTCGCGATACCAGTCGATCATCTCCGCGTCCGTCTTCGGGTAGTCCTTCCCGAGCTCGTCGTAGACGAAGCGGACCGCTTCGTTGCCGTTCTCCGGCAGCGTCCAGCCATGCTTCGCGCCGATTTGCCGCGCGAGGTCGACCATCTCTCGCTGTGTCGCCTCGACGATCGGCCACGCTTCGTCGTAAAGCTGCGCGGCGGTTTTGTTCACGCGCAGGTTGTTCTTCAGCGCCCAGTTGTACTCCGCTTCGCCGAACGCGAAACGATCGCCGGCGAACTCTTTCTTCACGCCGAGCTCTTTCGTCGGATCGTCGAAGTACGTTGTGGCGACGAAGTCGCGGAAGCGCCGATAGGCAGCGGCGGCGAATCCGGAGCCGCGCGCGATGCGCGCAACGAGGGCATCGCGCTGCGGTCCGCTCAGTCGCTCGGCGGCCAGCTTCGGGAGCGTCGACTCGAAGTACTTCGCGTCGCTCTCCGCGGTGGTGATGCCGTTGCGAAAGAGCATCCGGAAATCGGCAGAGTTGTTCGCGGCAATGCCGGCACGCATCTGTTCTTCGGCCGTGCGGAGGAACTGTGGAATGGCCTCGAGGCGATTCGCGACGAGCGTCCATTCATCCGCGGTGCCGTACGTCGACGGGCCGGTCTGCGTCATTCCCTGCAGCTGAAAGTCGACGGCGCGAAACGGCTCGTCGGTGTAGGTGTCGACGGCGCGCTGCTGATGGCGGCGAACCTGATGGAGATGAAGCTGATAGTGGATCTGCGCGATGGCAACGTCGCGATCGATGCGGTTCTGCGGCGAGAGCGTAGCGCTGTCGAGCGACAGCATCGTCTTCTCGGTCTCGGCGAGCCAGCGATCTTCGAGCTCGAGCGCGGCCTGCGAGTGATCGCGCAGCCGGCCGTCAACGTCACGCAATGAAGGATCGAGTCCCGCGCCGCCGAGGTAGGTATTGACGGCCGGGTTGCGCCGGAGAAACTCGACGACGTACGCGTCGTGCAGACGCCGGAACGATTCGTCGTAGCTGCGAGCGGCCGGCGGCATCGGAGTGGTCGTGCAGGCGAACGCGGTGAGTGCGATGAGGAGCAGAGCGATCGTGCGCATGGCGCGCGAGTCTACAAGAGCTACGGACCGGTCGTTGTGTCGCGCTCGCGACGTTTCCGGAAGAGGCGATGCACGAGCCCTTCGATCGGCCCGCCGACGATGAGGATGACGAGCGCGAAGCCGACCGCGATCAGCCCCGCGAACCATTGCCCCGCACCGCATGCAATTCCAAGCGACGCCACAAGCCAGATCGTCGCCGCCGTCGTCAAACCCTGCACCATCTCGGTGTCGGTGCCGTTGGTTTTGAGAATCGCCCCGGCCCCCAGAAACCCGACGCCCGCAACGATCCCCTGAATGGCCCGGCTGATCGCATTCGCATCAACCGTCCCCGGCTCCGTCAACCGGATCGTGACAAGGGTGACGAGTGCCGCCCCAAGCGAAACCAGCGCATGCGTCCGCAACCCCGCCGGCTTCCCCCGCGCCTCCCGATCGACCCCGATCAACCCGCCGATCGCAGTGGCCGCCGAAAGCCGCATGACGAGATCCGCAACCCCGCTCGGATGCACAAACTCCATGGCCGGCGATGATAAGCGATCAGCGCGAGGGTGGGAGGCGGGAGGCGTGGCGAAGCGCGAGGATCAATACTTCATCGTTAACCAGCCGATAGTAGATGTAGTACCGAACACGCTCGAGATAGAAACGTCGGACCTCGGTGTATTTGCCGTATCGGACGGGAACGCCGACTCCGGGTTCGCGGCGAATGAGTAACAGGCCGGCTTCAACATCGTCGCGGAACGCGGCGGGCGCCTTGTCACGGTGCTCTGTCCACCAATCGCGCGCACGAACATATTGACGCCACCCGGCGTCCGTGAAGCGAAGCCGCCGCATCAACGCGGGCGAAGCCGGGGGAACTCAGCGTAGAAGACTTCCTCGCTCACGAATTCGCCGGCGTCTGCCTCAGCCATCGCCGCATCGAGCATCGCCTCTTCCTCCGGCGTGAGCTCGACCGCTTCCGCTTCCTTCACCTGCGGTTTCATCGCGTTCATCGTAACCTCGGTCGCACACAACTGGCGATCAGAGCCGGGGCGGGCGGCGGGAGGCGTGGCGGATGGCGAGGACCTGGATTGTGTCATCCACGAGTCGGTAATAAATGTCATAGCGAATTCGGTCGAGAGAAATTCGCCGGACGTTCTTTCCGCGAGCCGTGAGTACAGGCACGCCAACGCCCGGTCGATTACGAATCAGTGTCAAAGCGACGGCGAAGTCGTCGTCGAAGGCGTCGGGTGCTTTATCGCGGTGCCTGCGCCACCATCGAGCGGCCGTGCCGAGTTGGCGCCACGTCGCGCCGACAAACTCCAGACGGTGCATCAGTCGGGGCGGCGGACCTCGCACAACCGGCCGTCAATGATGTTGACTTCGACGAGATCACCCGCGTCGGCGGCAGCGATCGCCTCTTCGAGCATCGCCTCCTCTTCCGGCGTGAGATAGGCGACGTCTTCCTCTTCCTTCACCTGCGGTTTCATCGCGTTCATCCTACCTCGGCCATCTCCTTCTTCGACAGCAGGCGGGTCAGCCAGAGGTTCGTCAATTTCTCGGTCACGGTGTTCTGGCGCAGCCTGGCGCGGAGGTTCGCGAAGTCGACGTCGTCCAGCGGCTGGTCCTGGTTGAAGCACGAGAAGATGAACGTCTCTTTGCCGGTCGCGGGGTCGACGTGGCGCTGGAGGCATTGCGCGCAGACCTGTTTCATCATGCATTGCATCGGGGAGTTGATTGAGCCGATGCCGAGGTGCGTTGGCGCGAGGTGCGGCTCCAGCACTCCGTGTCTGGCGTCTTTGACGGCGCGCATCATGCCGTCGGAGCCGATGGCGATGACGCGCGTCGCTTCGCGCAGGTCGATCTCCGGCGCATTCGTCGCGTAGGCGAGCATCGACTGCACGATGTTGCCGACGAACGCGCGGTCCTGCGGGCGGCGCGGTTCGATCGCTTCTCCGGCGTCGACGGACCAGATGACCTGATCGGTGCCGAGCTCGATCTCGTCGCGCTTGAAGACGTCCGCTTTCTTCTTGTAACCGGCGAAGTAGACGACGCGGCAGCCGGCATCTTTCAGCGCTTTCGCGATCGAGAAGAGCACGGCGTTGCCGAGGCCGCCGCCGGCGAGGAGGATCGTTTCGTTGTGAGGGATTTCCGTTGGGGTGCCGGTCGGTCCCATCACGACGACCGGCTCTCCCGGGCGGAGATGTGCGCAGAGACGCGACGAGCCGCCCATCTCGAGAATGATCAGCGACAGCAGGCCGCGCTCCGGATCAGTCCACGCGCCGGTCAGCGCGATCCCTTCCATCACCAGCTTCGTACCGTCGACGTCGATTGCGTGCGATTCGAAATTCTGCAGACGGAAGAACTGGCCCGGCTCGAAATGGCGCGCGGCGAACGGCGCGCGAACGACGACTTCGACGATCGTCGGCGTCAGTCGATTGACTTCGTGGACGTGCGCGAGCAGACCGTCATCGAGCGTTCCGACGAGCGAGCTCCAGCGATCGTCGCGCGCCGCCTGCGCCTCATCGCCGCGATCCATCTCCATCAACTCGCGCGCGAAGAGCGCGGTCACGTGCGGGTAGCCGTCCTTCGCCGACGCCATCGCCTTCACGACGTTTCCGGCGTAGCGCGGATGGTTGTCGCCGTAAAACGTGATCAGCTTTTTGTGATCGGCGGCGTGCTGATACGACGTGAAGAATCCCTGCTCGTGATTCGGATCGATCTCGATCAGCTCGTTCGACGGCGTCACGGCGAAGCTCTGGAAAAACTGTCCGTATTTGTCGAGGCGAAACGTCTTCGGGTGCTCTTTCTCGTAGATGACGTTCGGGCTCGTGCCGGCGGCGACCATCAGCGAGCGCGCGTTCAGCGTCACCAGCTCCGCCGAATCTTTCCAGCGTCCGTCTTCGACGATCTGCTTCGCGAAGACGATCGAGCTGAGATGGCCGAACTCGTCGTTCATCGCTTCGATCGGCGAGAGGTTTTCGGCGTACGCGATTCCTTCCTCGAACGCCTTGATCACCTCTTCATGATTGAGCCGGTACGCCGGCGAATCGAGCAGCGACTTGCGATACGCGATCGTCACGCCGCCCCACTCGCGCACGAGCGGCACGAAGTCCGGCTTCACGTGCGCTTCTGCTGCACGTTGACGTTCTTCACGAACGGCGCGGCCATGCGCGAGGAATTCATCGAGGATCTGTTTTTCTTCAGTGTCGTACGCGGCGCGCACGACTTCTTCGCCGAACTCCGCCGCCATCGCTTCATAACGGTCGAGGATTTTCTCGACCTGAATCGGGTAGTAGGCGAACAGTTCCGTCGCGGTATCGATCGCCGTCAGTCCACCGCCGATCACTACTGCCGGTAGCCGAACTTGCAAATTCGCCAGCGATGACTTCTTGAATGTGCCGCCGAGTTGCAGCGCCATCAGAAAGTCGGAAGCCTTGCGGATTCCACGAATGAGGTTGTTCTTCATGCGGACGATCGTCGGCGTGCCGGCGCCCGCGGCGATGGCGATGTGATCGATGCCGAGCTTGTCGAACGCATCTTCGATCATCAGCGTGCCGCCGAAACGGACGCCGCCATACACCTTCAGATTGGCGCGGCGTTCCAGCGCGATGCGGATCACTTTCAGGAAGTTCTTGTCCCAGCGGACGGTGATTCCGTACTCGGAAACGCCGCCGAATCCGGCGAGGATCCGATCGTCGAGCTGCTCCCAGAGAATCTTCGCGTCCTTGATCGGCTCGCGCAGCAGCTTCTCGTCGACCGGCTCGATCTTCAGGCCGTCGATGGCGATGACGCCGAAGCCTTCGTTGGCGAGGTAATGCGCGAGCGTGTAGCCGGCCGGACCGAGGCCGACGACGAGAACGTTCTTCCCGTTGTAGGGGAGCGCCATCGGACGGCGCACGTTCAGCGGATTCCAGCGAGTGAACAGCGAGTAGATTTCGAAGCCCCACGGAATGAAGAGCACGTCCGTCAGGACGCCGGTTTCAATTTGCGGAATGTCGACCGGATCCTGTTTCTGAAAGATGCACGAGCGCATGCAGTCGTTGCAGATGCGGTGGCCGGTGCCGGGACACATCGGGTTGTCGATTACGACAATGGCCAGCGCGCCAATCGCATCGCCCTGCTTGCGCACCAGGTGC
>JAOBAU010000004.1 GCA_025463165.1 Acidobacteriota bacterium | reverse complement strand
AGCCGCCCGATGAAACTCGCCGCGTCGTAGGCCATGACGCCCGCGCCGATTTTGAAGTAGAGCCGCGTCCCATCGGGCGACAGCAGCACAGTGTCGGCGCGTGCGGTCCGGTAGTACGCCTGGAAGTCAGTGGTGCTGCTCGAGTCGAGGAAACGCCCCGTGAACTTCGAGATTGGTGCCGAGTATCCGACTGCAGGCTTGTTCTTGAGCGAGCCGATACAGTTGGAGCAGGTCGCGAGCGTATTCGGCGTTTTCGCGGGCATTGCCCATCCCTGCGCGAACAGCGACGCTGAGGTCATCATCAGTACCGCACAGATGACGAATAGGATTCGGCTGTAGCGTTGGTTCACATCTCCCCCCTTGGGCATCACTCTGGTTCTCATGCTGCGGACCGGCCGCGAGCGGGACGGAATGGCAGACGTTCATCGACATCAGGCAAGAATTGGAAGTTATTGTAGCAAATCAAAACGGAATTGGAAGAGACGACATCAAAAAAAGAAAAGGCGGGCCGGAAGATTCCGGCCCGCCCTTTCAGGCTACTGCGATTTGAGACGAGATTACGGGGTGGTGTTGGTTCCGATGTACGGAGCGACACCCGGCGTGCAGCCAGCCACGTTCGGCGGGCAAACCGGAGTACCACCGGCCGGTCCGATCGTCGTGCCAGCGGCCGGAGACGGCGAGCAGCCGTTGCCGAGCCACGCGGCGTCGAAGTCAACCGAGTAACGGCCTTCTGCGAACATCGAGACGATGACCCAGTTCTGGCTCTGGCGGGTACCGACCGTGGTGCTGGTGGCCGGACCGCTGAAGCCTGGGCGCTGGGAGCTGTAGTTGAGCGAACCGAGGTTGTTGAGGTTCAGGTACATCCAGCCGGCGATGTCGGCAGTGCCCGAGTTCTGCGGGAACAGCGACGACGACGTCAGAACGGCCTGGGTCTCAGCAGTACCCGGCTGGCCCGGAGGCGGCGGCGAAATGACGACGCCGGTGCCCGGGATGAACGAGTTCTCGTGCTCGTCGAAGCGAACCACTTCCGCGATCGGAAGGTTCGAGTTCGCGACGAAGGTGCTGCAGGTGAGGCTGGCGCCGGTCACGCCTTCACGCCACATCTTGTAGCGAGTCGTGAAGTCGCCCGTTCCACCCTGGATGTAGCGGGCGGCAAAGGTCGACGGCAGCGGCTGGCGACGATCGATCGTACGGAGCGCCAGCGGAGCGGCGGTGTAACGATCGTAGAACGTGTACGGCAGGTTGGTGATGGACGGCGCCGGGATGGAGCCAGCCGGACCACCCTCGGGGATGGCGCGGATGTGAACCATCGGGTTGCCACCGGCGTAGTTACCAGTGGTGGCGTTCGGGTTGATGGCCTGATAGTCGCCGATCAGAACGTTGTCGAACAGGATTTCCGTCGAGAAGTACGACGAAGTGGTCGGCAGCGAGGTCGAGCAGGTCGCCGCGACGTCCATCGTGATGTAACCGATGGCGTTCGTGTGCGTGCCGCCGATGCGGGTCGAGCCGCAACCGCTGTAGAGACCGGTCGTCAGAGCCGTGCGGAGGTCCGCAAGGTTCGTCGGAGGAATGTTGCCCGGGAGCAGGCCTGCCGCGCAGCGCGAAGCCGCCGTCGGGAGGAAGTTCGGGTTCGCGGTGTTCGCGAGCGGATCCGAACCTGCCGTGGCAACGAAATCCGGAGCGTCGACATCAATCGAGGTTCCCGGCGGCGTGCCCGGCGCGATGATGCCGCGGTTGAGCATGTCGTACAGGTTGATCGACTGAACGTCATAGCCGGTCAGGAAGATGTTGAAGTCGAGGATCGGGAACGACCAATCGGTCCAAACCGTGACGTGTGCGATCTGCGGCACGCGGCTCGTGTTGGTGATCGTGAAAAGGGTCGTACGCGCCGTCGACTGCGGCGAGGTGAAATCGACCTCGAAGTACGGAAGCAACAGCGTCGCGGCCGGCGCAACACTGATGTCGCACGAGTCGTCGTTGTTGGTCGTGCTCGGGCCGAAAGCCGCACCGCCGACGCCAAACTGGAACGTGGCGTTCGGGGTAAGCGACTTCGGGTGTGCCGCGAAGGCCGAACCCGCCATCAGGAGGGTGGCCATCATGGCCAGAACCAATAGTTTCTTCATGTTTATCTCCTACACATCGTTGATTGAACTCTTCTTTGTTCGGTCACGCGTCACCCTCTCTCGACGATACGATCACCTCCCGCGCCGTTTTTTAAAACTCTCAGCGAAATCTGTTTCGCCAAAAGTAAGACCAATGATTCGAGAAGTCAATACGCGGATGGCACTTTTATGGGATTACGCCATACGGTACCGGGGAAAAAGTGGGCGGATTATACCCGAAAGCCCCGTTCTGGCAACCACCAATCGCGTCGGCTGTTCCCTTTCGCCGCACCCGCAACTCCCTGTCGCAGCGCGCGTTTCCGCTTCTTCGCGCCTTTCCGCCTTCAACGCGGATACCAACTTCGTCGCCGTGCAGCTGACCACGCCGCACAAAAAAAGGCTCTCCGCGTACGGAGAGCCTTCATCGAAGCGAAGCGTTGATGCGACTTACTTCGTCGCAGCCGCCGGCGCCGGGCCGGTGCCGCGGTTGAGGAACACGTGAATCGAGCCGTCGCGCGACGCGAACGCGCCCTTGCCCGACGCCTCGTACATCACGATGACGTCCGGACGCTTGTCCCCGTTCACGTCGACAACCCGCAGATCGTAGTTCGTGTTCGGATCGAGCTTCAGCCCTTCGACCTTCGCACGCGCGAAGCCGCCCTTCCCGTCCCCGAGCAGCACGACGCCTTCGCGCGGGTCGTAGCGCGTGTACATCAAATCAGCATTGCCGTCGCCGTCAAAGTCGGCGGTCGCGACACCCATCAATCCGCGCGGGCTCGCCCAGCGCGTGATCGGCGTCCGCTTCGCCTTGCCGTCCACGAACGAGATGCGGTCGATTCCGACGACAGTCTTCGTCGGAGGCTCCGGCACCGTCTTCGGATTCAGATCGGTCGGCCAGAAACGCGCGAACGATACGGCGATCTCATCCGTCTTCGCAGACTTCGCGAAACGTCCGACCGCACTTGCGAAGTAGTACGAGAGATACGGCACGACCCACGTGTCTTTCCCGTTCGCGACCGGGCTCCACTTGCGCAGACCGTTGCTGAGCCAGAGGGTCTCCGGAGAGTTGAAGAAGATGCTCGCCGACGCGAAGTCGGGATAGGTGTCGCCGTTGAAATTGCCGACGCTCAGCCAGTCACCACCGAAGCGGCTCGCCGGATCGGACACGTTGATGCCTTCCCAGCGCGCGCCTTTGTCGCGATTCAAATACGCGCGGATGCGGCCGTAAGTCGGATCCTCCGGACGCTGCACGGCGGTCGGACCTTCGGTGACGGCGACGACGTCCGGCCAGCCGTCGCGATCGACGTCGGTGACGACGACGCGGCGCGTGCCGAAGTCATGCGGAATGCTGGTGACGTCGGTGAACGTCCCCTTGCCGTCGCCGAGGAAGACGTAGACGCCGTTCAGGTGAACGCCGAACGCCAGATCCATGTTGCCGTCTTTGTTGAAGTCCGCGGCGACGACGCTGCCGTAGTCCAGTCCGTGCGGCCATTTCGCGGGCCACACTTTCCACTGGCCTTTTCCGTCGCCGAGGAAGATGACCGGCACGTTGCCGCCAGCGCGCTCAGGCGGCGCGATGAGATCGAGAAACCCGTCGCCGTTCATGTCGGCCACGGCCATCGAGTTGCGCCACGATCCGCTCTTCGGCAGTCCCTCGGACGAATCTTCGAAACGGATGACAGTGTCGGCCGGCGGCGGCGTCAGTTCCGAGAACTCGGAACGAATCGCCTGGAAGAACTTGATGTCTTCCTCGCCGAACTTCCGATAGCCGGCTGCCTCTGCTTCCTCGGCAACCTTCTCGGGCGATGCCTCTTCCCTCGGCTCGTCAACCCACGCCCACACGTACTTCGGATCCTGCCGATAGAGCTCGCGATAGACGTTGATGAAGCCGAACGGACGAACGTAACCCTCGTCGCCACCTTCGTAGACAGTCCAGCGACGGTCGTACCGTTCGATGTGCTGCCACTTTCCGAAGCGGAAAAACTTCTTCGCCGGGTCGGGATTCGGGCCGGGATCTTCGGCAAGGCCGATGCGCGCCTTTCGCTGCTCGGGCGTTTCCGGCTTGATGAACTCCAGCGGACCGCCGGCGTCGTCGGGAACTTTCGCCGCCTGCGCGGCGGGCTGAGGAGCCGCGGCCGGCTTCGCATCCTGCGTCTGTGCCGGGACCGATGAAGCGGTCGCCAGGCAGAGAGCAATCATCAACTTCCTGTAGAGCATTCTTCTCTCCTTGAAAAAATTCGGGGTCGCGAGCTCAGATGAGATCGGCGAGGGTCGACTGCGCACGGCGAAAGAACATCAGCCCGCCGACGAACGCCGCCGAGGCAACGACCAACAGAAATACGATCGAGCCGAGCGGAGGTAACGGAGCCGACAGCAAAGCGCTGCGGAACAAACCGAGAAGAGGCGTCAGCGGATTCCACGCGAAGAAGCGCTCGAACCTGCCGGCGACCGGATAGAGGATGGGGCTGAGGTAGAAGAGGATCGACAGCACAAAACCGAGAATCTGCGTCAGATCGCGAAAGAAAACGTAGGTCGCGGCGAGCAGCCAGCCGATCCCCGCCTGCAGCGTGAACTGGAGGAGCAGCGCGAACGGAAGCAGCCAGAGGTAGCCGGGAAAAACGCCGCGCGCGAGCAAAAAGATGACGAAGAGCGTGAGACCGACGACCTCGAAGATGATGGCCGAGGCGTTCGGGACGAGCACGAGCAGCTCGCTGCGGAACGCGAGGCGGCGAACCATCGGGGCGTTTTCGACGATGCTCGTGGTCGCGCGGATGATTCCCTCGTTGATGGCCAGCCAGGGGATCAGGCCGGAGATGAGGAAGTTGATGTATCCCGATGACGTGGTGCCGGGACCGCGTGTAAACATATAGGTGAAGACGAACCAGTAGAGGACGACGAGGCTGAGCGGCTGAAGGACAGCCCAGGCCACACCGAGGGCCGAGCCGGTGAAGCGGGCGTTGAAATCGCGCCGTACGAGCTCACGCAGCAGGTTCAGATTCTTATAAATCGAGGCCTCGGCTTGACAAGGACGGATCGAAGTCCGTAGATTGACCGCTGCGACTTTATTTCGCGACAGCATAAAAAGTCAACGAAACCCGCATGAACAAACCCGCCCAACTCGAGCTCGTAGGACGCAAAATCCGCCAGCTCCGCCGCCAGAAGAAGCTCACGCAGGTTGAGCTTGCCGAGCGTATCGGCATTCATCAGTCCGATCTTTCGCGGATGGAACAGGGCGAGTACAAGGTTGGTCTCGATACGCTGCTCAAGATTCTCCAGACGTTCGACCTCAGCATCGGCGACTTCTTCGACGAGAGCAGCCGCGGCGCGAATGTCTTCGACAAATACAAGTCTCTCAGCTCGACAGCTCAGAAAGAAGTCGAGAATTTCATTGAATTCAAGCGGCGTCAGGAGCAGGATGACGCGTGGGATACAGACACGGGTGAGGGCGAGGGCGGCGATGTCTGACCTTTTGATCATGACAAGAGTCGAAGAACTGCGCCAGGCGGCGCTCGAAAAAGTCCGTGCGAACGAGATCGAGAACGCGCTCGAGCTGTATGACGAAGCGCTCGCGATCGCGGACGACGAAGAAGTCCACGAGCTGCTCACCATCAACAAGGCTGACGCGCTCATCACGCTCGAGCGCACCGGCCCTGAAGTGCAGGAGCTCGCGCGCGTCATCATGCGCCGGCGCAATCCGCGCCACGTCTACCTCGCCGCGTATGCGCTGCAGTACAAGCATCGCCTCGAGGGTGAGTTCAAGCGCGCGCTGTTCTACGGTCAGCTCGCACTGCGCAGCGCCGACGAAGCGAGCGATCTCTCGTGGAAGCGGGCGGCGCTCGTCGACCTCGGCAACGTCTACGAGATGGACTCGCAGATCGCGCGTGCGATCGAGTGCTTCGAAGAGGCGCTGACGATCACCGACGCGTCGCACGGCAACAACTACGATCTGATGAGCCGCGGCTACACGCTCGAGAACCTCGGGTACTGCAAGGTGCTCGAAGGCAACATCCGCGAAGGGCTCGCGCTGATTCACGACGCCACGCAGATGCTCACCGATCCGCTCGGCACAGCCGAGGCGTACATCGATCTCTGCTACGGCTACCTCGAGCTCGAAGATCTCGAGCGGGCGCGCTTTTACGGCGATGCCGGCCTCGAAGTCGCCCGCGACAACCGTCAGATCCGCAACGCTCACTACCTGCTCGGAGAAGTTGCCTACAAGTCCGGCGACTCCGAAGCGGCCGATTACCACTTCGATTGTCTGGCGAAGTTCTACCCCGAGTTTCGCCATCTCAAGAGCCTGCTGTTCGCGATCGATCTCCGGTCGATGGTCAACCTGAAACTATGAAACGTCTTCTGCTCGTCATCGCCCTGGTTCTCCTCCCGTCCGCGGTATTCGCGCAGACCGCGGACCGCGACGTGCTGCTCACGAAGAACGGCACGCTGTACACCGTCGAGAGCGAGCTTGCAGACAGCAGCCATCCGAACACGACTCAGTACCTCGTGCTGACGGTGAAGACGGGACAGAAAGTCATCCGGTCGATCGTTCCCGAGTCGACGATGGAAGGTCTGCATCGCGGGCCGGCACTCGTGTACGACACCGATTCCGACACGCTGTTCGTCTTCTGGCTTCGCACTCCCAACGCGATGTCGAGCGAGCTGCTCGTGGCGTCGTATCAGAACAACAAGTGGCACCCGGCGATCTCGATCGACGACACGCCGCTGACGTCCCGCTACAACCTCCGCATCTCCATGACTCGCCGCGTCGCGCAGATGCAACGCGACGGCAGCGTGATCGACGTCTCGAGGCTCATCATCCACGCCGTGTGGTGGGAGATGAAGGGCGACAGCGAGACCGCTCGTTACGCGATGCTGCCGGTCGATCAGGGTCAGATCATCTTCAACAATCCGAAAGAGCAGATCCACGACCTGAATGAGTTCGCAGCCGTTCAGGCTCCCGGCTACGAAATGCCGGCCACCTTCAACACCGAGATTCTTCGCCACCCGGCGCTCGTCGATTCCGCGGCGCTCGATTCAGTCGACGCGATCTTCGGCGACGTCGCGACGAAGAGCTTCAACCGCACCACGCTCCGTCCGATCATCTCCGAAGGCCGCCTGCGCATTCCGGTCGGCATTTCGAAGGACAGCCCGCGCCCGACTCGCTTCTCCCCTCCCGGCAACTTCTCGTCGGACTGGAACGGACGCGTTGATGCGCTGGCGAACGGCCGCATCGTCAGCGACCGGCTGGTGCTCTACAACGTGACCGACAGCGCGGTGAACTACCTCGTCTACTCTGACGGCAAGTGGTCGTCGCTCACTTCCCTGCCGCTCAACGAACGTCTCTCAGTCGATGCGACCGTCACGGCACTCAGCCGGATGATCAGCGCGGCCGAATAGCACAACCACTACATCCTGCAAAACGAAAAGCGCCGGCGGCAACGCCGGCGCTTCTGTTTTGGCGCGCATCGTTGCGCACGGGGTGTCTTTAGATACGCGGCTTCGCGCGGCTGACGGACGTGATGATACCGACGCCGAGCAGCGCGAGCGAGCCGATCGCGATCCATACCGGCGGCGCTTTCATCATGTACGCGGCAAGAGCGAGGGCGATGATGACGATCACCCATCCTGCGAATGCGAGATTAAACCAGTTCACGGCACTGCCTCCTCGCGGGAGACTCAGCAATGGGAGTGCCACGCGCAAATGAAAAGGCCCGGCGCCTTGCGGCGTCGGGCCTTTGAGCGTTACGAATCGGCTTGATTACATCGCGTAGATGAACAACGCGAGGATCAGCGCGTAGATGACGAGCGACTCGATGAGGGCGAGACCGATGATCATCGAGAGGCGGATGGCGCCGGCGGCGCCGGGATTGCGGGCGATGCCTTCGCAGGCTGCGACGATCGCGCGCGACTGACCGATGGCGCCGGCAGCGGCTGCGAGGCCGAGGACGAACGCTGCGGCGAGCGCACCCCACCGGACCGGGTTGCTGTTACCGCTGGCGGCAGTCGTCGTCGTGTGCGTCGCATCCTGTGCGAACGCCGACACGCTGAGCAGCGCCAGCATGACGAACATCATGATGATGAGTTTCTTGTTCACGTTTGAATCTCCTCCTTTTTGATTTCCCGAAACCTGAGTTCCGTTGATTTGTGATCAGTGTTCCTCGACGGTGGTCGCACCGCCGATGTAAACCATCGTCAGCATGACGAAGACGAAGGTCTGGAGAAACGCGCCGAAGATCCCGAGCCCCATCATCGGCCAGGGAAGGACGAACGGCAGGATCCCCATGAAGATCCCGGTGGCGGTGTGCTCACCGAAGATGTTGCCGAAGAGGCGCATTCCGAGCGACAGGATGCGCGCCAGATGGCCGATGATCTCGATCGGAATCATCAGCGGCGCAAGCAGCGGCATCGGGCCGGCGAAGTGCTTCAGGTAGTGCCACAGCCCCTGCGTCTTGACGCCCTGGTAGTTGTAATAGAGGAAGGCGCACGCGCCGAGCGCGAAGGTCGTGTTCGGGTTCGACGTCGGCGGCTGCAGAAAGAAGAACAGGCCGAAGATGTTCGAGATGAAGATGAACGACGCGAAGCCGCCGATGATGTAGAGGAAGCGTTTCGACGCGCCGTGGCCGACGATGTCTTCAAGCAGCGCTTTCAGTCCGCCGACGATCAGCTCGAGAAAATGCTGAAAGCCGCTCGGATTGTCTTTGCTGACACGACGGGTCGCCAGCGGAAAGAGGACGCAGCTGACGACGAGCACCAGCAGCGCCATGATGACGTGATCGGGAACCGTGTAGCCGAAAGCTCCACGCCAGATGTAGCGGTTGAACGGCTCGTAAAGTATTGAACTTTCGTGTTCCATGAAGCGCTAATTACCTCGACTCGGCGATTACCCTGTACACGCTGTACAGAGCTTCACCGATGATTCCCACCACCACGATCGAGAATCCCAGCAGCACACTTGATGCGTTGAAACGAGCGACGAAGATGGCGACCGATAACGCCACACCGAAGAGACCGAAGCGCGCCAGGCTGCGCAGCGTCAATCTCCATGGTTTCAGGTGGGGCGCCGGCTGGAGAACCGAGTCGACGATCCCCTCCAGCCAAAGGAAGTTGATCATAACGACGGCCCCGCTGCAAGTCAATCCGATGAGCGCGTAAAACCCGCCTGTATACAGGGAAAACGCCGCAAAAAGGACGTACGCGCCGGCGCTGATCCGGCGCACGCGGCGCAGCACGAGCGAGGCCGGTTCGCGCTCGGTCGGCGTCGGCTCAGGCGCTTCCGGAGTCGTCGGGGGGAGTTCCTCCGGTGTCGTCACTCTTCGCCATCCGAAACAGGTTGATGAACGCGGCGATGACGCCGAACACGGCAAAGATCCCGGTCAGCCACGGCGCCGTGTGAAAGATCCCGTCGAGCCATCGTCCCCACAAAAATCCAATGCCGATGGCGAGCGGAAACATCCACCCGATCGACGATGCCTCGAGGATTTGTTTCGCCTGCGAACGTTTATCGCCCGCCATTCGCGCCCGGCGTCGAATGCGAAGAAATCCAGGCCGACGAATCAGCCGTGACCTTCGCTAGCGGCGACGGATAAACGCCGTAGAAGAACGTCACGATCAGACAAACCGCCGCGACGAACTGCAGCGGCCGCGTGATCACGACGTCGGCCTCCGTCCCCTCTTTCAGGTACATCGCCATGACCAGCCGCAGGTAATAGAACATCGACACGGCCGACATCAGCACGGCGATGACCGCCAGCTTGCCGAAGCCCGCCTGCATCGCGGCATAGAACAGATAGTACTTGCCGATGAATCCGGCCGTCGGCGGAATGCCGCCGAGCGACAGCAGGAAGACGATCATCGCGAACGCCCAGAACGGCGAGCGCTTGGCGAGGCCGTTGAAGTCGTCGACCTCTTCCGTCGCGTATCCATGACGGCGCAGCATCAGCACTGTCGCCCAGATGCCGAGGTTCGCGAAAACGTAGACGATCGAGTAGACGAGGATTCCCTGGATGCCCATCGGACTCAGCGCGATGACACCGAGCAATACGTAGCCGGCATGTCCGATCGATGAATACGCGAGCATTCGTTTCACGCTGGTCTGCGTGATCGCGGCGAAGTTGCCGATGATCATCGAAAGCGCTGCGACTACCGCGAGGACGTTGCTCCAGTCGACCTGAAAGTCGTGCAGCGCGGTGTAGAAGACGCGCGCGAAAACGGCGAACGCCGCCGACTTCGACGCC
>JAOBAU010000373.1 GCA_025463165.1 Acidobacteriota bacterium | reverse complement strand
CGCACGCTTCTTCGCCAGCCTCGGCTGTCTCAGCATCGACGCCGACGCAATCGTGGCGCGGCTCTATCGTCCCGGCGAAGCCGGCCATCAGGCCATCGTTCGAACCTACGGCCGCGAAGTGCTCGCGCCGAATGGTGAGATCGATCGGCAGAAGCTCGCGGACGTCGCGTTCGTCGATGAAGCATCGGCGAAGCGGCTCAACGCGCTCATTCATCCGCTGGTGATCGAAGAACAGACGCGGCTGATGAGCGCGGAGGAAACGCGCTTCCCGGGACGCGATCGCATCGCCGTCATCGAAGCGACGCTGCTGCTCGAGTCGGGCGGAAAGCAGCGCTTCGATCGGATCGTCGTCGTTGATGCGGCGCCGGAAACGCAGCTTGCACGCGGTGAAGGTCGCGGGATGGCGGTCGAGGAAGTGGCGCGACGCATTCGCCATCAGATGCCGCGCGAAGAGCGGCTCGCGCAAGCCGACTACGTCATCGAAAACCGAGCCGATGAGCGAGCGCTGGAAGTCGCGACGCACGGCGTATTCGCGCGGCTGCAGCGGGACCTCGACGCAAAAAAACAGGGCAGCCGTTTCCAGCTGCCCTGAACCGTTTGCGCCGAAGCGCGCGCGATTAGTGAGTCGAGGTGGTGCTCGTCTTCGACGTACTTGACGTGCTCGACGTGCCGCTCGTACCCATGCTGCCGGTGCCGCTCGTGCCGGTCATCCCGGTGCCCGAGGTGCTGCTCATGCTCGTGTCGGTAGCGCTGGTGGTCGACATGCCGGTGGCCGAGGTATCGGTCGACATCGTGCCGGTCGTGCCGGTGGTCGACATGCCGGTATCGGTCGACATCGTCGTCGAATCGGTCGAGGAGGTCTCGGTCACCGCGTTGGTGTTCTCGGTCTTGCTGCATGCAACAACGCCGAAGAGCGCAACAAGCGCCAGGGCGAGGAAAATGACGAGTGACTTCTTCATGTTTGGTTCTCTCCTTAACGAAATGGTTGATCTGGCGGATGAATGACTTCGCCGGTTGCCGCTGAGTGCCTGCCTCACCTCCTTCGTATTGCTTTGACGTCGTCAGGTGCCGCGAGTAAACCGCCGCGAGCGACGAACTTCGGTCGCGCGCGAGAGCTGAACGATCGTTTGAGTTGCCGCTGAAGCGGCGCAGGATGCAAAGCAACCGGGGTGCCAGAGGTTTGGGCTGCAAACAAAAACGCCCCGCCGAAGCGGGGCGTTCTCGTACAGCTTTGGAATCGTAGTTAGTGCTTCTTGCTCGACGAGGTCGAGGTCGTCGCGGTGCCCGAGGTCGTCGTGGCGGTCGTGGCCGTGGTGGCGGTCGACGACGTGTCCGTCATCGTGCCCGACGGCATCGCCGAGGTCGACGTGGCGCCCGAGGTCGCCGAAGCGTCCGTGCCGGTCGTGACCGACGTGTCGGTCGAGCTCATCGTGCCGGTCGTGCCGGTCGCCGCGGTGTCGGTCGACATCGTGGTCGACGACGTCGCGCTCGAATCGGTCGCGACGGTGTCAGTGTTGACGTTCTCTTCCTTCTTGCAACCAACGGCGAAGATGGCGACGGCGAAAAGCGCAACGAGGGTCAGGTAAAAAGACTTTTTCATTTGATGAATCTCCTTCGATTTTTTCGGATCGTCTGATCCGATCTTTAAGTTCGTGTTGAAGAGCAGAGTTCCGGAGTTTGCTCGCCGGGTGCCTGAATCACCTCGCTTTGCAGATGAGTTCCAAACCGAAGCATCGAGCTTCCAGAGATTGTTCTACTCGGGTTTTCCCGGGGATATGGAGGGCTGAGCCCCGCTCCACGAGGCGGTATAGTTGTTGAACGGAATGACGATGTCAAGCAGCGGTGTCGGTTAAGTGCCAATTTCAACCGCTTCAGCCCGGGCAGTGCATGGAACCGTCGAGTCGTTCGACGCAACCCGGATCCACTACGACCTTTACGACGCGCCGACGCGCTCGCTCGTACTCGTTGTGCCAGGCTTCTGGCGCTTTCGACGTCATCCGTCGATGGTCACGCTCGCGACGCTGCTGAACGACAACGGCTATCGCGTCGCGGTGGTCGACGTCCGCGGCCATGGCGACAGCGAGGGAACGTACGGCTTCAACCTCAACGAACGCTACGACGTTTACGCGGTCGCGAAGGAGTTGTTGTCGCGGCTGCCGATCGACACGATCACGTTGATCGGACTCTCGTACGGCGGCGCAATCGCGGTGTCGACCGCGGCGCGGCATCCCGATCTGCCGGTCGGCTCGCTGATGCTGATCTCGCCGGTCGCCGACTTCTCGATGATCATGCCGCGCATCAACCCGTTCACGATTCACAAGCACATCGCATGGGGCCAGGCGCTGCATCGTCCAAGGTTCGACTGGCGCCTGAAGCGAAGCGCAAAGCTGCGCGCCATCGATGACATTCACGACGTCCACGCGCCGATCTGCCTCATCCACGTGAAGAACGACTGGCTGATCGGCCACTCACACTCGGAAGCGCTCTACGAAGCCGCCAACGAACCGAAAGAACTGCACGTGATCGACATGCCGGGCAACTACCACGCCGACCGGATCTTCTCCGTCGCCGGCCCCGAAGTCGAACCGATGATGCTCGGCTTCCTCGCAAAGTATGGGGTCACATCTAAAAAGTTAAGTTAACGCAGCCCCCGCGTTAACTTAACTTTTTAGATGTGACCCCATACTTTACGCGTTGCGGCTGACGACGATCAGGGTTACGTCGTCGGCGAGCGGGGCGTCGCCGACGTGCTGCAGGACGGCCTCTTCGATCGCGTTGCCGACCTCCGTGGCGCCGGCGCCGTGCAGCGGGCTGAGCGCTTTCATCAGCTCGACCGTTCCCAACTCGGGGCCGGTTCCGCCTTCGGCGTCGGTGACGCCGTCGGTGAAGAGGACGAGCGAATCGCCCGGCTCGAGCAGCAGCGTGCGGTTGTTGTACTCGGCGCGCGTGACGACGCCGAGCAGCAGATCGGTCTCGATCAGCTCATCGACCTGCTCGCGTCGTACGTGCAGCGGCGGCGTGTGGCCGGCGTTCGCGTATTCGATGACGCCGGTCGCGGTGTCGAGACGCCCGAGGAAGAGCGTGACGAACTTCGACTGCGGGAGATTGTCTTTCAGCGCTTCGTTGAGCTGCGACACGAGCTCGGCCGGCGGCGGATCGTTCTTCGAGAAGATGCGGAACGCGGCCTGAAGTCCGGCCATCATCAGACCGGCCGTGACGCCTTTGCCGCTGACGTCGGCGATGACGAAGTAGACGCGACCGTTCGGCCGCGTGACGAAGTCGTAGTAGTCGCCGCTGATCGTCCGGCACGGACGATTGCGGCCGACGAACGAGTAGCCCGGGATGCCGGTCGGCGACGGCGGCAGCAGCCGGCGCTGAATCACCGACGCGGTTTTCAGCTCCTCGTCCATGATCCGTTTCTGAATCGCTTCTTCGCGCAGCCGCGTCGTCTCGAGCTTGATCGCCGCGAACCTCGCGATCTGCGCGACGAGTCGCACGTCCTCCTCGGAAATCGCGCGCTGGTTGAAAAGATAGTCGACGTATAAAACGCCGACCACCGAGTCGCCGATCGTCAGCGGCGCGCAAAGAATCGAATGGATTCCCTGCATGATGATCGACTGCGCGCGGCTCAGCTTTTCGTCGACGCTGACGTCCATGAACGCCAGCGCTTTCTTTTCTTCGACGACTTCCGCGAGCAGCGTGTGGCTGATGCGCAACTCCGACGAATCGCTGCGATCCTGGCGCCGCACTTCGACGTTGACGAATGATTTCCCATCCGCGCCGAGCAGTCCGAGCGCGGCGCGCGACGGCCGCAAATGCTGCATGACGCGATCGATGATGAAGCCGAACAGCTCCTCCATCGGACGATCTTCGATCAGCTCGCGCGACAGCGCGTTGAGTGTTTGCAACTTCGAAAGATCGCCCGATTCGAGCGCCATCGAATCGATCTCGTTGATCGGAATGGCGATCGTGGCGCTGGCGTGGCGATCTTCGATGGCGACGAAGCGATCGGTGTTGTGCTCCTGCGATTCGAAGAGCAGCTCCGTGTCGCCAAGACGGATGCGGTCACCGGTCTTCAGCGTATAGTCGCGATCGACCCGCGTGCCGTTGAGATACGTGCCGTTGGCGCTGCCGCAATCTTTGAGGACCCACATCCCTTCGACCAGAACGATTTCCGCATGCTTGCGCGAGAGGTAACGATCCTTGATCGGGATCGAGCACTCGGAAGCGCGGCCAATGGAAACCGCCTGCCCCTGCAGCGAGTGGCGAAAAGGGGAGAACAACGGCGAGTAGACCGTGACCTCCGCGCGGGGGACATGACCTTCCATGTGGTTGAGTGGGCTCCGTCAGTTGTTGCGAATAAATGCGACATTCTAACATTCCATCGGTGAGCGATTACTTCCTGGAGATCGAATCGCACTTCGCGCTTCGACGAAACACGCCGTTCATCCTTTCCGCCAAAGACTGGGCGCTGATGCAGCAGTGGCACGCCGACGGCGTCCCGCTCCCGGTCGTCATCGAAGCGATCGATACCGTCTTCGAGCGCAACGAGACCAGCGGCCGCCGCAAAACGATTTCCAGCCTCAGTTACTGCAAGCACGCGGTGAAGGATTTGTGGACGGAGCGGAAGGAGCTCTACGTCGGCGATGCGGCAATCACGCCGGAAGCCAATCCGGAAGCGCTCCTCGCCGAGCTCGCGGATGCGATCGCGCCGCACGATGACGCGACCGCCATCGCCGTGCGCGAGCTCGCGCGCGAGCAGAGCGTTCCGAAGATCGAAGAGCGTCTGCTCGAGCTCGAAGCGGCGTTGATCGAAAAGCTCGCCGCCGCGCTGCCGCCCGACGAGCTGGCGGAAATGCGCGGCGCGATCACGCGGGCGATCGGCGACGCATCGAAGCTCGACGAGAAAACGCGCGCCCGCACTGAGGCGGCGAATTTACGGCGACTGGTGCGCGATCGCTATGGATTGCCGCGATTGACGCTCTTCGGTTAGTGGCCGAGCACTTTCTCCAACTGATCGATCAGCGCCGCCGCCGCTCGTCCGCTCATCGGCGATTCCGCGCCGGCCACTGACGGATCGGCGATGCCGCATGCGGCGAGCACTTTCGCCGAGTCGTTCGTGCCGCGCGCGCACGACGCGCCGCGAACGCTGAGCACGCGCGCGGTGAGCCGCGCCAGCGCACCGGCATTCACCGGGCTGCCGGGATTGACGCGGCGCGTGATCGGATCGACCTGCAGCACGCCGACCGCGATCGCGCGGATCAGCTCTTCGCGTCCCGGCACTTCAGCGACGTCGATCGCGATCGGCGGCGAACCGAGATTCTGCGCGAAGCGAACGGAGGTGACTTTCCAGTAGAGGAGCACCGCGAAGTCGGAGCGATCGATCGATTCACTTTCGACCGCGCGCTGATATTGCGGCGGCATGTTGGCGGCCGCGAACTGATCTTTGATCTCGTCGAGCCGGCGCGCGTAACGATCGCTCGGCGTCCGCCGCTGCAGCCGCTCATAACGAACGATCGCTTCCTGATAGCGGCCGCGTCCCGCGTCGATCTCCGCGAGCGCTTCCTGCACTTCGCCGCGATCGGCAGCCGAATCGAGAATCGGCTCGAGCTCGCGCCGCGCTTCGTCGTAATTCTTCTGCGCGACAAGCCGCTGCACGAGCATCACGCGCGGCTCGACCGCCGTCGCATTGATCGTCAGCGCTTCGCGCAGCAGACGAATGGAGTCGGCGTCGGGCGCCGCCTGCGCATCGTGAAAGAGCTGCTCGAAGACCTGCTTCTCGAGTTGCGCGTAACGTTCTTTCGCTTCGGCCGGCGCATCCGGCCGCGCGATCACGCCGCGATAAAGCTCGTACGCGCGGCGCGGCTGGTTCTCCGCGACCGCCAGCTCCGCTTCGTAAACATCGAGCGCCGTGTATCCGCCTTTCGAGCGAACGCGTTCGATGACGGCGCGCGCTTCGTCGAGTCGTCCTTCCTGAAACGCCAGCGCCGCTTCGGCGAGCATCGCCGGAAGGTAGGCCGGCTCCATCGTCCGAATGGCATCGAGCCGTTTGCGCGCGTTGATCGAATCGCCGGCGAGGATGTAGCGCCACGCCGCTTCGAACGTTTGCGCGGTCTTCGGATTGCGCGGCGCCTCGGCGCCGATGCGCGGATCGACGAGATAACGCGTCATGCCGCTCGGCGGCGCGGTGACCGGCGGCGGCAGCGAGTTGTCGGCGCAGGAAGCGGCGAACAGCGCCGCGAGCAACAACAGCAACAGAGAAATCCGTGAGCTCAAGTCGTTCCCTCGAAATCAGTAATGAGCCGCATCGCGGCATTGAAAGTCGTATCAGGAGCAGCTGCATCGATCCAATGCACGTCGCGCTCGCCGCGCAGCCACGTCATCTGCCGCTTGGCGTACGCGCGCGTCCGCCGTTTTGTTTCTGCGATCGCGTCAACGATCGGCAGCTCGCCGGCGACGACGGCCGCCGCTTCTTTGTAGCCGATCGTGCCGAACGGACGCGCACTGCGCGGCCAGCGCTCGAGCAGCGCTTTCGTCTCCGCGATCAGGCCGCCGGCGTACATCCTCTCCACCCGTGCATCGAGCACCTTCACGAGCCGCGCCCGTTCTGCCCGAACGCCGATTCGGATGGCCGGCAGCACATCGGCAGAATCGGCGGTCGGACTCGGCCAGCTGGAGATCGGACGTCCGCTCACAATCCACACTTCGAGCGCGCGCTCGACGCGATGCCGATCGCCGATCGCGATCTTTGCCGCACTCGCTGCATCGACTTTCGTCAGCCAGCGATGCAGCCGCGCCGGACCGCGACGCGACGTCGCGATACGCCGCAGTCGATCGCGAATCGCCTCATCACGCGGCGGCATTTCCGGCAAGCCGGTCAGCAGCGCGCGCAAGTAGAAGAAGGTGCCGCCGGCGAGCACGACGCGCTTTCCGCGTGCGTCGATCTCCGCGCAAATTTCGCGCGCACGCCGCGCGTAGTCGGCGGCGTTCAGCTCTTCGTCAGCATCGATCACATCGAAAAGGTGATGCGGAACGCGCGCCCGAATCGTCGCGTCCGGTTTGGCGCTGCCGACGTCGAACCCGCGATAGACCTGCACCGAGTCGTAATTCACAACCTCACCGCCAGCCTCCTCGGCGATCCGAACGGCGAGCTCCGACTTCCCGACGCCGGTCGGCCCCGCGATCACGATGAGCGGCTTCAACGACGAAGTCGCGTCATGTGCGTCCGATCGTCTTCACGAGCGAGAACGCTTCGGAGGTGAGCGCGACAGTAGATCGCGCCGGGCTGGATCGGCGTGCGGCAGGTCACACAGCGATTCTTCACGACCACTCTCGCCGCCGTCTTCTCGAACATCCGGACGACGATGCCGGTGACGACCAGAATCCCGCCGAGGGCGATCGCTTTCTGCAGCATCGCCATCGGAACGAATTCCGAGATCGGATCGCCCTCGTACGTCTCGTGGACGACGTAAAGCGCGACCACGATGAGGATTACCCACAGCCCGAGACGCAGAAGAGTGGATGACATCGCTTCGGCTCACTCTATGCCGCGGGTCAGGGGGTGTCAATTTCGGAACGGACGTCGATGTGTTGTCGGAAGAAGACGACCTCAACCGTGCCATTGCGATCTGTTTCGGTGATCCGAATTTTCCGCTCGCGCAATGCTTCGACGACGCTGGCGTGCGGATGGCCGAACAGATTGCGCCGGCCGCAGGAGATCA
This sequence comes from Acidobacteriota bacterium, assembly GCA_025463165.1. Classification (GTDB taxonomy): domain Bacteria; phylum Acidobacteriota; class Thermoanaerobaculia; order Gp7-AA8; family Gp7-AA8; genus JAOBAU01. Next base: position 2,009 of record JAOBAU010000373.1, on the reverse strand, counting down.
GCGCGATGCGCGGCCGCACCGCGTCGAGCAGAGCGGGCGTTGAGGAAGTGCGGCTGCCGTGATGCGCGACCTTCAGGACGTCCGCGCGAATGTCTTCATCGTCAGCGAGCTCGCGTTCCGCGTCGCGCTCGATGTCTCCGGTGAGGAGAACGTGGCGTCCGCCGATGCGCAATCGCAGCACGACCGACGAGTTGTTCTCCGGTGCCCGTTTGAAGGTGTACCGCGCGAGCAGCGGAGTAATGATGATGTTGCCGAGCGTGCGCGAACGGCGTTCGCGCAGCAGGCGCATCGGCGTTTCGCGCGCGGCGCATGCTTCGAGCAGACGCGTCGCGCAGTCGCCGCGAAAACGTCGCGGCGAGATCCACACTTCGCCGACGTCGAGCCGCGCAACGACGGCCGGCAATCCGCCGCAATGATCGGGATGCGCGTGCGTCAGCACCACGACGTCGAGGTGACGAACGCCGCGATCGACCAGCTGCGTGACGACGTTCGCTTCGCTGATCCCGCCATCGACGAGCATCGTTCGTTCGCCGTCGCGCACGAGGATCGAGTCGCCCTGCCCGACGTCGAGCATGATCACGCGCGGCGCGTCGACACGGCGGCCGTCGCGATCGCGCGCAATCGCGGCGAGCGACGGAATGCTCAACGCGATGAGAATGGCAATGGCGCGACGCCGTCCGGCGAAGAACGCGACGGCGAGCAGCGCGCCGGCGAATCCAACGACCATCGCGCCGATCGGCGGCGACGCGAAGAAACCGGAGCCATGCGCCGCAATCCGATTGGCGACGCCGCACAGCGCGTTCAGAAATGTGATCGCCACCAGCAGCTTCGCGCTCGGGATGATGCAGACGATCGCGCCGGCGATGAGCATCGCGAAGACGAGCGGCGTCAGGACGATCGTCGTCAGCGAGCCGCCGAGCGCGAACTGGTGAAAGTGAAAGAGCGTTAGCGGCGTCACCGCGAGCTCCGCGGCGATCGCGCATCCAATCCAGCGCCACTTCCCTTTTCCGAGCGTCTTGCCCGCGAACAGCAGCGCTCCGGCGCCGGCGTACGTCAGCTGAAACGCGGCGTCGGTCAACTCGAACCGCGAAATCAGCAGCCGTATCAGCGCGGAAACGCACCAGAGATTTTCGAGCGTCGTCGGACGTTTCAAAATGCGCGAGATCGCGAAGAGGGCGATGCCGCCGCTGGCGCGCGCGACGGAAGCGGTCGGTCCGATGAAGAGCGGCGCAAGGATCGCGAACGCGAGCAGCGACCAGTCGGCGATGCGCGGCGCGTGCAGCCATCGCAACAGCAGCGCGATCAATCCCGCGGCAAGTGCGATCTGCAATCCGGAAAAGACGAGAAGGTGATACGTGCCGGCGCGCTTGAACTCATCGCGCGCCTCGTCGCCGAGCCGCTCGCCGCGGCCGAGCACGAGCGCTTCGATGAGCGCGACTTCGTCGGGATGTTCACGCGCCAGCGGCCGGATGCGATTCGCCAGCGCACGATTCCACGCCGCCGGCTGCCACCAGCGCAATTCGCCGTGATATTCGAGCAAGAGCGGCGACTTGATTGAGACGACGTACTGTCCTCGCTCGCCGCGTTTCACGAATGCTTCCGCGCGAACGGTCGCAAACATCGCAGGCGGTGGCGGAGGGAACCGCGCGTAAAGCGCGACCGGCTGTTCGATCTCAACGCCGTTCGCCTTGAAGTGATTCGCGCGCAGGAGAAACGAATCGCCGCGCGGCGACCAGTCGCGATCGAGCGGCGCTTCGATGATGACGAAGCGATCGGGATCGAGCGCGGCGAGCGCACGGGATTCAGCGTTTCGGTGATTCGCATCGCGCATGGCGATGAAGACGCCGAGCGCGGCGAAGAGCAGAACCAGCACCAGTGTGGGGGCCGGCGCTCTCGCCGGTCCCGGCGGGCGAAGCGCCCGCCGCCACACTAAGCAGAGCAAACCAAGGAGAACCACTCCCCACGCGAACACAACTCCGTTCACGAGCAGCGGCGCGAGCGCCAGCCCT